>NZ_CDRVFO010000005.1:0-362235 GCF_977070485.1 Lelliottia jeotgali
CAGCTGGATAGAGTACTCGGCTACGAACCGAGCGGTCGGAGGTTCGAATCCTCCTGAGTCCGCCACTTTTGAAGTGGTTCTGCTTGCAAAGCGACTTCAGTAAGCCAGTGGTAATCTGGCCTAAAACTACCAACTACGGACTCATAGCTCAGCTGGATAGAGTACTCGGCTACGAACCGAGCGGTCGGAGGTTCGAATCCTCCTGAGTCCGCCACATATCAAGAAGCCCGCTCAATTGAGCGGGCTTTTTGTTTTCTGTCGTTCACTGATTTATCAGTGATGCCCGCTAGACTGAAAATAACCCGCCCGACACTTCTTTGCGCGCCGCATGTGTTTTTTCTTTGGCTCGTGCCGTCGCACACATGGCTTCGAGCGTTGTCATAGCTTTATCGCGCAAACGATTGTTCTGGCCAAAAATTTAAGCGATCTGACAGCTTAGGCAGTGTATGATTGCGCCCGTCAGCCCCGCCGGGGCTTGTGGAATACCACCATGGACTTACCCAGTAGTTACTTCTTAACAAGATTCTTACAGCCTGATCTGACCGATTGAATCCCCCGGCGTGCTCCGCTGCTGGGAGTGGAGTTCGCCTATGACTGAAGTAGAAGTAAAGAAAGCGCAAGAGAGCCTGCAGGATCGCCTGGCCCAGGTGGTCGAACTGTTGCAGCGCCAACGCGTGGTTGAGGACCTGACCCACCGTCAGGAAGGTCATCACCACGACCTGGTGGAAAACCTCGTCCACCGTCAAAACCTCGTCGAGTTGCAGCGCAAGCTCGACGACCTGCACCCTGCAGATATCGCCTATATCCTCGAAGCATTGCCCCTGGAAGACCGCCTGACGGTCTGGCAGCTGGTGCGCTCGGATCGTGACGGCGACATCTTGCTTGAAGTTTCCGACTCGGTTCGTCAATCGCTGATCGCCGACATGGACGATCACGAGATTCTCGCTGCGGCCAAGGAAATGGACGCCGATGAGCTGGCGGACCTGGCGGCGGAGCTGCCGCGTGATGTCGTTCACGAGCTGATGGAAAGCCTCGATGCCCAGCAGCGCGAGCGTGTGCGCTCGGCGTTGAGCTACGACGAGGAGCAGGTCGGTGCGCTGATGGACTTCGAGATGGTGACCATCCGTGAAGATGTCAGCCTGGAAGTGGTTCTGCGTTACCTGCGCCGCCTTAAAGAGCTGCCCAACCACACGGACAAACTGTTCGTAGTCGACTACGACGGCATCCTCAAGGGTGTGTTGCCGATCAAGCGTCTGTTGGTCAACGATCCGGACAAGAAGGTCGCGGAGGTCATGGCGATTGATCCGGTTTCCTTCCACCCTGACGAAGATGCCTACGATGCGGCGCAGGCTTTCGAGCGTTATGACCTGGTTTCGGCACCGGTGGTGGACAAGAGCGACCGCCTGATCGGCCGTTTGACCATCGATGAGATGGTCGACCTGATTCGTGAAGAGAGCGAGAGTGAAGTTCTCAACATGGCTGGTCTGCGTGAGGAGGAAGACATCTTCGCCTCAGTCTGGCGTTCATTGCGAAACCGTTGGGCCTGGCTGGCGATCAACCTGATAACCGCGTTTCTGGCCTCGCGTGTGATCGGCCTGTTCGAGGGTTCGATCGAGAAGCTCGTGGCACTGGCGGCGCTGATGCCGATCGTAGCGGGTATTGGCGGCAATTCAGGCAACCAGACCATTACCATGATCGTTCGCGCCATGGCGTTGGACCAAGTGTCGCCGGGTAATACAAGCCGTCTTATGCGCAAGGAGCTGGCGGTGTCGCTGCTCAATGGCCTGATCTGGGGTGGAGTGATCGGTGCTGTGGCGTTCTGGCTGTATGACAGCTGGTCGTTGGGGTTGGTGATGACTGCGGCCATGACCTTGAACCTGCTGCTGGCCGCGCTCATGGGGGTGTTGATCCCGATGACTCTGACGCGCCTGGGGCGCGACCCTGCCATGGGGTCCAGTGTGATGATCACTGCCGTGACCGACAGTGGTGGGTTCTTCATCTTCCTGGGGCTGGCTACGCTGTTCCTGCTTTGATATTGGGAAGTGCACGCCAGAGCGACCAAGGCCTGTGCGCAACCCAACAAAAAAGCCAGCTTACGCTGGCTTTTTTTTGTTCTCGCTACGCGCCTCAGGAGGCGTCGGCTGCCATTTCCACATCGTGAGCGATGAGGGCGACCAGCGCGTTCTGCTGTCGGTGGGACAGCTGGCGGAAGCGTTGCAACAACTCGCGCTCATGCAGCGACAGCTCGGGGCTGTCCAGGCGCATGCTCAGCTCGTCGCCCAGCGCACCTTCCTGGATAAGGCTCTGCTCCAGGCGTGCGATGATCTCGGAGTTCATGCTGCGGTGATGGTTGCGCGCTACCTCGGCAATGCGCTCACGCATTCCGTCTGGCAGGCGGACGACGAACTTGTCAGCGGTGCGGCTCGAATAAATAGCCTGTTTCATTGGGCGCATATAAATTAACCGGTTTTTGGTTCAGGGGAAGCGGTTCACAAATTGGCCGCACGGGATGCTGGTACGACCGTGGCGACGACAAAATGTTCAACCGCCTGGAAAATTTGGTGCTCATCTTGCCTCAAGGTCGCCGTTTCCTTGGCGTCAATTCTGTGACAAATAGTGATCCCGGTAAAGGCTTTTTGCCAGTACCAATTATCAGAAATGAGTACTGGTTGGAAAAGTTTTGCATTTCCAGGCTCGCCTTACCGTCAGCCCTTTGCCGTCAAAAACCCGTAAAACGCGGCAAAGGGTAGAGAAAACCCTTAAAATGCGCAGGTTTCCTTCCATAGAGCATAGTGGCTATGCAACATGACGCAAGCTCCCAAGGTAAAGCCTCAGGTGTCCTGATATATCTGATAGGACCCTCTGGTTCAGGAAAAGATTCCCTGATCGAGGCCGCTCGCGCGCAACTGGCTGGCGCAGGTGTGGAAATTGCCCGGCGAGTCATCACACGTTCTGCAGAGGCCACAGGTGAGGCGGCGCAAAGCGTCACGCCAGAGCGCTTCGAAGCGATGAGTGCGGCAGGCGAATTTGCCATGCATTGGCAAGCCAACGGTCTGGAGTATGGGATACCCAAGCAAGTGGACGTTTGGCTCGCGCAAGGGCGATCAGTGCTGGTCAATGGTTCCCGAGGCTATCTGGACGAGGCGCGTAGGCGCTATCCCGGTCTGCTTGCAGTGCGCCTGGAGGTTAAGCCGGAGGTGCTGCGCGCGCGCCTGCTTGCCAGAGGCAGGGAGGCACCGCAAGAGATCGATCAGCGCCTGGCGCGCAGTGCCAGGCTCCAGGCATGTCCCGATCCCAGCGTGCATGTGTTAGACAACTCCGGCTCCCTGGCCACGGCGGTCTGCACATTGATCGACCTGCTGCGTCAGCAGGGGGTGTCCGTTTGACAAGCATCGGAAAAACCCTACGTGCAAAAAGCCCGATAGATGCATGACAAACGGCTGCCCTCTGGTTAACATGCTCGCCGTCCAGCTGCGCAGCATTCGCTGCCGGTTCTTGTGTCTCAGTAGCTCAATTGGATAGAGCATCCCCCTCCTAAGGGGAAGGTTGGCAGTTCGAACCTGCCCTGGGACGCCATATTTTCTCTCGCTCCATTCGCCTACTTGCAGTTACCCGCCTTGCGGTAACCTGCACTCTGCGCTTCTGCTTCACTGCCAAATGCCACCTGATTTTTCTGAGCGACCTGGCTATACCCTGGGCAACCGCTGGCCAGGTAGTACACGTGACTGTTGCGGTTGCCAATGATCGCACCGCCAGTTGACGCACTCGCCAGGGTCGGCTTGCCGATATCCCTGGCAGCCGTTTTCGGGGTTGCCGAAGCTACCACGTCCATAGCCCCGGCAGGCTTGTAGCCCAGCGTCCATTTCCGCTCGCCGGTGACGAAGGGGTTCGAATGCCCCATGATCGCGGCGATTCGCTGATTGCGCTGCTTTTCCCACGCCGACACCGGGTGCTGCTTATCCCAGGCCATGAGCACCTGCTGCTGCTGTCGCGACATGCTCAATTTGTACCGGTCGAACATGTAGAACGTGGTACGCGCAACCAGGCCTTTCACTTCGTCACGCGGCTCGGCGGTTTTCTGCTGGAAGTCGACCTTGGTGGTGCACTGTCCATACTGGCGCGCAACGCCTGAAACCATGCCGTAGTTGAAATTGCTGCGGTCACCGTTCACTTCACCCACGGACGGATAGAGGTTGAACAGGTCTGCCTCCATGGCGCGGAAGGTCGGGTCTTCATTGACACAATGCTCGCGACCACCGTTCTGCCAGCATTTACGTTGGTGGCCAAAAGTCCAGGCCGGCACGATGTGCTCCCATTCGGTACGTTCGGCGCGGGTCTGTACCTTGCGGGTTTCGTAGCCGCAGGATTTGGGGTCGACCCGGCCACCGGACTTGCCGACCCAGGTCCATTTGCAGCCACAGTACAGTTCGCCCATTGGGCTGTTTGCCTGGTCGAGGAAGATTTTCTGCTTGGCGACAACCTTGGCTTCGGTAAACGTTGCGGGGGGATTGGCGAAGGCGGCAGGGATGACAGAGAGGGCGAGGGTAACGACGTACAGCAGTTTCTTCATGAGAAAACATCATCGGATTTCGGGGGGCAGAATTATACGGCGTGCTGACGTCAATTGAGGAAATGTCCTATCACGTCGCCGTATTGCGCCTATATTCCTCCGTGCTTGGTCTGGTCTTGAGCATGTTAGCGCCTTTGAGATCTAGCGTCGTGAGGGGGTGCTAGATCTCAAAGGCCGCAGCCGCTTCAGTGTCAGATATGCAATGCGTGGCCCAGCGCGCGCAATGCCGCTTCCTGCACCGCTTCGCCCAGGGTCGGGTGAGCGTGGATAGTGCCCGCGATATCCTCCAGTCGCGCGCCCATCTCCAGTGACTGGGCAAACGCTGTGGACAGCTCTGAAACCGCCACGCCCACTGCCTGCCAACCCAGGATCACGTGATTGTCACGCCGCGCCACCACGCGCACGAAGCCGGTTTTCGACTCCAGGCTCATGGCGCGGCCATTGGCGGCGAAGGGGAACTGCGCGACGATGCAGTCCAGCCCTTGCTGGCTGGCCTGTTCCGGGGTCTTGCCGACCACAACGACTTCCGGGTCTGTAAAACACACTGCTGCAATTGCGCAGGGTTCGAACCGTCGTGCCTTGCCGGCAATGATTTCTGCGACCATTTCACCTTGCGCCATTGCTCGGTGTGCCAGCATCGGTTCGCCGGCCACGTCACCGATGGCCCAGACGTTGCGCATGCTGGTCTGACAGCGTGCGTCGATGGCGATGGCCGCACCGTTCATTTTCAGTTCGAGGCTTTCCAGGTTGAAGCCCTGCGTGCGCGGGCGGCGGCCGACGGCCACCAGCACCCGGTCGGCATCCAGGCGCAGCTGTGCACCTTGAGCATCGCGGGCCAGCAAGCAACCGCTGTCGTAACCTTCGACGCTGTGCCCAAGGTGCACAGCGATGCCCAGCTTCTTCAGCGATTCGGCCACCGGCGCGGTCAGCTCGCTGTCGTAGGTCGGCAAGATGCGCTCACGCGCCTCCACCACGCTCACCTGCGCGCCCAGTTTGCGGTAGGCGATGCCTAGCTCCAGGCCGATATAGCCGCCGCCAACCACCACCAGATGCTGGGGCAATGTTCGGGGGGCCAGGGCTTCGGTCGAAGAGATGATCGGCCCGCCCAGCGGCAGCATGGGCAGTTCGACGCTGTTCGAGCCGGTGGCCAGCAGCAGGTGCTCGCACTGGATGCGCTGGCCATCGACGTCGACGTGCTTGCCGTCGAGGATCTTCGCCCAGCCATGGATGACCTTGACCCCGTGTTTTTTCAGGAGTGCAGCGACGCCAGTGGTCAGTCGGTCAACGATGCCGTCCTTCCAGGCCACGCTGCGGCCGATGTCCAGGCGTGGCGTGGAGACGCTGATGCCGAGTTCGGACGGCTCGGTGTAGCGGGATGCCTGATGGAACTGCTCGGCCACATGGATCAGTGCCTTGGACGGGATGCAGCCGATGTTCAGGCAGGTGCCGCCCAGCGCCTGGCCTTCCACCAGCACGGTGGGGATGCCCAGTTGCCCGGCGCGGATGGCGGCCACGTAGCCGCCAGGGCCGCCGCCGATGATCAGCAGGGTGGTGTCGGTAGTCTGTTGCATGCTCACTCCACGAACAGGCAGGCGGGTTGTTCAAGCAGGCCACGTACAGCCTGTATGAACAGCGCGGCATCCATGCCATCGACCACACGGTGGTCGAACGAGCTGGACAGGTTCATCATCTTGCGAATAACGATCTGGCCATCGATCACCATCGGCCGCTCGACGATACGGTTGACCCCGACGATCGCCACTTCCGGCGTGTTGACCACCGGCGTGCTGACGATGCCACCCAGGGCGCCGAGGCTGGTCAGGGTGATGGTGGAGCCGGACAGTTCCTCGCGGCTGGCCTTGTTGTTACGTGCGGCGCTCGCCAGTCGGGAAATCTCGCTGGCGTTGCCCCACAGGCTGCCCGCTTCGGCGTGGCGCAGCACCGGTACCATCAGCCCGTTGTCGCCCTGTGTGGCGATCCCCACATGTACCGCGCCATGGCGGGTGATGACCTGGGCTTCGTCGTCGTAGGTCGCGTTGATCTGCGGGAAGTCGCGCAGTGCCACGACCAGGGCGCGGACCAGGAATGGCAGCAGGGTCAGTTTGCCGCGGCTATCGCCGTGCTTGCTGTTGAGCTGCTGGCGCAGGGCTTCGAGTGCAGTAACATCGATTTCCTCGACATAACTGAAGTGCGCCACACGGCGCTTGGCATCCTGCATGCGCTGGGCGATCTTGCGGCGCAGGCCGATCACTTGCACCTGTTCGCTGTCGGTGCGTTTCGCGTAGCCGCCCGGCGCCTGGCCCGCAGGGCTCTGCGGCTTGCTGATGAATGCATCCAGGTCTTCGTGCAGGATGCGCCCGGCCGGGCCGCTGCCATGCACGTAACGCAGTTCGATGCCGGCATCCAGGGCGCGCTTGCGCACGGCAGGCGAGGCCAGAGGTTTTTCGTCGGCCTGGCGCGCCACGATCGGCGCGGCGGTGTGCGCCGAGACAGCCGGGCTGGCTACCGGTTGCGGTTCGACACGCGGTTCTGCCTTGGCGGCTGCCGGGGCTTCTACCGGCTTGGCCTGCGGCACATCGACATGGTTGCCGCTGCCTTCCACTTCGATGCGGATCAGCTCGCTGCCGACCGCCATCACTTCACCCGGCTGGCCGCCCAGGGCCAGCACCTTGCCGCTGACCGGCGAAGGGATTTCCACGGTGGCCTTGTCAGTCATGACATCGGCCACCACCTGGTCTTCGGCGATCACATCGCCGACCTTGACGAACCATTCGACCAGCTCGACTTGCGCGATGCCTTCGCCAATGTCCGGCATCTTGATGACGTGCGTGCCCATTCAGACCTCCATGACCCGTTTCAATGCCGCGCCTACCCGCGAAGGGCCTGGGAAATACGCCCATTCCTGTGCGTGAGGGTAGGGCGTGTCCCAACCGGTGACGCGCTCGATGGGCGCTTCGAGGTGATGGAAGCAATGCTCCTGCACCAGCGCTACCAGTTCGGCGCCGAAGCCGCAGGTACGGGTGGCTTCATGCACCACCACGCAGCGGCCGGTCTTCTTCACCGACGCGACGATGGTGTCCAGGTCCAGCGGCCAGAGGCTGCGCAGGTCAATCACTTCGGCATCCACGCCGGTTTCCTCGGCGGCCACCTGGGCCACGTAGACCGTGGTGCCGTAGGTCAATACGGTGACGTCGTTGCCCGGGCGGGTGATGGCCGCTTTGTCCAGCGGCACGGTGTAGTAACCGTCCGGCACGGCACTTTGCGGGTGCTTGGACCACGGGGTCACCGGGCGGTCGTGGTGGCCGTCGAACGGGCCGTTGTACAGGCGCTTGGGCTCCAGGAAGATCACCGGGTCATCGCATTCGATCGAGGCGATCAGCAGGCCTTTGGCATCGTACGGGTTGGAGGGCATGACCGTGCGCAGGCCGCACACCTGAGTGAACATCGCTTCGGGGCTCTGGCTGTGGGTCTGGCCACCGTAGATGCCGCCACCGCAGGGCATGCGCAGGGTCAGTGGCGAGATGAATTCGCCGGCCGAGCGATAGCGCAGGCGCGCCATTTCCGAGACGATCTGGTCGGAGGCGGGGTAGAAGTAATCGGCGAACTGGATTTCCACCACCGGTCGCAGGCCATAGGCACCCATGCCCACGGCGGTGCCGACGATACCGCTCTCGGAGATCGGCGCGTCGAACACGCGCGACTTGCCGTACTTGGTCTGCAGGCCCTCGGTGCAGCGGAACACGCCGCCGAAGTAACCCACGTCCTGGCCGTAGATCACCACGTTGTCGTCGCGCTCAAGCATGACATCCATGGCCGAGCGCAGGGCCTGGATCATGGTCATGGTAGTGGTGGCCATGGCGGTTTCCGGTTTGATGCTGTTGTTGTGGTCGTTCATCTCAAACCCCCAGTTCCTGGCGCTGACGGCGCAGGTGATCGGGCATTTCCTTGTACACGTCCTCGAACATCGAGGCTGCACTCGGGATGTGGCCGTTGGCCAGGGTGCCGTATTGTTCGGCTTCCTTTTGCGCGGCGATGACGGCCGCTTCGAACTCGGCGGTGACGGCCTGGTGTTCTTCCTCGGACCAGTGGCCGATCTTGATCAGGTGCTGCTTCAGGCGGGCGATCGGGTCGCCCAGCGGGAAGTGGCTCCAGTCGTCGGCAGGGCGGTACTTGGACGGGTCGTCGGAGGTTGAGTGCGGGCCGGCGCGGTAGGTGACCCACTCGATCAGGCACGGGCCCAAGCCGCGGCGGGCGCGTTCGGCGGCCCAGCGCGAGGCGGCATATACAGCGACGAAATCGTTGCCGTCCACCCGCAGGGAGGCGATACCGCAACCCACGCCACGGCCGGCGAAGGTGGTCGATTCACCGCCGGCGATGGCCTGGAAGGTGGAGATCGCCCATTGGTTGTTGACCACGTTGAGGATCACCGGGGCGCGGTATACGTGGGCGAAGGTCAGCGCGGTGTGGAAGTCCGACTCGGCCGTGGCGCCATCGCCGATCCAGGCCGAGGCGATCTTGGTATCGCCCTTGATCGCCGAGGCCATGGCCCAGCCGACCGCCTGCACGAACTGCGTCGCCAGGTTGCCGCTGATGGTGAAGAAGCCGGCTTCGCGCACCGAATACATGATCGGCAGCTGGCGGCCTTTGAGCGGGTCGCGTTCGTTGGACAACAGCTGGCAGATCATTTCCACCAGAGACACGTCGCGGGCCATCAGGATGCTTTGCTGGCGGTAGGTGGGGAAGCACATGTCGGTGCGGTTCAGCGCCAGCGCCTGGGCGCTGCCGATGGCTTCTTCGCCCAGGCTCTGCATGTAGAAGGACATCTTCTTCTGGCGCTGGGCGACCACCATGCGGCTGTCGAAGATCCGCGTCTTGAGCATGGCGCGCATGCCTTGGCGCAGTAGCTGCGGATCGATGTCTTCGGCCCATGGGCCAAGCGCATCGCCGTGCTCGTCGAGCACGCGGACCAGGCTGTTGGACAGGTCGGCAGTGTCGGCAGCATCGACATCGATGGGCGGTTTACGGACTTGACCCGCGTCGTTCAGGCGCAGGTAGGAAAAATCGGTCTGGCAGCCTGGCCGGCCGGTAGGCTCGGGCACATGCAAACGCAGGGGGGCGTACTCGTTCATGCTTTTTACGCTCGCTCGGATGTTGTTTTTGTGAGCTCTGAAGCGGCCGCCGCTGATCACCGGCTTGTGACTGGCAGGTCAGCGTCAATTACATAGTAGTGACACGCCGGGAGAATTTTTCTCTCAAGTTGATTGCCTTTAGCGAGCGGCGCAGATAAACATTCCGCATAAACACAAAAAACCGGTGATTTTGTCTCATGCGCAAACTCGATCGTACCGATATCGGCATTCTCAACAGCCTTCAGGACAACGCCCGCATCACCAACGCAGAACTTGCGCGGTCGGTGAACCTGTCGCCCACGCCCTGTTTCAACCGGGTCAAGGCCATGGAAGAGCTGGGTGTGATCCGCCAGCAGGTGACCTTGCTGTCGCCAGAGGTGCTGGGGCTGGATGTCAATGTGTTCATCCATGTCAGCCTGGAGAAGCAGGTAGAGCAAGCGCTGCACCGCTTCGAGGAAGAAATCGCCGAGCGGCCGGAGGTGATGGAGTGCTACCTGATGACTGGCGACCCCGACTATTTGTTACGGGTGCTGTTGCCGAGCATCCAGGCGCTGGAGCGGTTTCTCGATTACCTGACACGACTGCCGGGGGTGGCGAACATACGGTCGAGCTTTGCCTTGAAGCAGGTGCGGTATAAAACGGCGCTGCCATTGCCGTCCAATGGCATGACCCTGCGCGAGTGAGGGGGCAAGATCTGCGTCGTTGCGGATGCAGGTGCTTGATATTTTAAACACCCCCAGCCTATGTTGTTGCCAGCCCATAACAACAAGGACAAGCGTCATGACCACCGCAGCCCCGCGCTCGCTCGCCGAGCACCTCCAGGGCATCGACCAGATCGAATGTGTCACTCCCGACCTTAACGGTGTCCCTCGTGGCAAGGTCATGACTGCCGAAGGCTTCCTCGAAGGCAGGCGCCTGCAAATGGCACGTGGCGTCTTGTTGCAATGCATCATGGGGGGCTACCCGCCAGCGAAGTACTACGGCAGCGACGATGGTGATCTGGCCCTGGTGGCGGAGCCTGCGCAGATCCACCGCTTGCCCTGGAGCGAAGAGGGCCTGGCGCTGGCGATCTGCGATGCCAATGAGCTCGATGGCCGGCCGTCAGGGCTGTCCACCCGCGGGCTGCTCAAAGCGGTGATCGCCAGCTACGCCGCTTTGGGCCTGGCGCCGGTCGTTGCGACCGAGCTGGAGTTCTTCGTCTTTGCGCCCAACAGTGACCCTGTACAGCCATTTTCTCCGCCGTTGGGCAAGGACGGCCGTCGCGAGCTCGGCCACTCGGCATTCAGTGTCAGTTCCAACAACGGCCTGCGGCCGTTCTTTCAGGAGGTTTATCAGTGCATGGCGGCGCTGGGCCTGCCGCGCGACACCTTCATGCATGAAATGGGCGTCAGCCAGTTTGAAATCAACCTGCTGCACGGCGACCCCTTGCTGCTGGCCGACCAGACCTTCCTGTTCAAGCACCTGCTCAAGGAAGTCGCGCTCAAGCATGGCCTGACAGTGGTGTGCATGGCCAAGCCCCTGGCGCATACGCCGGGCAGCTCGATGCATATTCATCAGAGCCTGGTGGAGATCGCCACGGGGCGAAACGTGTTCAGCGATGACCAGGGGCGGCCGAGCCAGACCTTCCATCATTTCATAGGCGGCCTGCAGGCGTGCATGGCCGATTTCACTGCGCTGTTCGCGCCCAATGTCAACTCGTACCAGCGGCTGTGCCATCCCTATGCGTCGCCGAACAATGCCTGTTGGTCGGAGGATAATCGCGCTGCGGGGCTGCGTATTCCGGCCAGCGCCCCCGTGGCGCGGCGCGTCGAGAACCGCCTGCCGGGCGCTGATGCAAACCCCTACCTGGCCATTGCCGCCAGCCTGGCAGCCGGCCTGCACGGCATCGAGCAGCACCTGGAGCCTGCACCGGCCATCCAGGGTGAGTTCGAGGTGCCTGAGCACCTGAGCCTGCCATGCACCCTGCATGCGGCGCTGGAGCGCCTGAAGGGCAGCGCCTTGGCCCGGGAACTGTTCGGGGCTGAGTTCATCGAAGGTTACGCTGCCACCAAGGCGCTCGAGTTGACTGATTTCTACAACGAGATCACGCCGTGGGAGCGGCGAGTGTTGGCGGCACAAGCCTGAGCGCGACACGAACGCTACTGCACGCGCCCCTGTTCTGCTATTTCGCAGGCAGGGGACTGCGCCGCGGACGATTTGCTTTTATGCTTGCCAGCAAGCCAACGCCACCTGACCAGGGAGCCCGACGGGACGTATGCGAAACATCTGGAAGCCGTTTCAGTCGTTGTATTTCGCTGCCTTGATGATGCTTATCGGCTCGGGTCTGCTCAGTACTTACCTGGCACTGCGCCTGGCGGCCGATCATGTCGACAGCTTATGGGTCGGTGCCTTGATGGCGGCCAACTATTTCGGCCTGGCTGTTGGCGGCAAGGTTGGCCACCGACTGATCGGCCGGGTAGGGCACATCCGGGCCTATACCACCTGCGCCGGAATCGTCTGCGCGGCAGTGCTGGGCCATGGCATGACCAACTGGCTACCGGCCTGGGTCGGGCTGCGGATGCTCGTTGGCCTGGGCATGATGTGCCAGTACATGGTCATCGAAAGCTGGCTCAACGAGCAGGCCGACGCCAAGCACCGCGGCGCGGTGTTCGGCGGCTACATGATTGCCTCCTACCTGGGGCTGGTGCTCGGTCAGCTGATTCTGGTGGTGCACCCCGAACTTGGCCCTGAACTGCTGATGCTGGTCGCGATGTGCTTCGCCCTGTGCCTGGTACCGGTGGCGATGACCCGGCGCATTCACCCGGCGCCGCTGCGCCCGGCACCGATGGAGCCGAAATTCTTCATCAAGCGCGTGCCGCAGTCGCTGAGCACTGTGCTCGGTTCTGGGTTGATCGTCGGCTCCTTCTACGGCCTGGCGCCGCTATATGCGTCCAGCCAGGGGCTTTCCACCGAGCAGATCGGCTTGTTCATGGGTAGCTGCATCTTTGCCGGGCTGCTGGTGCAGTGGCCGTTGGGCTGGTTGTCCGACCGTTATGACCGGGCCGTGCTGATCCGCAGCGTGGCTGTGGGCCTGGCGCTGGCGGCGGCGCCGCTGGCGATCCTGCCCAATGTGCCACTGGAGTTGCTGTTCGGCATCGGCTTTCTGATTTCGCTGCTGCAGTTCTGCCTTTATCCCCTGGCTGTCGCATTTTCCAATGACCACGTGGAAAGCGAGCGGCGTGTCTCCTTGACCGCCATGCTGCTGGTCACCTACGGCGTGGGTGCGTGCATCGGGCCGCTGGCGGCGGGGGTGCTGATGAAGGTGCTGGGCGCGCAGATGCTGTATGCCTTCTTCGTGTTCTTCGCGCTGGTGCTGGTGTGGCGGATTCGTCCGAAGGCGGTCACCGGGCTGCACCAGGTACAGGATGCACCGTTGGGGCACGTGGCTATGCCGGCGGCGGGTTCGCCATTGTCGGCCGCGCTCGACCCGCGTGTGGATGAACAGACCGTGCAGGAGGTAATGCAGGCGCCGGTGGCGGCTGAGGATACCGAGGCTGAAGAGAGGGCCGAACCGGCTGATCCGGGCGAGGTCAGCAAGCCGGTTTGATCGGGGCCAGAGTAGGCATAAACAAAAATGCCACCTGTAGGTTGATGCCAGTGATTTGGCTTCAATGGGGCTGCTGCGCAGCCCATCGCCGGCAAGCCGGCTCCTACAGGTACAGCGCAGACCTCAAGAGCTGCGCAGACCCTGTGGGAGCCGGCTTGCCGGCGATGGGCCGCAAAGCGGCCCTAAATCGCGTGAAAGACTGGCATTAGTCTTGAGGTGGCGTTTGCGCGTTCGGCAGACGATCAATAATCGTCTTTATCGAACCGCCGCGCTTCGCGCTGCAGCTGGTACACGAAGCTCTCTATCTTGCGCTGCGCCTGGCCATTGAGGTTATGGAAACGCACGCCGGCAAAGGTGGTGTTGATCCGCTCTTCGTAATGCAGATGGCGCAGCTCGACCATGGTGTCCACCAGCCCCAGCGGGTTGCTGGCCTTGAAGCGCTCGTAAACCTGGCCCAGTTGCAGGCGCTCCTCGACATTGCCTTCAAAGCGTAGTTTGCAGCCCGTGGCGGAGATGTCCAGCAGCTTGCCGCGCAAAGCACCATTGCCCTTGAGGTGGGTGCCGTCGAGAATCACATCGACCAGCTGCGACAGCTTCAGCGCGGCGCGGAATGCATTGCGGCGCTGGTGGTAGGTCATTTCGTCCGGCAGGGCACCGCGATAGGATCGATGGCCATCGACCTCGGTGATCCTCAGTTCGTGGTTGCATTCCCACGCAATGCGTACGCCGTCGTGGAAACCTTCGACGCGGAATGGCTCGCCGTTCTCGATGAATTTTTCGCCATCGCGCGGGATCATCTCGTCCAGCGCCAAGGTATTGCTGTCACGGTCCACATGAACCACGTAGCTCTGAAAGCGCTGGCTGCGCTCATGGAAGGTAATGATCAAAGGATCATGGCTCTCCATCAATTGGCGCAGGTTGGCCGCAATCTCCAAAGGAGTGTTCAGCACCTTTGGCGGCTGCGGAGCATCGGTCTCATTGAACACGGGTTATCAATCTCCAGGCAAAAACGACACACGCAAGTAACGGCATTTTGCCAGTATGTTCCGTGCCTTGATAGAACTAATCACACTTGGCTGAGCGCCCGGGGCTTGGCCAATGGCGAGGTGGCGCCACGGCTGTCGTAGAGCGACGGAGAATCGCCGCCCATGAGGATTCTGATCTGGTTGGCCGTGACGTGCTGTTGTACCTGGATGATCCGGCCATTGGTCTCATTGACCTTCTGGCAGGCGTCCATCAACTGGGTCAGCACATTGAGCTGTTGCATGATCACTTCACCGTTTGGCGACTGCGCAGCTACGGCCTGAACCCCGGCGCGGTCGGCGCTGAGGCCGAGGCTGGTGAGCAGGTGATTGCGACGCAGGCCTTGCTGCTCGAGCAGAACGATAAGCGACTGCTTGCGGGCCAGGATGCCCTCCAGCGGCGCCATATCGCGCCCGTGCAGGGCGACTGCCTCCTGCTGAAGCAGGTCGAGCAGCTCCTGGGTAGGGGCGATGTCGTCTTCGATCAGTTGCAGCAATGTGATGTCGTGCATGGCTAACTCTTGGCTTTTTTAGCGTCCGTGAAGTCAGCGCGCCGAACGGTCAGCGCTGGGCTTCGAAATCGAGCAGTTTGCTGGCGACCCGGCCGGCATCGACCTGGTAGCTGCCATCTGCGATCGCCTGTTTCAACTGTGCCACGCGGGCATTGTCGACAACGGGCTGGTCGCGCAGCTTGTCGCTGACCTTTTGCAACTGCTGGGCCTCTTGGCTGAGGTGTACCGCTTCTCCGCTGGCGCTTGCGCTTTTCGGCGCGGTGGTTTCGCCGGACTTGTCGGCGTTGCCGGGCGCGGCATTGCCGCGAACGCCGCCCGTGATGGACGGAGAGTTATTCAAACGACTGAAGTCGATGACCATGATCAGAAACCCCTGGGTATTTGGACGCTTGCCATGTTTTCGGCCATCCCGAAAGAAACTTTAGGCACAAATGCTTAGCCGCCTGTCGGCAAGCCCGCGAACCCGTTCTGACACAGTTTAGGAAAAGCGGTTGTACACCGCCAGCCCAATCTACATGGCGACCTCCACTTGGCCGGGGGCCGTGACACGGGCCTTCACTACCCGCTGCGAATTCAGGTTGCGCACCCGGATCTGTTCGCCCTGGCCACCCTTGCTTAGGGCCTCGCCGGGCATGCGTACGGCGAGGCTGCCGCTGCGGGCGATGATCACCACATGATCACCCTTGCGTATCACTTCGGCCTGCTCCAGGTGCTGCGGGGTCAGGACCTGGTCGATCACTGTGGGGCGCAGCATCTTCATGCCAACCGCCTGGTCGAGATCGGTGAGAAAGCCTTGGGTGAGGGTGCCAACGTCACGTTCGCGCAGGGCCACGTCACCTTCGGCAACGATATTCTGGCGCTTCAGCGGGCGGGTAACCACCACCACATCGCGGAACAGCCGCACTGTTGCCGGTACGAAGACGGTCCACGGCGCGGCGCCGTTGCAGCGTACACGTACCGTTACACGCCCCAGTGGCTGCGCCGGGCTTTCCAGCGAGGCGTCCAGTTGCTGGCTGCACAGGGGCATGCGCAGCCGTGGGTCGAGCGAGTTGACCTGTATCTCATAGCGGCCTGCCGTCTGGGTCGTGGCCAGGTAATCCTCTACGGTGAATTCAAGAAACCCTTGGGTGACACCGATAAGCTGTTCAGGCAAGGTAACCGCGTCCGCCAGCGTGCGAGCGCCGGGTGCCAGCAGGCACAGCGCAGCCAGCGAGCCGCTCAGCAGGTGCGTCAGTCGTCGGAAAATTGTCGTTTTCGTGTACATGACGCTCAAAAAAGCAAAGCCCGTGCCGACTCGCTGTAGGAGTGGCTACGAAATGGCAGAAAGAAAAAGGAGTCAGGCATGGCGGGGGTTATGGATTCAGTCAACCAGCGCACACAGCTGGTTGGGCAGAATCGCCTGGAATTGCTGCTGTTCCGCCTCAACGGCGCGCAGCTTTACGGCATCAACGTATTCAAGGTCCGCGAGGTGCTGCAATGCCCTGAGCTGACCGTGCTGCCCAAGTCCCATCCTGTGGTACGTGGTGTAGCCAACATTCGTGGGGCGACCATTCCGATTCTCGACCTGTCGATGGCCACCGGCTTGCCCGGGCTGAAGGAAGAGACTCGCAACAGCTTCGTGATCATCACCGAGTACAACACCAAGACCCAAGGTTTTCTGGTGCATTCGGTCGAGCGCATCGTCAACATGAACTGGGAAGAGATCCACCCGCCACCCAAGGGCACCGGCCGCGATCACTACCTGACTGCGGTCACCCGGGTGGACAACCGCATGGTTGAAATCATCGACGTGGAAAAGGTGCTGGCCGAGGTGGCGCCGTCGTCCGAGTCGGTGTCAGCCGGTGTGGTCGATGCCGATACGCAGGACAAGGCTGTACTGCTGCGTGTGCTGACCGTCGATGATTCGTCGGTGGCGCGCAAGCAGGTCAGTCGCTGCCTGCAGACGGTCGGTGTCGAGGTGGTGGCGCTCAATGATGGGCGCCAGGCCCTGGACTACCTGCGCAAGCTGGTGGACGAGGGCAAGCGGCCGGAAGAAGAGTTCCTGATGATGATTTCGGACATCGAGATGCCAGAGATGGACGGCTATACGCTGACGGCCGAGATCCGCAGTGACCCGCGCATGCAAAAACTGCATATCTGTCTGCATACTTCGTTGTCCGGGGTGTTCAACCAGGCGATGGTCAAGAAGGTCGGTGCCGATGACTTCCTGGCCAAGTTCAAGCCGGACGACCTGGCCCAGCGCGTGGTCGACCGGATCAAGGCAACGCATTGAAGTAGCCGGGAGGCGACTCCCGGTATCTGTGATTGAAAAGAGGCCGCAGTAGTGTCTACGGGTAATTTGGATTTCGAACAGTTCCGGGTATTCCTGGAGAAGGCCTGTGGCATCCTGCTGGGTGAGAACAAGCAGTACCTGGTCTCCAGCCGTCTGAACAAGCTGATGGAGCAGCAGGGCATCAAGAGCCTGGGTGAGCTGGTGCAGCGCATCCAGGCTCAGCCGCGTGGCGGCTTGCGCGAGCAGGTGGTGGATGCGATGACCACCAACGAAACCTTGTGGTTTCGCGATACCTACCCATTCGAAGTGCTGAAGAACAAGGTCATTCCCGAGTTCATCAAGAACAACCCCGGCCAGCGCCTGCGCATGTGGTCGGCGGCCTGCTCGTCGGGCCAGGAGCCGTACTCCATTTCGATGGCCATCGATGAGTTCGAGCGCAGCAACCTGGGCCAGTTGAAGATGGGTGCGCAGATCGTTGCCACCGACCTGTCCGGTTCGATGCTGAACAACTGCAAGACCGGCGAGTACGACAGCCTGGCGATCGCCCGTGGCCTGTCCCAGGAGCGCTTGCAGCGTTACTTCGACACCAAGGGGCCGGGGCGCTGGGCGGTGAAACCGGCCATTCGCAGCCGGGTCGAGTTCCGCTCGTTCAACCTGCTCGATAGCTATGCCGCGCTGGGCAAGTTCGACATCGTGTTTTGCCGGAATGTGTTGATCTATTTCTCGGCACAGGTGAAGAAAGACATCTTGCTGCGTATTCACAGCACCCTGAAGCCGGGTGGGTATCTTTTCCTCGGTGCCTCCGAGGCGCTCAATGGTTTGCCGGACCATTACCAGATGGTGCAGTGCAGCCCGGGGATCATTTACCAGGCCAAGTGATGGGCTGCGGGCTGTTTTGGGAAGCCTGACATCGAGCGCCGCCAGCGCGGCGTTCGATCTCAAAAAACGCACTCTAAAAGCAGGCCTTTTGCACCCCGTCGCCACTCACGCCGCTTGACGTCAATTTTTTGTTTTGCCGCTTTTGCCGCCCGGCAATTGCCGCTTTCCCTTCTCCAGGCGGAAGCCTTTTGCCGCTTTTCTGGCATCGCGCCATCAGCCATCCCTGCTCCAGCCCAATGTTTCCGGCCTTTCAAAACATTGGCACAGCCCTTGCTATAGCTTGGCCAACGATATTCCGGTCAACCTTCGAAGGTTTCCCCGACATGAGCATCAGTTTCGACAAGGCGCTTGGCATCCATGAAAAGGCCCTGGGCTTCCGCGCCCAGCGCGCCGAAGTGCTGGCCAACAACATCGCCAACGCTGACACGCCCAATTACAAGGCGCGTGACATGGACTTCTCTTCGGTGCTCGCCGCCGAAAGCCAGAAGCAGCAGAGCGGTGGCCGCTTTGCCATGGACCGTACCAACAGCCGCCACATCGAGGCCGAAGGCCTGGCAATGGCCGACGACACACTGCAGTACCGCACGCCGACGCAGCCGTCGATCGACCAGAACACCGTGGACGCCCAGATCGAGCAATCGAACTACACGGAAAACGCCATTGGCTTCCAGGCCAGCTTTACCCTGCTCAACAGTAAATTCAAAGGGCTGGTATCGGCCCTGCGCGGAGAATGACCATGTCCCTGTCCAGTGTTTTCAACATTGCCGGTAGCGGCATGAGTGCGCAGAACACCCGCCTCAACACCGTTGCTTCCAACATCGCCAACGCCGAGACCGTTTCGTCGAGCATCGACCAGACCTACCGCGCGCGGCACCCGGTGTTTGCCACCACCTTCCAGAATGCGCAGGCCGGCGGCAGCCAGTCGCTGTTCGAAGATCAGGGCGAGGCAGGGCAGGGTGTGCAGGTCAAGGGCATCATCGAAGACCAGAGCAACCTCGAAGCACGCTACGAGCCCAACCATCCGGCGGCGAACAAGGACGGTTACGTCTACTACCCGAACGTCAATGTGGTCGAGGAGATGGCTGACATGATCTCCGCCAGCCGGGCGTTCCAGACCAACGCCGAGCTGATGAACACCGCCAAGAACATGATGCAGAAAGTGCTGACCTTGGGTCAGTGATAAGGAATCCAGACCATGGCAGTCGATAGCACCAGCGGTGTGAACCTCAATGATGTCCTGACTGCGTCGGGCGTCGGTGGCACCGCCAAGAAAGCCACCGATACCGCGTCCAAGACCGGTACCGACGCGCTTGGCAAGGACGCGTTCCTGCAGTTGCTGGTTACCCAGATGCAGCACCAGAACCCGCTGGATCCGCAGGAAAATGGCGAGTTCGTGGCCCAGTTGGCGCAGTTCAGCAGCCTTGAAGGCATCACCTCCCTGAACGAATCGGTCAGCAGCATCACCAATGCCATGGCCTCGTCCCAGGCGCTGCAGGCCTCTTCACTGGTCGGCCGTTCGGTGGTAGTGCAGAACGACAAGGCGGTGGTCGATACCACTCAGAGCTTCAATGCGCAGTTCGTTGTGCCGCAGGCAATCAGTGAAGCGAAGATCACCATCAAGGACAAGGACGGCAACACCGTCAAGACCATCGAGTTGGGTGAGCAGGCGGCCGGTTATGCCGACTTCATCTGGGACGGCACCAACGACAGTGGCGAGAAGGTCGACCCGGGCACCTACAGCTTCACCGCCAGCACCACTGTGGATGGCCAGGCGGTGCAGATGAGCACGCTGCTGCCGGCCAAGGTGACCAGCGTCAGCTTCAATGCCACCGGCGAAATGGTGCTCAACCTTGCGGGCGTCGGCAAGGTCTCCCTCTCTGACGTACAAACCATCGGTATCTAAGGCCCGCTAGCGCGGCACAGGAGCGAATTCATGTCTTTCAATATCGGCCTTAGCGGTCTGTACGCAGCCAACAAACAGCTGGACGTTACCGGCAACAACATCGCCAACGTCAACACCACTGGCTTCAAATCCTCGCGTGCCGAGTTCGCCGACGTCTATGCCGGCGCCAATCGCCTGGGTGTGGGCAAGAACCAGGTCGGCAACGGCGTGCGTCTGGCGGCGATCTCGCAGCAGTTCTCCCAGGGTGACGTCAATAACACGGGTAACGTGCTGGACATGGGTATCCAGGGTCAGGGCTTTTTCGTCCTGTCCGACAACGGCTCGCGCGTCTACACCCGTGCCGGTGCTTTCCAGGCCGACAAGAACAACTTCGTGGTCACCTCTGATGGCCTGCGCCTGCAAGGCTACGCTGCCGATGCCAATGGCAAGATCCAGAAGGGTGTGCTGTCTGACCTGCAGATCGACACCTCGGCACTGCAGCCTAAGGCCACTTCGCTGATTGACCAAGGCATCAATCTGAATTCTTCGGCCACCGACATTCCGCTGGAAATCGATGATGGCACCGGTGCCATGGTGCCTAATCTGCCGTTCGACCCTACTGACGAGACGACCTACACCAAATCGTTCCCGACCAAGGTGTACGACAGCCAGGGTAACGAGCACACCATGGAGCAGTTCTACCGCAAGACCGGTACGAACGAATGGACCATGTACACGTTGGTCGACGGTCGAAACCCGTTCGATCCTGCTTCCACCACGCCGCTGACCGGCACCATCAGTTTCAGCAGCGATGGTTCTGTGAGCAGCATGACTGCCGATAATACAGGCCATCCGGCGGGTGCTTCGTTCACCGTGACCAACAACACCTTCACCATGACCGGTTGGGTGCCAGCGGTCGAGGATTCGGCAGGCAACTGGGCGTCCAATGGCGCTGCGGGTAACGCCGATGGCATGAAGCTGTCGATGAACAGCACCACGTCCTACAACACCGAGACCGCGCGCATGTCGCAGTCCCAGGATGGCTACGCCACCGGTATCCTGTCGAGCCTGAGCATCGACTCCACCGGTGTGCTGTTCGCCAGCTTCAGCAACCAGCAGTCGCGCGCCATTGGCCAGGTGGCGCTGGCCAGCTTCGCCAACGAGCAGGGCTTGCAGCAGATCGGCGGGACCCGCTGGACCGAAACCTTCTCTTCTGGCCTTCCCGGCATCGATGAGCCCAAGACCGGTACCCTGGGTAGCGTCGAGTCCAATGCGCTGGAGGCTTCGAACGTCAACCTGACCCAGGAGTTGGTCGAGCTGATCAAGGCGCAGAGCAATTACCAGGCGAACGCCAAGACCATCTCCACCGAAAGCACCATCATGCAGACCATCATTCAGATGACCTGATGGTCGCGGGTTAATGGTGTGAAGACGAACCCCTTTGTCGTGAAGGGGTTTGTCGTTTTTGCGGGAGTGTTTCATGAAAAGGTTGCTCGTCGCGTTGCTCGCTGCCTTCTGCCTGTATCAGGCGCAGGCCGGTACTGCGCCCTGGTGGCGCTGGGAAAGCCAGGTGGATGGGCGTCTGGTGTGCTCGCAATGGTCGCCGGGGGATGGCTGGAAGCGTTTTGCCGGGCCCTACAACAATGGCGGTTGCCGCGATCGGTGATTGCCAGCACCGGCCTCATCGCCGGCAAGCCGGCTCCCACAGGAATTGCGTTAACTTCTAGAAATTGGGTAAGACATTTGCCCCCACAATATCCGCAGCGCTGCAGAACCCTGTGGGCCGGCTTGCCGGCGATGAGGCCGGTGCAGACACCTGCTTTGCCGCTACCGGCAACCCGGCGCCGGATAACCGGCGTTCTCATGGTTGGCAGCTCCCCCCAAAGCCCGTATTTACGGGCTTTTTCATTATTTCAAAAAGTTGGTTCGGAACTTGCTTTAGTGCCTGCACAGCAACGGCGAGCGGCAAGCAATCGCCAGTGCAGCGGAGGATGACTGTGGACAAGATGCTTTACGTGGCCATGACCGGCGCCAGCCAGAACGCGCTGGCGCAGAAGGCCCATGCCAACAACCTGGCGAACATTTCCACCAATGGTTTCCAGCGTGACCTGGAGCAGGCGCGCTCGATGCCGGTGTTTGGTGACAGCTTTCCGTCGCGGGCGTTTGCCATGACCGAGCGTCCTGCCACCGACTTCAGTGAAGGGCCCATGGTCGAGACCGGACGTGACCTGGACGTGGCAGTGGCGGGGCAGGGCTTCATTGCCGTGCAGGCCCCCGATGGCAGCGAAGCCTACGTGCGTACCGGTAGCCTGAACATCGATGCCCTCGGCGTGCTGCGCGCCGGCAATGGCATGCCGGTGATCGGCAACGGCGGGCCGATCGCCATTCCGCCAGAGCAGAAGGTCGAAGTCGGCGCTGACGGCACCATCAGCATCCGCTCCATGGGTGAAGACCCGCGGGTGATGGCTGAAGTCGACCGCATCAAGCTGGTCAACCCGGACACCAAAGGCCTGACCAAGGGCCTGGACGGGCTGATCCACACCACCAGCGGCCAGCCGGCTGCTGCCGACGTCAACGTCAAGGTCGTGTCGGGCTTCCTGGAGGGCAGTAACGTCAATGCCGTCGAAGAAATGACGTCGGTGCTGGCGCTGTCTCGCCAATTCGAACTGCACGTGAAGATGATGAACGCGGCCAAGGAAGGCGACGAAGCCATGGCGCGTGTTTTGCAACTCGGCTAACCACACTTGAACGGGTGCCGTAAAACAGGCGCACGAGGAGAATACTGATGCTTCCGGCTCTTTGGGTCGCTAAAACCGGCCTGTCCGCCCAGGACACCAACCTGACGGTCATTTCCAACAACCTGGCCAACGTTTCGACCACGGGCTTCAAGCGTGACCGCGCCGAATTCCAGGACCTGCTGTACCAGATCAAACGCCAGCCAGGCGCGCAGTCCACCCAGGACAGCGAACTGCCGTCGGGCCTGCAGGTCGGTACCGGTGTGCGCATTGTCGGCACCCAGAAAAACTTCCAGACCGGCAGCCTGCAGACCACCGAAAATCCGCTGGACATGGCGGTCAATGGCCGTGGTTTCTTCCAGGTGCTGCAGCCGGACGGTACGGTTTCGTACACCCGTGACGGTACCTTCCACCTGAACTCCGACGGCCAGATCGTCACCGCCAATGGTTTCGCGCTGGAGCCTGCGGTGGTCGTGCCGAACGACGCCCAGACCTTCACCGTCGGCCAGGACGGCACCGTGTCGATCACCACTGCTGGCAACCCGGCAGCGCAGGTGATCGGCAATATCCAGACCGCCGACTTCATCAACCCGGCCGGCCTGCAGGCAATCGGCGACAACCTGTTCCTGGAAACCGCTGCAAGTGGTGCCCCACAGGTCGGTACCCCAGGCCTGAACGGCTTCGGCACCACCCTGCAGCAGACCCTGGAAAACTCCAACGTCAGCACCGTGGAAGAGCTGGTGAACATGATCACCACTCAGCGCGCCTACGAGATGAACTCTAAGGTCATCTCCACCGCCGACCAGATGCTGTCGTTCGTCACCCAGCAGCTGTAAGCCCAAGTCCCTGTTACACCGTGAGGTAAGCGTCATGAATCGTCTGTTGTCCCTGTTCGCCCTGGGGGGGGCGGTGTTGCTGGCTGGTTGCGTCGCACCGACGGCCAAGCCCAACGACCCGTACTACGCGCCGGTTTTGCCGCGCACCCCTTTGCCGGCAGCGGCCAACAACGGTTCGATCTACCAGGCCGGCTTCGAGCAGAACCTGTACAGCGACCG
Organism: Lelliottia jeotgali; assembly: GCF_977070485.1. Classification (NCBI taxonomy): domain Bacteria; kingdom Pseudomonadati; phylum Pseudomonadota; class Gammaproteobacteria; order Enterobacterales; family Enterobacteriaceae; genus Lelliottia; species Lelliottia jeotgali. The sequence continues at coordinate 23,643 of NZ_CDRVFO010000005.1, forward strand.
CAAGGCGTTCCGCGTCGGTGACATCATCACCATCACGCTCAACGAACGCACCTCGGCCAGCAAGAATGCCGGTTCGCAGATCCAGAAGGACAGCAGCGCCAATATCGGCCTGACCTCGCTGTTCGGTGCCACGCCGAGCACCAACAACCCGTTCGGCAGCGGCGATCTGTCGCTGGAAGCGGGCTACAGCGGTGAGCGTGCCACCAAGGGCGACAGTAAGGCCACCCAAGGCAATACGCTGACGGGTTCTATCACCGTCACCGTCGCTGAAGTGCTGCCCAACGGCATCATCGCGGTGCGCGGCGAGAAGTGGATGACCCTGAACACCGGCGAAGAGCTGGTGCGCATTGCCGGCCTGATTCGCGCCGACGACATCGCCACCGACAACACAGTGCCGTCCACCCGTGTGGCCGACGCGCGCATCACCTATTCGGGTACCGGTTCCTTCGCCGACGCCAGCCAGCCTGGTTGGCTGGACCGTTTCTTCCTCAGCCCGCTTTGGCCCTTCTGAGTACGGATGAACATGTTCAACGTCAGGCAACTGATTGCCGCAACCTTGCTTCTGTCCTGTGCGTTCGGCGCCCATGCCGAGCGCCTGAAGGACATCGCCAGTATCTCGGGCGTGCGTTCCAACCAGTTGATCGGTTACGGCCTGGTGGTGGGGCTTAACGGCACGGGTGACCAGACCACCCAGACGCCATTTACCCTGCAGACGTTCAACAACATGCTGTCGCAGTTCGGCATCAAAGTGCCCGCCGGCTCCGGCAACGTGCAGCTGAAAAACGTCGCCGCGGTGTCGGTGCATGCCGACCTGCCGCCATTCGCCAAGCCGGGCCAGGTGGTGGACATTACTGTGTCCTCGATCGGCAACTCCAAGAGCCTGCGCGGCGGCAGCCTGCTGATGACCCCGCTCAAGGGTATCGACGGCAACGTCTATGCGATCGCCCAGGGCAACCTGGTGGTCGGCGGCTTCGATGCCGAAGGCCGCGATGGCTCGAAGATCACCGTCAACGTTCCGTCGGCAGGTCGTATCCCTGGCGGCGCTTCGGTGGAGCGTGCAGTACCGAGCGGTTTCAACCAGGGCAATACCCTGACGCTGAACCTCAACCGGCCTGACTTCACTACCGCCAAACGTATCGTCGACAAGGTCAACGAACTGCTCGGCCCAGGCGTCGCCCAGGCCGTGGATGGCGGTTCGGTGCGCGTCAGCGCGCCGATGGACCCGACCCAGCGTGTGGACTACCTGTCGATCCTTGAAAACCTGGAGATCGACCCGGGCCAGGCCGTTGCCAAGGTCATCATCAATTCGCGTACCGGCACCATCGTAATCGGCCAGAACGTCAAGGTTTCACCGGCGGCGGTGACCCACGGCAGCCTCACCGTGACCATCACCGAAGATCCGATCGTCAGCCAGCCGGGGCCGTTCTCCAATGGCGAGACGGCTGTGGTGCCTCGCTCGCGGGTCAACGCGCAACAGGAAGCAAAGCCGATGTTCAAGTTCGGCCCGGGCACCACGCTGGATGAAATCGTCCGTGCGGTGAACCAGGTCGGCGCAGCGCCCAGCGACCTGATGGCCATCCTCGAAGCCCTGAAACAGGCCGGCGCCTTGCAGGCCGACCTGATCGTGATCTGAGGACGCCACGCATGAACTCGAAAAGCCTGGTTTCCAGCGCGGCCGACAGCGGCGCCTACACCGACCTCAATCGCCTGAGCTCGCTCAAGCACGGTGATCGCGACAGCGACGCCAACGTGCGCAAGGTGGCCCAGGAGTTCGAGTCGCTGTTCATCAGCGAAATGCTCAAGGCCTCGCGCAAGGCCAGTGATGTACTGGCCGATGACAACCCGATGAACAGCGCGACGGTCAAGCAGTACCGTGACATGTACGACCAGCAGCTGGCTGTGAGCATGTCTCGCGAGGGCGGCGGTATCGGCCTGCAGGACGTGCTGGTGCGCCAGCTGTCGAAGAACAAGAGCGCGCCGGTCAACACCAGCCCGTTCCCGCGTATCGAGGGCAGTGCGCCGGCGCTGTGGGGCAACAAGGTGGCCGAGCCGGTACATGCCGCGCAGTCGACTGCCAGCCGCAACGACGTTGCCGCGCTCAATTCACGGCGCCTGGCGTTGCCGGGCAAGCTGACCGACCGCTTGCTGGCCGGTATCGTGCCCTCGGCGGGCAACCCGGCGGCAGCCACCAATACCGCCGCCGTGCCGGTCCGCGATGGGCAGCAGGTGGCGCAGAGCTTTGCCGTGCCCGAACGCGGCCTGCGCATCACCGGGCGTGCCGTGGCGCAGCCTCCTTTGGCGCCGAAGAAAGCGTTCGCCGACAGCGACGCATTCGTCGCCACCATGCTGCCGATGGCCGAACAAGCCGCCAAGCGTATCGGTGTCGACCCGCGTTACCTGGTGGCCCAGGCCGCCCTGGAAACCGGCTGGGGCAAGTCGGTCATGCGCAACAGCGATGGCAGCAGCAGCCACAACCTGTTCGGCATCAAGGCCACGGGCAATTGGGAAGGCGATTCGGCGCGGGCGATCACCAGCGAGTTCCGTGACGGCCAGTTCGTCAAGGAGACCGCAGCGTTCCGCTCCTACGATTCCTATCAGGACAGCTTCCACGACCTGGTGAGCCTGCTGCAGAACAATTCCCGCTATCAAGAAGCGGTGAAGGCGGCCGATAAGCCAGAACAGTTCGTGCAAGAGTTGCAAAAGGCCGGGTACGCCACCGACCCGAATTACGCCAGCAAGATCTCGCAGATCGCAAGACAGATGAAGTCGTACGAGAGCTATGCATCGCTCGGTACCACAACGAAACTTTAAGGGCATGGAACCATGGCGAGTCTGATCAACATTGGTATGTCGGGGCTGGGCGCCGCGCAGTCGGGGATGTACACCCTCGGTAACAACATCGCCAACGCCGACGTCGATAGCTACTCGCGCCAGCAGAACGTGCAGAAGACCAAGGGCGGCCAGCAGGTCGGTCAGGTCTTCATGGGCAACGGCACCACGCTGGCGGATGTGCGCCGGGTGTACAACGCGTTCCTCGAGAACCAGTTGCGCACCACCACCTCGCTGAGCAGCGATGCATCCTCGTACCTGAATCAGATCACGCCGCTGGATACCGCCCTGTCCAGCAGCGACACCGGCATCACCGCTGCCCTGCAGAGCTTCTTCAGCGCCATGCAAGACGCCGCCGCCAAGCCGACCGAAGACGCCTCGCGCCAACTGCTGCTGACCAGCGCGCAGTCCCTGGCCAAGCGCTTCAACACCCTGTCGTCGCAGCTCAATCAGCAGAACAGCAACGTCAACAGCAACATGGCGTCGCTGGCAGATCAGGTGAACAGCCTGAGCAAGACCATCGCCGACCTCAACGACCAGATTTCCCGCGTCAGCTCCATTTCCGGCCAGCCCAACGATCTGCTCGACCAGCGCGACGGTGCGGTGCGTGAGTTGAGTGCATTGATTGGTACCGATGTGGTCGAGCGTGACGGCAACTACGACATCTATCTGAAGAACGGCCAGGCGCTGGTGCTGGGCAAGACCACCCAGACCCTGGGCGTGGAGCCGAGTGCCACCGACCCGACCCGCATGAGCCTGATCCTCAACCGCGGTTCGACCAAGATGGACATCACCAACAGCACCACCGGTGGTGAGATGGGTGGCCTGATCCGCTACCGCAAGGAAACCCTCGACCCGGCGCTCAACGAGCTGGGCCGTGTGGCGCTGGTGGTGGCCGACGCGATCAACAGCCAGCTGGCTCAGGGTATCGACAAGAACGGTGAGTTCGGCAGCAACCTGTTCGCCGATATCAACAGCGCCAAGGCTATCAGCGAGCGCAGCATCGCCAAGTCGGGCAACAGTGCGGGCTCCGGCAACCTCGATGTGACCATCAAAGACACTGGCAAGCTCTCCACCAGCGATTACCAGGTGACCTTCACCAGTGGCACCGGCTACAACGTCCGCAAGCTGCCGGAAGGCACCGACATGGGCAGCTTCGACCTCACCGACAACCCGCCACCGGTGATCGACGGTTTCACCCTGTCGCTCAACGGCGGTGCCTTGAGTGCCGGTGACAGCTTCAAGATCACCCCGACGCGCAATGCAGCGGCTGGCATCGAGGCGACGCTGACCGACCCCAAACGTCTGGCCATGGCCTCGCCACTGACCGGTACCAGCGGTTCGGGCAACAAGGGCACCGGCACCATCACTCAGCCGACCCTGACCTCCCAGCTGGACATCTACGACGCCGCTCAGCGCGCCGACCTGCAGACTGGCCTGAAATATTCCACCCCGGTCAAGCTGGTGTTCGGTGACGACACCGCCTCGCCCCAGGCCTACACCCTGTACGACGCCAAGGGTAACTCCATTGGTAGCGGCACCATCGTGCCCGGCCAAGACAACAAGTTGCAGCTGTCGGTGCCGATGGTCGATGCCAGTGGCAACCCGATCATGGATGGCGCGACCCAGAAGACCTTCACCTTCGAAATGGACGTCTCGGGTGCGCCGAAGAATGGCGACAGCTTTACCGTCGGGTTGACTGCTGCCGGTTCTGCCGACAATCGCAACGCGCAGTCGGTGATTGATCTGCAGACCAAGTCAACTGTCGAAGTCGGTGCCGACGGCAAGGGCATCAGCTTCACGGACGCCTACGCCAAGCTGGTGTCGAATGTGGGTGGCAAGGCCGGCCAGGCACAGATGGACAGCGATGCGACCAATGCGTTGCAAACGTCGGCACTTGACAGTCGCAACGGCTTGTCGGGTGTGTCGATCGACGAAGAGACCGGCAACCTGATCAAGTTTCAGCAGTACTACACCGCGTCGTCGCAGATCATCAAGGCGGCCCAGGAAACTTTCGCCACCCTGATCAACAGTCTTTAAGGAGCCGTAGATCGTGAGCGTACGCATCTCAACTTCGCAGTTCTACAACACCAACAGTGCCAACTATCAGCGCAACTTCGCCAATACGGTGAAGACTCAGCAGGAAGCCACCGATGGTATCCGCGTGCGCACGGCCAAGGACGATCCGGTAGGTGCTGCGCGTCTGCTGCAGCTCGAGCAGCAGCAGAACATGATCGACCAGTACAACAGCAACACCACCAGCGTGCGCAACGCGCTGGGCACGGCCGAGAGCACCCTGAACGCAGTTGGCAACATCCTGCAGCGGGTCAACGAACTGGCGGTCAGTTCCGGCAACGCAAGTTTCACTGACGAAGATCGCAAGGCCAACGCGGCCGAGCTTGATTCGCTGGAGCAGCAGTTGTTCACCTTGATGAACAGCAAGGATGAGAACGGCAAGTACATCTTCTCCGGCTCCAAGGGTGACACCCAGCCTTACGTGCGCAACTCCGATGGTACCTATACCTACCAGGGCGACCAGAGCCAGCTGAAGCTGCAGGTCGGTGACATGCTCAGCCTGGCGGCCAACGAAACCGGTTATGACGCGTTCGAGCAGGCCCTCAACACCAGCCGCAGCGAGACCCGTCTGACCAGCCCGGCTGTCGATGATGGCCGTGTCACCCTGTCCAATGGCCAGGTGTCCGGCAGTTCTACCTACAATGATCGTTTCCGCAGTGGTGAGCCCTACAGCATCGAGTTCACCAGCAGCACTGAATTCAAGATCACCGACGCCAATGGCACTGACGTGACCCTGGAAGCTACCCAGGGCGGCAAGTTCGACCCGAATGGCGAGAACACGTCGATCAGCTTCCGCGGTGTTGACCTGCGCCTGGACATCAGCTTCAAGGCCGGTGACGAAGCCGATCCGGATGCTGCCATCGCCGGCCATACCTTCAGCCTCAGCTCCAAGGCTGATGAGATTTCCGGTACCCGCAGCCCGGGTAACCCCTCGTCGACCCAGGTGACCGGTACGACGATCACCGACCAGGCCGCCTACAAGGCTGCCTTCCCCGAAGGCGCAGTGCTGAAGTTCACCAGTGCCACCGACTTCGAGCTGTATGCTTCGCCGGTCAGCGCCAACAGTCGGCCCATTTCTACCGGTACCCTCAGTGGCACCGCCGCGACTGCGATGGGCGTGGAGTTCGAGCTGTCGGGCGCACCGAGTGCCGGTGATTCGTTCGCTATCAAGGTCGATACGCACCAGACCCAGAACGTCCTCGACACCATCGGCCAGCTGCGTGCCGCGCTCAGCACGCCGATCGATGGTGACCCGGCGGCAGCGCAGGCGTTCAAGTCGGCGCTGGATTCGGCGATTGGCAATATCGGCAGCGCGACCAACCAGGTGACCTCGTCGATCGCCTCGATCGGCGGCCGTGGCCAAGCACTGGATGTTCAGGCCGAAACCAATGCTGCGCTGAGTGCGGAAAACACCAAGACCCAGAGCTCGATCCGCGAAAGCGACCCGGCCGAAGTGATGATCCGCCTGCAGATGCAGACCAACATGCTGCAGGCCTCGCTGCAGGCTTATGCCAAGGTCGCCGGCCTGTCGCTGGTCAATTACATCTGATAACGCACTGTGCGTAGTCAATCGTGCGCCGCCACCGTCAGGTGCGGCGCACTTTTTTTTCCAAGGTCGTCAACGTGAACGAAAAGCCTCTCGTCAGTATCGTCATCCCTGCGTACAACCCTCGCTTCTTCGCCCTGGCGTTGCACAGTGCCTTGAGCCAGACCTGCGAAGACCTCGAAGTGCTGGTCTGCGACGATAGCGCCGGCGATGAGATCGAGGCAATCGTTCGGGCGGCCCAGGCTGAGCAGGGCGCGCAGTTGCGCTATGTGCGTAATGTGCAGCGCAAGGGTTTCATCGACAACCTGTTGCACGGCCTGACGCAGGCAAACGGTACCCTGGTCAAGGTGCTGTGCGATGACGATCGCCTGTTTCCCCAGTGTGTCCAGCGTCAGGCTGAGGTACTGCAGGCGCATGACGAAGTCGGGCTGGTGCTCTCCCAGCGCGTGCTGGCCGACGAGAACAACTTCATCCTGCCGATGCGTCTGGCCAACGCCCGTTTTGCCAACGTCGACAGCCTGTTCAAGGGCGAGGACATGCTCGCCTTGCTTGACGGCCGGCCGATCAATTTCCTCGGAAACTTTTCCGCTGCGCTGATGCGTCGCGAGCAGGCGTTGCAGTGGATGCAGGCGTTGACCGCTGAGGGGCAGAGCTTTGTGGCGCTGCTGGACCTTGCGCTGTTCGCCTGCCTGATGCGCCGTGCCAACATGGTGATGCTGAGCGAGCCAGGCCTGCTCGAACGCCTGCACCCCGAGCGTCTGAGCAAGCAGCCAGCGCAGGTGATGGGGGCACCGCAAGAGTGGCGCTGGCTGTTGGAGATGGTCGCCGCGCGCAGCGGTGAAGCGGCGCCGGCCAGTGGCTGGGTGCGCTATGTGCCGCTGGCTGATGTACAGCAGCAACCGCGGCACTGGCAGGAGCTATGTGTGGCGCGAATCCTCAGCAACTGGGCCACGCGCTTGAGTGGCCGGGTTGGCAGTGACAGTGAAAGCTATGCCGAGTTGTACGAGCAGTGGTTAGCGGCGCGTCAGTTCAGTGCGGTGCAGCGGCGTTTGTTGCCGCAGACCGTGGCCGCCTGGCCGCGCCAGCCGCGCGTCGTACCGGTGGTGCTGGATACCGAAGGTGATGACCAGGCATTGCGCCAGACATTCGACAGTTTGGCCGGGCAGCTGTATCCGGCACACGCCTGCGTACTACTGGGTGATCAGGTGCCGCAGACCGACATCCCGCTGATACATCAGCCGCTGCAGGCGGACTGGTCACGCCAGCTCAACCAACTGCTGGCGTCGCTGCACGATGCCGACTGGATCTACCTGCTGCGCGCGGGCGATCGCTTGAGCGAGTCGGCATTGCTGCTGCTTGCCGAGCGTGTGGCTGTATTCCCGGATGTGGCTTGTGCCTACAGCGATGAAGGGGCCTGGCTAGATGGCAAGCCGGGTGAGCCGGTGTTCAAGCCTGGGTTCAACCTGGACCTATTGCGCAGCTATCCCTATGTCGGCCGCACGCTGGCTTTCGCCCGTGAGGCCATTCTCGACCTTGGTGGGCTGGATTCAACGTTCGCCGAGCTGGCGCCGCACGATCTGCTTTGGCGTCTGGTCGAAAGCCGTGGGCCCCAGGTCATCGAGCATATTGCCGAGATCCAGGTGCAATCGGCTCTGAGCTTTGCCCAGTGGTTGTCATTGCCGCAGGTGATCGCGCAGAGTGAGCCGGTGCTCACCGCGCACTTGAATCGGCTCGGTGTTGCTCACCGGATTCGTCACGATGAGCTGGCACTGCTCAACCGGGTCGACTATGTGCATGACAGCCAGGCGCTGGTGTCGATCATCCTCCCGGTGGGAGAAGACCTTGAGCAGTTGCAGCGCTGTGTCCAAGGGCTGATCGAACGCACTGCCGACAGCCGCTATGAGTTGCTTCTGGTCGCGGGTGCGCGGATTGAGGCTGGCATGGCTCAATGGCTGCAGGCCATGGCCGAGTTGGGCGCGGGCATGCTGCGGGTACTGCGAAAGGGCGGCAGCCAGCGCGCACAACTTATCGATGCGGCGGCGGCACAGGCCCGCGGCGAATACCTGCTGCTGCTCGATGCATCGCTGCAAGTGCTCGACGGCCAGTGGCTCAACGAGCTGTTGCAGCACGCCCAGCGCCCGGAAGTCGCGGTGGTCGGTGCCAAGCTGATCGATGCCCAAGGGCGTGTGGTCGAGGCCGGGCGCGTGCTGGGCGTGTCCAGTGGCGCTGGCCCGGCGTTCGCAGGGGAAGAGGTGCACGCGCGCGGTTACCTGCAGCGTTTGCAGGTGGTGCAGGACTGGAGCGCCGTTGGCGGTGATTGCTTGATGGTGCGCAAGGCTGTGTTCGATGATGTTGGCGGGCTGGCTGCTCAGCCGCTTGGGCAAGGGCTGGCGGAGCTTGACCTGTGCCTGCGGGCCGGCCGTCAGGGCTACCTGGTGGTAGGGACGCCCTATGCGTTGATGCTCAAGGCCCAGGGCGTGCAAGCCCAGACAGAATTCAGCCATGAACAGTTGCTTGAGCAGCAACAGGTGTTCTGTGATCGTTGGTTGAGCAAGGTGATTCGCGACCCGGCCTACAACCCAAGCCTGAGCCTGGCCAGTGCCGACTTCAGCCTCGAGCCTAGCCTGCGGGGTAGCTGGAACCCGTTATGCGCTCGGGCGCTACCTTCGGTACTGGGGCTGCCGTTGAACGACACTGCGGTGGGGCATTACCGGGTCAGCGAGCCGTTCAGTCAGCTGGAAGCTGCCGGGCGGGTGGTCGGGCGCATTGCCTTTGAGTCGCCCAGCGTGGTCCAACTGGCGCGCATGGACCCGGACGTGATCATTTTGCAGTTGCGCCACGCCGAAGACTCGGTGCGTGATATCGAGCGCATCAAGCGTTTCTCCAATGCCCGTCGGGTATTCGAGATCGACGATTACGTACTCAGTGCGCCGAAAAAGAATACCCATGCGCGCAACAAGCCAGCCGATATCGAACAGCACTTGCGCCGTGGCATCGGCTTGTGCGATCGCCTGGTAGTGACCACCCAGGCCTTGGCCAATGCGCTGTCTGACATGCATCACGACATTCGTGTAGTGCCAAACATGCTCGCACCACGCATGTGGGGGAATCTGCCGCAAAGCCGTCGCGGCACGTCCAGCAAACCGCGTGTGGGCTGGGGCGGGGGCACCAGCCACAGCGGTGATCTGGAAATCATTGCCGACGTGGTGCGTGAGCTTGCCAGCGAGGTGGAGTGGGTATTCTTCGGCATGTGTCCGGAAGCCCTCAAACCTTACATTCACGAGTACCATCCTGGCGTCCCGCTGCACCTGTATCCTGCGAAGCTGGCAAGTCTGAACCTTGACCTTGCCCTTGCGCCGCTGGAATTCCATATCTTCAACGACTGCAAGAGCAACCTGCGGCTGCTGGAGTACGGCGCTTGCGGCTACCCGGCTATCTGCACCGACACCGAAGCCTACCGGGGTTACCTGCCGTGCACGCGGGTTTACAGCAACAGCACCGAGGAATGGTTGTCGGCTATCCGATCGCACTTGACCGACCCGGCTGCCAGTTACCGCATGGGTGACCAATTGCGCGAAGCGGTGATGCGTGACTTTGTGCTGCGTGACGACAACCTGCGGCACTGGGAATGGGGTTGGCTGGCGGACTGACGTCAGGTTGTACGTGACAAGGGCCGCTTCGCGGCCTTTGTTTTTTTGGCTTGCACAGATTGGCGCATTTCCTGCAGTGCCCCCAGATATCGCCATAAATCCTTCACCCTGGCGGTTACCGGGGCGCGAAGTACATGAGGAAATCGATGAAGGCAGTCATTCTGGCGGGTGGCCTCGGCACGCGCATCAGCGAAGAGTCGCACCTCAAGCCAAAACCGATGATCGAAATCGGCGGCAAGCCAATTCTTTGGCACATCATGAAGCAGTATTCGGCGCATGGTATCCACGACTTCGTGATCTGCCTGGGCTACAAGGGCTACGCGATCAAGGACTTCTTCGCCAACTACTTCCTGCACACCTCGGACGTGACGTTCGACATGCGCGCCAACCGCATGGACGTGCATCAGAACTACAGCGAGCCCTGGCGTGTCACTTTGGTCGATACCGGTGACGAGAGCATGACCGGCGGCCGCCTGCGCCGTGTCGCCCGCTACCTGGAAGATGACGATGCATTCTGCTTCACCTACGGTGACGGTGTTTCGGACATCAATATCGGTGCGTTGGTCGATTTCCATCTTGGCCACGGCAAGCTGGCCACCGTGACTGCCGTACAACCACCCGGGCGCTACGGCGCCTTGCAGCGCGAAGGCAGCCTGGTGCGTGGCTTCAGCGAAAAACCGCGTGGGGATGGCGGCTGGATCAATGGCGGCTTCTTCGTGCTGTCGCCCAAGGTGATCCCCTACATCGCCAACGATGCTACGCCATGGGAGTCGGAACCACTGACCACCCTGGCCGAGCAAGGGCAGCTGATGTCGTTCGAGCATGACGGCTTCTGGCACCCGATGGATACGCTGCGTGACAAGAACCACCTTGAGCAGCTCTGGGCCAGCGGGGAGGCGCCATGGAAGCAATGGGACTGAGCCCTGCATTCTGGGCCGGTAAGCGGGTACTGGTCACGGGCCACACCGGGTTCAAAGGCAGCTGGCTTGTGCTTTGGCTACAGCAACTGGGCGCCCAGGTCACAGGCTTCGCCCTCGATCCCTCTACCGAGCCCAGCCTGTTCGAACTGGCCCGCGCCGGTGAGGGTATCGATGACCGCCGTGGCGATGTGCGTGACCTGGGTGTGCTGTTGGAACTGATCGCCGAAGTGCAGCCTGAAATTGTTCTGCACCTGGCTGCCCAGCCGCTTGTGCGCGAGGGCTACCGTGACCCATTGGGTACTTACTCGAGCAACGTCATGGGCACGCTCAATCTGCTGGAGGCGGTACGCCTGGTGGGTGGGGTGCGTGCCTGTGTGGTGGTCACCACGGACAAGGTCTATGCCAACCAGGAGTGGGCCTGGCCCTATCGTGAGAATGAAGCACTGGGGGGGCATGACCCGTACAGCAGCAGCAAGGCTTGCTGCGAGATTCTCGCACAATCCTATGCAGCGTCTTTTTTCCCGGCCGAACGCTTTGCCGAACATGGCCTGAGCCTGGCCACGGCACGTGCCGGCAACGTTCTGGGTGGCGGCGACTTTTCGCCGGAGCGCCTGATCCCCGACGTACTCAAGGCATGGTCCGCAGGCGAACCGGTAACCCTGCGTCTGCCCCAGGCCGTACGCCCCTGGCAGCATGCGCTGGAGCCCCTGGCGGGCTACCTGCAACTGGCTGCCGGTTTGTATGAGCAGGGCCAGCGATTTGCCGGCGCCTGGAACTTCGGCCCTGGCGAGGGCGACATGTGCAGCGTCGGTGAAGTGGTGCAGTTGCTCGCCGACCAGTGGCCGCAAGCCCCCGGGGTGGAGTTCCAGAAGAGTGACATGCACGAAGCCGGGCTGTTGCGTCTGGACAGCTCGCGTGCCCGCCATATGCTCGGCTGGCGCCCGCGATGGTCACTGCAGGAGTGTCTGGAGCGGACCTTGGGTTGGCACCTGGCCTGGCGCAAGGGCATGGATATGCGCGCGGTCAGCCTGACGCAGCTGAGCCTGTACCGGGAGTCGCTGTGAGCCAGTATACCTTGCACCCCTTGCCGCTGCCGGGCCTTGCCCGGGTCGAGCACCGTCGCCATGAGGATGCGCGCGGCGCCTTCTCGCGGCTGTATTGCGAAGACAGCCTGACGCGCTTCGGCGCGCCGTTCCACATCCGCCAGATCAATCGGTCGCTGACCCGTGAGCGCGGTAGCGTGCGTGGCCTGCATTACCAGGCCGGGCCGCAGCCGGAAAGCAAGTACATCACTTGCCTGCAGGGTGAGGTGTGGGATGTGGTGGTCGACCTGCGTGCCCATTCTCCGACCTTTCTGCACTGGCACGGCGAACGGCTCAAGGCCGGCGACGGCAGCAGCCTGCTGGTGCCTGCCGGCTTTGCCCATGGCTTCCAGGCGCTGAGTGACGACGCCGAATTGCTCTACCTGCACAGCGCCGACTATGCGCCGGAGCATGAGGGTGGCCTGTTTGTTTGCGATCCGCGCCTGGCAATTGACTGGCCATTGCCTTTGATCAACCTATCGGCCCGGGATGAACAGCATCCTTGGCTGGATGACCGTTTTACCGGAGTGACCCTATGAATTGCCGAGGCTGTGGCAGTGCCGTGCACCTGCCGTTGATCGACCTGGGAACCTCGCCACCCTCCAATGCCTACCTGCTGCCTGCGCAATTGGCCGAGGCCGAGCAGTGGGTGCCGCTGAAGGTTGCGGTGTGCGAGCAGTGCTGGCTGGTGCAGACCGAAGACTACACCCGCGCCGAGCAGCTGTTCGATGCCGACTATGCCTATTTCAGCTCTTACTCCAGCTCTTGGCTGGCACACGCCCAAGCCTATGTGACGAGCATGGTAGAGCGCTTCGGGCTGAGTGCCGACAGCCGAGTGGTGGAGATTGCCGCCAACGACGGCTATCTGCTGCAGTATGTCGCACAGCGTGGCATCCCTTGCCTGGGCATTGAACCGACCCGTAGCACGGCAGCCGCGGCCCGTGCCAAAGGCTTGGACATCCGCGAGGTATTCTTCGGCCGGCAAGTGGCAGCGGGCCTGGTGGCCGAAGGCTGGAGTGCCGACCTGATGGCGGCGAACAACGTGCTCGCCCACGTGCCTGACATCAATGACTTCCTCGGTGGGTTTGCCACCCTGCTCAAGCCGGGCGGCGTCGCTACGTTCGAGTTCCCTCATTTGCTCACCCTGATGGCCGAGCACCAGTTCGACACGCTGTATCACGAGCATTATTCGTACCTGTCGCTGACAGCCGTGCAGATTCTCTGCCAGCGCAACGCCCTGGAGATCTTCGATGTGCAGCAACTGCCGACCCACGGTGGTTCGCTGCGGGTCTTCGTGCAGCGTGCCGACGGCGAGCGCCGCGCGATAAGCCCTTCGGTAGACGAGCTGCTGATCATCGAAAACGATGTTGGCGTGCGCACCGCTGCGTTCTATTCGACCCTGGCCCCTGCCGCCGAGCGCATCAAGCTGCAATTGCTGCGTTTCTTGCTCGAAGCCAAGGCTGCCGGCAAGCGTGTGGTCGGCTACGGCGCAGCCGCCAAGGGCAACACCTTGCTCAACTACGCCGGGGTCAAGGCCGACCTGCTGGCCTGGGTGGCCGATGCCAACCCGCACAAACAAGGCAAGTTTCTCCCGGGCAGCCGCATCCCGGTGGTGGCGCCCGAGCGCCTGGCCACGGAGCAGCCCGACTATGTGCTGGTGTTGCCATGGAACCTGCTGCGCGAGGTCAGCGAACAGCAGGCGGGGATCCGTGAATGGGGCGGGCGGTTCGTCATTGCCGTACCCGAGTTGACCGTACTGTGAGCGCGCCGCATGTGCTGGTGACTGGCGCCACCGGTTTCGTCGGCCGCCACCTAGTGGCCGAACTACTGGCGCGTGGCTGCCGTGTGCGAGCCGTGGCGCGTGATGCGCAGCGGGCTCAAGTAATGCCCTGGTTCGATCAGGTGCAGTTCGTGGCCGCTGACCTGCAGCAGGCCACGCCTGAGCAGGTCGCCGTCTGGGTCGAGGGTATCGATGCATTGGCTCACCTGGCATGGCCAGGGCTGCCCAACTACCAGGCGCTGTTCCATCTGGAGCAAAACCTGATGGCCGACTACCACTTCATCAAGCAGGTGGTGCTGGCGGGGGTGCCCCAGGTGCTGGTGACCGGTACCTGCTTCGAGTACGGCATGCAGAGCGGACCGCTGGGCGAGCAATCCCCGGCACACCCCGCCAACCCCTACGGGTTGGCCAAGCACAGCCTGCATCAGTTTCTCCAGGCACTGCAGCGCCATCATCCGTTTGCGTTGCAATGGGCACGGCTGTTCTACCTGCACGGCGAGGGGCAGAACCCCAACAGCCTGCTGGCGGCGCTCGACCACGCCATCGACAGCGGTGCGGCAACTTTCGACATGTCAGGCGGCGAGCAGTTGCGCGACTTCCAGCCGATCACACAAGCCGCACGCCAGCTTGCCGGGGTGCTGCAGTGCCGGAGTTTCTCGGGCGTGGTCAACTGCGCAAGCGGCCAGCCAGTCGCTGTGCGCAGCCTGGTCGAGCAACGCCTGCGCGAGCGCGGTTCCAGCGTGCAACTGAACCTTGGCCATTACCCTTATCCGACCCACGAGCCCATGGCGTTCTGGGCGGTTACCGACCGTCTGCAACACATACTGCAATCCACTACCGAGCCTGTGCGCCGCTAGGGCGGCCGGGTCAACACTTTCAAGAGGCTTCACATGAGCGACAAGACGCCAGAGCAGGTATTTGCCGAAGAGTGCCAGGCCGAGATCCGCGACCAAGGCAACAATACCGAACTGTGCAATCTGGCCCAGACCTTCTACAACGAGTCGGCCAAGCATAAGTACACCTACCATTTCAGCTGGATGGGCCGCCCGATCATCCAGTTGCCGCAAGACATGGTTGCCATGCAGGAGCTGATCTGGAAGATCAAGCCCGACCTGATCATCGAGTGCGGCATCGCCCATGGCGGTTCGATCATCTACTACGCGTCGATGATGGAGCTTGTAGGGCATGGTGAGGTGCTTGGCATCGACCTGGACATCCGTGCGCACAACCGCGAAGCCATCGAAAGCCATCCGATGTTCAAGCGCATCAGCATGATCCAGGGCTCGAGCATCGACCCCGCGGTGGTCGAGCGTGTGAAGGCGCTGGCCGAAGGCAAGAAAGTCATCGTCGTGCTCGACTCCAACCACACCCATGAGCACGTGCTCGCCGAGCTGCGCGCTTATGCCCCTTTGGTATCGCAGGGCAGCTACTGCGTGGTGATGGACACCGTGGTCGAGGACATGCCCGAGGATGCCTTCCCGGACCGCCCATGGGGTGTCGGCGACAACCCGCGCACTGCGGTCTGGGCTTACCTGAAGGAAACCGAAGACTTCGTCATCGACGCCGAGGTCCACGACAAGCTGCTGATTACCGTGGCCCGTGACGGCTACCTGCGCCGCGTGCGCTGAATCCTAGAACCAGCCGGACAACGGGCAGGAACACATATGCAGGCTCATGCACAGCACCCGGGCGACGCGTCGCTCAAGGACCGCCTCACCCTGGTGGTGATTACTCACAACCGCCCGGCGTTCCTGCGCCGGACCTTGTACTACTACCGCAATTACCCGGCGACCATCCTGGTGCTGGACTCCTCGTTGCAGGCCGACGATGAAATCGTGCGCGACTACCCGCATGTCGATTACCGTCACCTGCCGCAGTTTTCCTATTCAGGGCTGCAGGAGAAGCTTACCTATGGTGTCAACGCGGTACGCACGCCATTCATGACCTTTGCGGCAGTGGATGATTTCTTGCTGTATGACGGCATGACCCAGTCGGTGGAGTTTCTCGAGCAGAACCCCGACTATGGCGTTTGCCACGGCTACGGCATGATGTACCTGGGGCGCGGTACCCAGGTGGACTTCTACAAGCGCGACAATCGGGTGCAGGAAGATTACTGCGCCGAACGACCCGAGCAGCGCCTGATCGAGTTCATGGGGCAGTTCCTTCCGCCATTCTACGCGGTGACCCGCACTGACCTGTTGCAGCAGTGGTATGCCCTGTTACCGCCGGGCACCAACTTCGAGTGGCAGGAAATCGGCCATACCTTCTATCTGCTGGTCAACGCCAAGGCGCGTATCCTGCCGATCCCCTATGCGGTCCGTGAGATCAATTACGGGGGCTCGGAGCACAACACCAACGTACTTACCGTACTGGCCTTGCAGGATGATAAGTCGCGCCAGGACCGTGAAGCCTTTGCCGAATTTCTCGCCTCGATCCCGACCGCCCTGAGCGGGCAGGGTGCCGAAGCGGTCAAGCGCATCGCCCTGGAGAGCTTCAAGGCGATGGCCGAGGGCCTGCTGACCGGTGTGGCGCTGCAGGGGTGCCTGATCGTGCGTTCGCACTGGAAGCTGGCCGAGCGCGAGCCGCGTCGTGTGTTTGGCGAGCAGCAGTTCGTCGAGATGCCGTTCTACAACAAGCCGATGTTCGACTTGCTGGCTGAATGTGAATTCCTCATCCATACCATGCCTGCCGGTCGCCAGCAGCTCATCGAACTCGAGCCGATCCTGTTGCGCCAGGCGCAACTGATGCAGGTTCATGCCAATGACGATGCCCGCACCCAGCGCAGCCGCCTCTGGGAGGCGTTGACCCTTAGCCCCTTCAACCGCACGGTGGTTGAGCGCCTGGTGGCCTCGCTGGAAGAGGCCGGTGACGAGGCCGAGGCCGCGCCGCTGCGTGGCTGGCTGCGCCGCCTGCAATCGGCTCCGTGCTACGACAGCCAGGCGCTGCTCGACAGTTTGCCTTCTGGCCAGTTGATGAAGTGGCTGCAGGCGCGCGAGCCCGATGCTGAACAGGCGCGTCAAGCTGCTGCACGTCTGGCGCGGCATCAGGGTGGCCCGACGTTCGGTATCCTGTTGCTGGACCTTGAAGCCGACATGGCCAAGTTGCAGGCAACCTTCGACAGCCTCATGGGCGGGCACAGCCGCGCCTTCAAGGTCGTGGTGTTGACGACCGGCGAACTGCCAACTGTTACCCGGCCGCAGCAGACTGTGCACTTCGTTCAGGTGACCGCGCAGGATTACATCCAGCGCATGAACGAGGCCGCGCGGCACCTGGACACCGACTGGATCATGCTGGCCGAAAGCGGAGACCGCTTCACTGGTACCGGCTTGCTGCGTGCGAGTCTGGAATTGCTGAACGTGGAGGGCGTGCGGGCGGTGGCGATGGATGAGCTGCAGAGCCAGGCCGATGGTTCTCTGCGCGAAGTGTTGCGTCCGGGCGTCAACCTCGACCTGCTGCAGAGCGTGCCGGGAGCGATGGCGCGGCATTGGTTGGTGCGTCGCGATGTGTGGCTGGAGGCCGGCGGTTTCGATACCAGGTACCCGCAGGCCCTGGAGTTCGATCTTTTGCTGCGCCTGGTCGGTCAGGCCGGGCTGGCCGGTTTGGCTCATCTGGCCGAGCCCTTGCTGATCTGCAATGCGCCGGGTACTGACAGCCATGATCAGGCGCGTGCCGTGCTCGCCCAGCATATAGCCCAGCGTGGCTATGCCGCCTCGGTCGGTTCGGCTCACCCGGGCACGCTGCAGATCGATTATCGCCACCAGGAGCGCCCGGCAGTCTCGATCATCCTGCATTGCCAAGATAACTTCGAAGAGATTCAGGCATGCATGGTCAGTGTGATCCAGCGGACCCGTTACCAGAATCACGAGATACTGATTGCCGACAATGCCAGTCGCTCGTCAGCATTGCGCGATTGGTTAGGCAGCTTGCAGGCCGCTGGCAGCCGGGTGCGAGTGATCCGCAGCGAACAGGTGATTGCGCCCACAGCCATGATCAATCTGGTCAGTCGTGAGGCGCGTGGCGAGTATCTGGTGATGCTCGACAGCTCGGCCGAAGTGCTCAATGCCAACTGGCTGGAAGGGTTGCTCAACCAAGCCCAGCGCCCGGAAGTCGGGGTGGTCGGTGGCAAGCTGCTGTGCGCTGAGGGGAAGGTCGTCGAAGCGGGCTTGGTGCTGACGGCGCGGGCGGGTGTGCGCGCGGCGTTCGCGGGCGAGACCAAGGATGCACCGGGCTACCTGCAGCGTCTGCAGGTGGAGCACGGTGTGTCGGCGGTATCGGGGTGCATCATGCTGCGTGCTGAGCTGTTGCGTGCAGTCGCAGGCCTCGATGAGCAGGCACCGAGCGTGCGTGCGGCCCAGGTCGAGCTGTGCCTGCAGGCAGCTGAAGCCGGCTTGTTGGTGGTGTACACGCCCCAGGCGCAAGCCGTGCGGCATGCACAGGCCAGCGATGATGCGATGGAGGGCGCGGCCCTGAGTGAGCGCTGGGCGCACATGCTGGCCCAAGACCCCTGTTACAACGCGAGCCACAGCTTTGAAGGCAAGCTGTTCAGTCTTGAGCTTGCGCGTGGGGTCGATTGGCAAGCCTTGATCGCCTGAGGATTGCTTGCAGGCTGTCACGAGCCATGACCGCTTCGCGGTGGTCATGGCTTTTTTGTGGGTGATGCGGTGCCCTTTGTCGATTCGACAAAAAGAGCGTGACTTGAGAGTCAGAACGCGCATCTTCACTGTATATTGTCGAAACCGGGAACCGCCGCGTTGCCCCGGACAAGGCGTCAGGGATCGGAAGCTACCGTCGCCTGGCGTTTTGCCGTTTGTGCCGTGGCGGGTATTTCGCTGTTACTGAATTGGGAAGCCATATGATTGGCATTAAAAGCATCGCCAGTTACGTGCCGACTGAAGGCGTGGACAACTACGCACAGGGCGCGAAATTCGGCAAGGACCAGGATTTCATCTTTGGCAAGATCGGTTCGACCTTCTTGCCGCGCAAGGAAGCCACCCAGGAAACCTCCGACCTCTGCGTCGAGGCTGCCAGGAATCTGTTCGCTGCCAATCCATCGCTGGACCCGGCATCCATCGACGCAGTGATCGTCATTACCCAGAACGGTGACGCCGAAGGCTTGCCGCACACTGCGGCGATCGTCCAGCACAAGTTGGGGCTACCCACCGCCATTGCTGCTTTCGATATCTCCCTGGGCTGCTCTGGCTATGTCTACGGCCTGTACGCGATGAAGGGCTTCATGGAAGCCGCTGGTCTGAAGAATGGCCTGCTGATCACTGCTGACCCCTATTCGAAGATCGTCGACCCTGAGGATCGCAACACCACCATGCTGTTTGGTGATGCTGCCACTGCCACCTGGATGGGCGAGGATGCCACCTGGCAGCTGGGCAAGTCGCTGTTCGGCAGTGACGGTGCCGGCGCCGAGCACCTGCGCACCACTGATGGCAAGTTCTTCATGAACGGCCGTCAGGTTTACAACTTCGCCCTGGTCAAGGTACCGGCACACCTGCACCAACTGCTTGAAGCCAGCGAACTGCAGGCGCATGACATTGATTTGTACTGCCTGCATCAGGGCAGCGCGGCAATCGTAGATGCCGTGTCGGCGCGCTTTGTCGAAGGCGAGCACAAGCAGAAGTTCGTCAAAGACATGGTCGAAACCGGCAATACCGTGTCGTCGAGCATTCCGCTGCTGCTGGAAAAGCACGTGCTCGGCTCGCAGCACAAGCGTGTAGCGCTCAGTGGCTTCGGTGTGGGCCTGTCGTGGGGCTCGGCCATCATCGAACGCCGTGACTGACCGTTCATGGCCGTGATAGACGCCGCCTTCAGGCGGCGTTTTCTTTTTTGATCTGCGGGGGAGGGCGCCTGTAATCTGGCGTCAACTCCCTGATTTCATTGGGCTGGCAGGATGCCAGTAATTTTTTTCGAAAATGCCCTAAAGCAACACGCTGTGACGACGATAACTATTACGAAGGTTCTCTGTGCCACACCCGGCGAATTGCCAAGGCCGGAAGCCGTAGTACCCAATCCAACGAGGAATTCGTCATGGCTTTGACCGTTAACACCAACACCACCTCTCTGGGCGTTCAGAAAAACCTGAACCGTGCTTCCGATGCACTGAGCACCTCGATGACTCGTCTGTCCTCCGGCCTGAAAATCAACAGCGCCAAAGACGACGCCGCCGGCCTGCAGATCGCTACCCGCATGACCTCGCAGATCCGTGGTCAGACCATGGCTATCAAAAACGCCAACGACGGTATCTCCATCGCCCAGACCGCTGAAGGTGCGATGCAAGAGCAGACCAACATCCTGCAGCGTATGCGTGAACTGGCAGTCCAGTCGCGAAACGACACCAACAGCACCGAAGACCGTGAAGCGCTGAACAAAGAATTCGCG
Organism: Lelliottia jeotgali; assembly: GCF_977070485.1. Classification (NCBI taxonomy): domain Bacteria; kingdom Pseudomonadati; phylum Pseudomonadota; class Gammaproteobacteria; order Enterobacterales; family Enterobacteriaceae; genus Lelliottia; species Lelliottia jeotgali. The sequence continues at coordinate 43,913 of NZ_CDRVFO010000005.1, forward strand.
CAGATGTCCGACGAACTGAGCCGTATCGCCAACTCCACCCAGCTGAACGGCAAAAACCTGCTGGACGGTTCCGCTGGCGTCCTGACCTTCCAGGTCGGCTCCAACTCCGGTGCCAACAACCAGATCAGCATCAGCCTGGACAGCGGTTTCGACGCTGCTACTCTGAGCGTTGACTCGGATACCATCGCCATCACCGGTTCCACCAGTGACGAAGCCGAAGCCAGCATGAACGCTGCGCTGGACGCCATCGACGCCGCTCTGCAGACCATCAACTCCACCCGTGCTGACCTGGGTGCTTCGCAGAACCGTCTGACCAGCACCGTCAACAACCTGCAGAACATCAACGAGAACGCCGAAGCCGCTCGTGGCCGTGTACAGGACACCGACTTCGCTGCTGAAACTGCCCAGCTGACCAAGCAGCAGACCCTGCAGCAAGCTTCGACCTCGGTTCTGGCCCAGGCCAACCAGCTGCCATCCGCTGTACTGAAGCTGCTTCAGTAATCACCGATGGTGACCGGCGGGGGAGTGCATATTGAAGCACTTCCCCGCCTTTTCGTTGCGAGGTGGTAAGTCATGGACATGAGCGTCAAGTTGAACCTGTCCTACCCGACTGCTCGTTCGGCCGAACAGGTCGGCGACAAGCCGGTTGCCCGGTTGGCCGATGCGCCCCGCGGCAGTGATACGCTTGAACCCAAGGCAGTCAGTGCTGCCGAAAAAGGAACCGATGCCGAAAAGGTCAAAAGCGCCGTATCGGAAATCGAGAAGTTCCTCAGTTCGACCCGACGCAACCTGGAGTTCTTTACGGACGAAGAATCCGGCAAGATCGTGGTCAAGGTCATCGCCAGTGAAACGGGTGAGCTGATCCGCCAATTGCCCTCCGAAGAGGCGCTGCGGATTGCCCACAGCCTGAGCGATGTAAACAGTCTTTTGTTCGACGCCAAGGTCTGATCGGCGGCGAATGCTTCAAGGCGAGTTCATGTCAGTCGTGCAGGAGCAGGGCTGACGTTGCGAAGAGAGGGATAACTGTATGGCGAGTACCATTGTCTCCAGTATCGGCCAGGGTACCGGGCTGAACATTACCGAGATGGTCGAGGCGCTGGTGTCAGCCGACACTGCGGCCAAAAAGGCGCAGATTACCCGGCAGACCAGCAATAACTCCGCGATGATCTCCGGGGTGGGCTCGCTGCGCAGTGCCCTGACGGCGTTCCAGGATGCCATGAAAAAGCTCAACGACTCAACCGCGCCGGCGTTCAACGCCTATGCGGCGACGTCTGCGAACGAAGCGGTGGTCAAGGTCACCTCGGGCAATACTGCCGTGGCTGGCAGCTACAGCATCGTGGTCGACAAGCTGGCCACCGGTTCCAAGGTCGCCAGTCAGCCGTTTGTCGGCGGCTCTGCCTCGGCCATCAGTGAAGGTCAGCTGACCGTCAGTCAGGGCGGTAATAACTGGACGCTGGATATTGCCAGTGGCGCCACCCTGGAAAGCGTGCGCGACCAGATCAACCAGGAGCTTGGTGTTCAGGGCGTGTCGGCCAACATCATCAATGGTGAGGGCGGCGCACGCCTGGTACTCAGCTCTACCACCACGGGTGAGGGCAGTGACCTCTCGCTCAGTGGTATCCCTGAGCTGGAGATCGATGGCACCGCGAAGATGTCCGACACGGGCGCCGGCTATATCACAGCCCTGGCCCAGGATGCAGAGCTGACTATCGATGGCCTGAAGGTCACCAGTGCGAACAACACCATAGACAATGCCATCAGTGGCATGAAGCTGGAGTTGACCGGTGTCAGCGCTTCCGCGACCAGCCCTACCCAGATTACTGTGGCGGCGGACAACGACGGCCTGCAGAAGTCCATCCAGTCGTTCGTCGATGCTTACAACACCCTGCAGAGGGCGATCACTTCGCTGACCACCACCAGTCGGGACGCGAATGACAACCTGGTGCTCGGCCCGCTGACCAACGACCCGACCACGCGTTCGTTGCTCAACGATGTGCGCAAGGTGCTCAGCGAGGTGGGGGCGGGCGATCAGCTGACCAGCTTGAGCCAGTTGGGTATCAACACCACCAAGGATGGCACCTTGGAGTTCAACACCACCAAGTTCACTGCCGCCATGAACGACAAGAAGCTCGGCGCCGAGGTGCAGGAGCTGTTTACCGGTACCAACGGTATCTTCGAGCGCATGAACAAGGCGATCGACCCGTACAATGCCACCGACGGCAGCCTGGCTACGCGCAAGGCCAGTCTGGACAAGGTCGCCAAGAACCTGGCCGATCAACAGACTGCCCTGGAGCGTCGCACCGAGTCGCTGACCGAGTCGCTGACCAAGAAGTACGTAGCGATGGATACTGCGGTGGCCAAGCTCAATGCCCAAGCCAACCAGATCAAGGCGGTCTTCGATGCCCTCAACGCTCAGGCCAAGAATTCCTGATCGACCCTGAGTGACAAAAGCCCGGCAGCGTCTTCCGACGCGCCGGGCTTTTTGTTTTGGCCCTAAAGTTTTTTGACGTGCCGGCGATACACAGGTACAAGCAACCTTTTTCGCAGCAACGAGGTAGATCCATGAACCCGATGTTGGCCCTTCGGCAGTATCAGAAAGTCAACGGTGTGGCCCAGACGTCCGAAGCCAGCCCGCACCGCCTGGTACAAATGCTCATGCAGGGCGGTCTTGATCGCATGGCTCAGGCCAAGGGCGCCATTGCGCGCAATGATGTCGCCCAGAAGGGTATCCTCATCGGCAAGGCCATCGACATCATCGGTGGCCTGCGTGAAGGCCTGGACCTTGAAAACCACGCTGACAGCCTGACCGAACTGGACAACCTCTACACCTACATGAGCCGTCGGTTGATCGAGGCCAATGCCAAGAGCGACCCTACCATCATCGATGAAGTGGCGCGCTTGCTGATCACCGTCAAGGAAGGTTGGGACGCGATCGGCGATCCGTCGGCGGCTTCCTGAGAAAGGAGGATGACATGAGCGAAGTAATCACCCGTATCGAGCAAACCCGTGAGTTGCTGCTTTCTGCGCTGGCCAGTCGGGACTGGGATGCGGTGGGGGAGCTGGACCTGGAGTGCCGTCTGCGCATCGGTGACTTGCTCGGCGACGCTCAGGGCAAGGAAGTCGAAGTACGTGACAGCCTGGAGCAGTTGCTGGGCGTTTACCGGCAATTAATCGAGGTTGCAAGTGGTGAACGTCAATCAGTAGTCGACGAGATGGTGCAAATCCGTCAGGCGAAAAACGCCGCTAAGGTATACCATCTGTTCACTTGACCACAGATGTCCTAAAAGCCATGCGCCATTAATTTGACTGCATGCTTTTTTTTGACTTTACTAGTGGCTGTTTTCGAATTTCAGACGTCCGAACACTGACCATTCAGTCTGAATGATGTCGAGCACGCCCTCGGGCGCCGATATGACTAGGGAAGTTGCTATTGCATGTGGCGTGAAACCAAGATTCTCCTGATCGATGACGACAGCGCCCGCCGCCGCGATCTGGCAGTGGTTCTGAACTTCCTCGGCGAAGAAAACCTGCCCTGCTCCAGCCAGGATTGGCAGCAGGTGGTGGGGGCATTGTCTTCCAGCCGTGAAGTGCTCTGCGTGCTCATCGGAACCGTGGATGCTCCAGGCAATGTGCTTGGGTTGCTTAAGACAGTGGCCGGGTGGGATGAGTTCCTTCCGGTATTGCTGATCGGCGAAATTTCTTCTGCGGATTTCCCCGAAGAGCTCCGCCGTCGCGTGCTGGCCAACCTTGAGATGCCGCCCAGCTATAGCCAGCTGCTCGACTCCCTGCACCGTGCCCAGGTCTATCGCGAGATGTACGACCAGGCCCGTGAGCGTGGCCGTCAGCGCGAGCCCAACCTGTTCCGCAGCCTGGTGGGCACCAGCCGCGCCATCCAGCATGTTCGGCAGATGATGCAGCAGGTCGCCGATACCGACGCCAGCGTGCTCATTCTTGGTGAGTCCGGTACTGGCAAGGAGGTGGTCGCGCGCAACCTGCATTACCACTCCAAACGCCGCGAAGCGCCGTTCGTGCCGGTCAATTGCGGGGCGATCCCGGCCGAATTGCTGGAAAGCGAACTGTTCGGCCACGAGAAGGGTGCGTTCACGGGCGCCATCACCAGCCGTGCCGGGCGCTTCGAGCTGGCCAATGGCGGTACGCTGTTCCTTGACGAGATCGGCGACATGCCGCTGCCGATGCAGGTCAAGCTGTTGCGTGTGCTGCAGGAGCGTACCTTCGAGCGGGTGGGCAGCAACAAGACCCAGAGCATCGATGTGCGCATCATCGCCGCAACCCACAAGAACCTCGAGACCATGATCGAGGGTGGGACCTTCCGCGAAGACCTGTACTACCGCCTCAACGTGTTCCCGATCGAGATGGCGCCGTTGCGTGAGCGTGTGGAAGACATTCCGCTGCTGATGAACGAGCTGATTTCGCGCATGGAGCATGAGAAGCGCGGCTCGATACGCTTCAACTCTGCTTCGATCATGTCGCTGTGCCGGCATGGCTGGCCGGGCAACGTCCGCGAGCTGGCCAACCTGGTCGAGCGCATGGCGATCATGCACCCGTACGGCGTGATTGGCGTGTCGGAGCTGCCGAAGAAATTCCGCTACATCGACGATGAAGACGAGCAGTTGGTCGACAGCCTGCGCAGCGACCTCGAAGAGCGCGTGGCGATCAATGGCCACGCGCCGAGCTTCGCCAACCATGCCATGCTGCCGCCTGAGGGCCTGGACCTGAAGGATTACCTGGGCAGCCTGGAGCAGGGTTTGATCCAGCAAGCGCTGGACGATGCCAACGGTATCGTGGCGCGGGCGGCTGAACGTTTGCGTATTCGGCGTACCACCTTGGTGGAGAAGATGCGCAAGTACGGCATGAGCCGCCAGGGCGGTGAGGAGCAGGCTGAAGATTGACTTCGCCTGTACCGCCACAATCGCCGGCAAGCCGGCTCCCACATGGATTGCGCCAACTTTTAGAAGTTGAGCAAGACAGTTGCTCCCACAGGTGCCCCGCAGCCTTTGAATGCTGCGGGGGTCCCTGTGGGACCCGGCTTGCCGGCGATAGGGCACGGCCAGATAGCACAAACCCCTAGTCCCGGCACGGCTATTGCTACACCGCTGGCATCACACCGTTTTTATGACGGTCAGCCACGCGAGAGAGCACGATGCCCCAGGCCGCCCATGTTTCCCGAGTCCCTGATCCGCAGGGGCCTACCCCCGTCGAACAGGAGAGTCGACAGGGGCTTGAGCAGGCGTTTGCCCTGTTCGACCAGGTCTCCACCCAGCTCAACCAGTCCTACAGCATGCTCGAGGCCCGCGTCAGCGAGCTCAAAGGCGAGCTGGCGGTGGTCGGCGCCCAGCGCATGGCCGAGCTGAACGAGAAGGAACGCTTGGCCAATCGCTTGCAGAACCTGCTGGCCCTGCTGCCCGGCGGGGTGATCGTCATTGATGACCAAGGCCTTGTGCGCGAAGCCAACCCGGCGGCCTGCGAACTGTTGGGTGAGCCCTTGCTCGGCCAGTTGTGGCGCCAGGTGATCGCCCGCAGCTTCGCTCCGCGCAAGGATGACGGGCATGAGGTGTCATTGCGCGATGGCCGTCGTTTGTCCATTGCCACCCGTTCGCTGGATGCTGAGCCAGGCCAACTGGTGCTGCTCAATGACCTGACCGAAACCCGTCGTCTGCAAGACCAGTTGGCACGCCATGAGCGCCTGTCGTCGCTGGGGCGCATGGTCGCTTCGCTGGCCCATCAGATACGCACGCCGCTGTCGGCGGCCATGCTCTACGCCAGCCACCTAGCGGAAGATGACCGTGAGCTTGCGCCAGAGACCCGCCGGCGTTTCGCCGGCAGCCTCAAGGAACGTCTGCACGAATTGGAGCACCAGGTGCGCGATATGCTGGTGTTCGCCCGCGGCGAGCTGCCACTGGGTGACCGGTTGAGCCCAAAGGGCCTGTTCCAGGCCTTGCAGCAAGCTGCCCAGCCCCATGTCCAGGGCCATGCCGTGCGTTGGCAATGCGACAGCCACCTGGGTGAGTTGCTGTGCAATCGCGACACCCTGGTCGGTGCCATGCTCAACCTGATAGAGAACGCCCTGCAGGCAAGCGTTGGCGCTGCGCGGCTCAAGGTGCACCTGTATCGGCGCGCACATACCCTGCACCTGTGCGTCAGTGATGCCGGCAGCGGCATCGAGGCCGACCTGTTGGGGCGCCTGGGTGAGCCGTTCCTGACCACCAAAGCTACCGGCACCGGGCTCGGCTTGGCAGTGGTCATGGCCGTGGTGCGGGCGCACCACGGCAAGTTGCAGTTACGCTCCAGGGTAGGGCGTGGCACCTGCGTCAGGGTGGAGTTGCCGTTGATCGGCGGGCAGCCTGCGGAGGTCGCATGATGCTCATCAAGGTGCTGCTGGTCGAGGATGACCGTGCGTTGCGCCAAGCGCTTGGCGATACCCTGGAGATCGGCGGTTTTGCCTATCGTGCTGTCGGCAGTGCGGAAGAAGCGCTGGAGGCGGTGCAACGCGACGCCTATAGCCTGGTAATCAGTGACGTGAACATGCCGGGGATGGATGGGCATCAGTTGCTGGCGCACTTGCGCCGCCAGCACCCGCAACTGCCGGTGCTGCTGATGACCGCTCACGCTGCAGTGGAGCGCGCTGTCGAGGCGATGCGCCAGGGTGCTGTGGATTACCTGGTCAAACCCTTCGAGCCCAAGGCGCTGCTGAGCCTGGTCGAGCGCCATGCCGCCGGGCGCCTGAGTGCGGCTGAGGACGACGGGCCGGTGGCCTGCGAACCTGCCAGCCGCCAATTGCTGGAGCTTGCTGCACGTGTGGCCCGCAGCGATTCGACCGTACTCATCTCCGGTGAGTCGGGCACCGGCAAGGAAGTGCTTGCGCGGTACATCCACCAGCAGTCGCCGCGTGCAGCACAGCCATTTGTTGCGATCAACTGCGCGGCCATACCGGACAACATGCTCGAGGCGACTTTGTTCGGTCACGAGAAAGGAGCCTTCACCGGCGCCATTGCGGCGCAGGCCGGCAAATTCGAGCAGGCCGAGGGTGGCACCTTGCTGCTCGACGAGATTTCCGAAATGCCTCTGGGCCTGCAGGCCAAGCTGTTGCGTGTCTTGCAGGAGCGTGAGGTGGAGCGGGTAGGGGGGCGCAAGCCGATTGCCCTGGACATTCGTGTGCTGGCAACCAGCAATCGCGACATGGCAGGTGAAGTGGCGGCCGGGCGGTTCCGCGAAGACCTGTTCTATCGCCTGTCGGTGTTCCCGTTGGCCTGGCAGCCGCTGCGTGAGCGTGCCGGTGACATCCTGCCGCTGGCCGAACGCTTGCTGGCGCGGCATGTGGCGAAGATGAAGCATGCGCCCGTGCGTCTGTCGGCTGCGGCGCAGGCCTGCCTGCAGGCTCATGGCTGGCCAGGCAATGTGCGCGAACTGGACAACGCCTTGCAGCGGGCGCTGATCCTGCAGCAGGGCGGGGTGATCGAGGCGGCGGATTTTTGTCTGGCCGGCGCCATTCCCTTGTCGGCGGTTGCACCGGTCACAGCGTTGCCTGTGGCGGTCGAGCCGGCAGGGGAGGTCGGTGGCCTGGGCGATGACATGCGCCGCCATGAGTTCCAGATGATCATCGACACCTTGCGCGCCGAGCGCGGTCGCCGCAAGGAGGCTGCCGAGCGGCTTGGCATCAGCCCGCGCACCCTGCGCTACAAGCTCGCGCAAATGCGCGATGCCGGGCTCGACGTGGAAGCCAGCCTTTACGGGTGAGCTGCAAGCTGCAAGCAGGAGCACCGCAGCCTGGCTTGAAGCTTGAAGCTCCGCCGATTTCCAAGGCTGGCACTGTTGTTGCTTAGAGAGGCTATCCGCCGCATGAGTGTCAAAAAAATGCGGCCGCCGGAGAGAGAAGTTCATGAGCCAAGGTGTTGAATTCAATCGTCTGATGCTGGACATGCGTGCCATGCAGGCCGATGCCATGTCGCTGCCAAAAGCCACTGCCGCCCCCGAATTGGCAGAAGGCCAGAGCAGCTTCGCCGATATGCTTGGCCAGGCCATCGGCAAAGTGCACCAGACCCAGCAGGCGTCGACCCAGCTCGCCAATGCTTTCGAGATCGGCAAGAGCGGCGTCGACCTGACTGACGTGATGATCGCCTCGCAGAAAGCCAGCGTTTCCATGCAGGCGCTGACCCAGGTACGCAACAAGCTGGTCCAGGCGTACCAAGACATCATGCAGATGCCGGTTTGAGGACGGAAGTAAGTCATGGCTGAAGCAGTCGTCGATAACGCCCCCGCCAAAAGTGGCCCGCCAGCGTCCAAACCGCCGCTGTTCGGCATGGCGTTTCTGGAAAACATTTCGCAGATGCCCATGCTGCGTCAGGTCGGCCTGCTGGTCGGGTTGGCGGCGAGCGTGGCGATCGGCTTCGCCGTGGTGCTGTGGTCGCAGCAGCCGGACTACCGCCCGCTGTATGGCAGCCTGGCGGGTATGGACACCAAGCAGGTCATGGATACCCTGGCCGCTGCAGACATTCCCTACAATGTCGAGCCCAATTCCGGTGCTCTGCTGGTCAAGGCCGACGACCTCTCCCGTGCGCGCCTGAAACTGGCAGCTGCCGGCGTTGCGCCAAGCGACGGCAACGTCGGCTTCGAACTGCTCGACAAGGAGCAGGGCCTGGGTACCAGCCAGTTCATGGAAGCCACCCGTTACCGCCGCAGCCTGGAAGGCGAGTTGGCGCGTACGGTCTCCAGCCTGAACAACGTCAAAGCAGCGCGCGTGCACCTGGCGATCCCGAAAAGCTCGGTGTTCGTGCGCGATGAGCGCAAGCCAAGCGCCTCGGTCCTGGTCGAACTGTACCCGGGCCGTTCGCTGGAAGCCGGCCAGGTGATGGCGATCGTCAACCTGGTCGCCACCAGTGTGCCCGAGCTGGACAAGTCGCAGGTCACCGTGGTCGACCAGAAAGGCAACCTGCTCTCCGACCAGTTGCAGGACACGGCGTTGACCATGGCTGGCAAGCAGTTCGACTACAGCCGCCGCATGGAAGGCATGCTCACCCAGCGTGTGCATAACATCCTGCAACCGGTACTGGGCAACGATCGCTACAAGGCCGAGGTGTCGGCGGACCTTGACTTCAGTGCAGTGGAATCCACTTCCGAGCAATTCAACCCGGACCAGCCGGCGCTGCGCAGCGAGCAGTCGGTCAACGAGCAGCGCGCCAGCAGTTCGGGGCCGCAAGGTGTGCCAGGCGCGCTGAGCAACCAGCCGCCGGCAGGTGCAGCAGCGCCTGAAAACGCCACCGCCGCAGCCCCTGCTGCCGGTGCCATCCAGCCTGGCCAGCCGCTGGTGGATGCCAATGGTCAGCAGATCATGGACCCGGCCACCGGCCAGCCAATGCTCGCGCCATACCCGGCCGACAAGCGTCTGCAGACCACCAAGAACTTCGAACTGGACCGCTCGATCAGCCACACCCGCCAGCAGCAGGGTCGCCTGACCCGTCTGTCGGTGGCGGTAGTGGTCGATGACCAGGTCAAGGTCGACGCCGCTGGAGAGACCACCCGCGCGCCGTGGGGCGCCGAAGACCTGGCGCGCTTCACCCGCCTGGTACAGGACGCCGTTGGCTTCGATGCCAGCCGTGGCGACAGCGTGACGGTGATCAACGTGCCGTTCGCCGCCGATCGCGGCGAAGAAATCGCCGACATCGCGTTCTATCAGCAGCCGTGGTTCTGGGACATCGTCAAGCAGGTGTTGGGCGTGGTGTTCATCCTGGTACTGGTGTTCGGCGTGCTGCGCCCGGTACTCAACAACATCACTGGCGGCGGCAAGCAGGCTGCTGCAACGGACAGCGACATGGAGCTGGGCGGCATGATCGGTCTGGATGGCGAACTGGCCAACGACCGCGTCAGCCTGGGTGGCCCGACAAGCATTCTGTTGCCAAGCCCGAGCGAGGGTTACGAGGCACAGCTCAACGCAATCAAAGGCCTCGTGGCCGAAGACCCGGGCCGTGTCGCCCAGGTCGTGAAAGAGTGGATCAACGCCGATGAGTGATAACCGAGCCGTTACCGCCAAGCTGAGCCGCACCGACAAGGCGGCAATCCTTTTGCTCTCGCTGGGTGAGACCGATGCCGCCCAGGTACTGCGGCACATGGGCCCCAAAGAAGTGCAGCGGGTCGGTGTGGCCATGGCTCAGATGGGCAACGTGCACCGCGAGCAGGTCCAGCAGGTGATGAGCGAGTTCGTCGAGATCGTCGGCGACCAGACCAGCCTGGGCGTAGGTTCCGACGGTTATATCCGCAAAATGCTCAACCAGGCCCTGGGTGAGGACAAGGCCAACGGCCTGATCGACCGCATCCTGCTGGGTGGCAACACCAGTGGCCTGGACAGCCTCAAGTGGATGGAGCCACGGGCGGTGGCGGATGTGATCCGTTTCGAGCACCCGCAGATCCAGGCCATCGTGGTCGCCTACCTCGACCCTGATCAGGCTGGCGAAGTGCTGAGCAACTTCGACCACAAGGTGCGCCTGGACATCATCCTGCGCGTGTCGTCGCTCAACACCGTTCAGCCTGCGGCGCTCAAGGAACTGAACCAGATTCTCGAGAAGCAGTTCTCGGGGAACTCCAATGCCGCACGCACCACCCTGGGTGGCATCAAGCGCGCCGCCGACATCATGAACTTCCTCGACAGCTCCGTGGAAGGTGCACTGATGGACTCGATCCGCGAGGTCGACAACGACCTGTCGGAGCAGATCGAAGACCTGATGTTCGTCTTCAACAACCTGGCCGATGTCGACGACCGCGGCATCCAGGCGCTGTTGCGCGAAGTATCGTCGGATGTACTGGTGGTGTCGCTCAAAGGTGCCGACGAGCGGGTCAAGGACAAGATTTTCAAAAACATGTCCAAGCGTGCTTCGGAACTGCTGCGCGACGACCTCGAGGCCAAGGGCCCGGTGCGCGTCAGCGACGTGGAAACGGCGCAGAAGGAAATCCTCACCATTGCCCGACGCATGGCCGAGGCCGGCGAGATCGTACTCGGCGGCAAGGGTGCCGAGGAAATGATTTAAGCGGCACGCCACAAGCTGCAAGCTACAAGAGAAAGCCAGACGCTGCACGGCCTGCTTCTTCTTGCAGCTAGCAGCTTGTAGCTTGCAGCTCATCCCGCTTTCAACACCAGGCATGCCAATGTCCAGCAAAGAAACTCACCCCAGCGACCTGATTCGTGCACGTGACCTGGAAGGCGTCGATGTATGGGCACTGCCCAGCTTCGACCCTGAGCCGGAACCGGAGCCGGAACCGGAACCCGAAATCATCGAGGAAGAGGTCGAGGAAGTGCCGCTGGAGGAAGTCCAGCCCCTGACCCTTGAAGAGCTCGAAGCGATCCGGCAGGAGGCCTACAACGAAGGTTTCGCCACCGGCGAGCGCGAGGGTTTTCACAGCACCCAGTTGAAGGTGCGACAGGAGGCTGAGGAGGCGCTCAATGCCCGGCTGGCTGACCTGGAACAACTGATGGCACACCTGCTCGAGCCTATTGCCGAGCAGGACACACAGATCGAGAAGACCCTCGTTCACCTGGTGGCGCACATGGCGCGCCAGGTGATCGGTCGCGAACTGCGCAGCGACTCCAGTCAGATCACCCAAGTACTGCGTGAAGCGTTGAAGCTGCTGCCCATGGGTGCGGACAATATCCGCATTCACCTCAATCCTCAGGATTTCGAGCTGGCCAAGGCCCTGCGCGAACGCCATGAGGAGAGCTGGAAGCTGCTTGAGGATGACGCCCTGTTGCCAGGGGGGTGCCGCATCGAAACCGCGCACAGCCGCATCGACGCAACCATGGAAACCCGTATCGAAAAGGCCGTGGCCCAGCTGTTCGACCAGTTGCACGACCAGTCCCTGCACCCGGCGGCGCCGGATGTATCGATCGAGCTGGGCGCCAACGATGCGCCTTGACCGCACCAGCTTCGGCAAACGCCTGGGTGGCTACGCCGAGACGATCAAGCTGCCCGTGCAGCCGGTGGTCGAAGGCCGCCTGCTGCGCATGGTCGGCCTTACCCTGGAGGCCGAGGGGCTGCGCGCCGCAGTGGGCGCACGCTGCCTGGTGATCAATGACGACTCGTACCACCCGGTGCAGGTCGAAGCCGAAGTCATGGGCTTTGCGGGCAGCAAGATCTTCCTCATGCCGGTCGGCAGCATCGCCGGTATCGCGCCCGGGGCGCGGGTGGTGCCGCTGGACGACAGCGGCCGTTTGCCGATGGGCATGAGTATGCTTGGCCGTGTGCTCGATGGCGCCGGTCGCGCCCTGGACGGCAAGGGTGGTATGAAGGCCGAGGATTGGGTGCCGATGGACGGCCCGATCATCAACCCGCTCAACCGCGACCCGATCAGCCAGCCACTGGACGTGGGTATTCGCAGCATCAACGGCCTGCTCACCGTCGGCCGTGGCCAGCGCCTGGGCCTGTTCGCCGGTACCGGTGTCGGTAAATCGGTGTTGCTCGGCATGATGACTCGCTTCACCGAAGCCGAAATCATCGTGGTCGGCCTGATTGGCGAGCGGGGCCGCGAGGTGAAGGAGTTCATCGAGCATATTCTGGGTGAAGAGGGGCTCAAGCGATCGGTGGTGGTCGCATCCCCGGCCGACGACGCGCCGTTGATGCGTTTGCGCGCGGCCATGTATTGCACGCGCATTGCCGAGTACTTCCGCGACAAAGGCAAGAACGTCCTGTTGCTGATGGACTCGCTGACCCGTTTTGCCCAGGCCCAGCGTGAAATTGCCTTGGCAATCGGCGAGCCGCCCGCTACCCGTGGTTATCCGCCATCAGTGTTCGCCAAGCTCCCCAGGCTGGTGGAGCGCGCCGGTAACGGTGAGCCGGGTGGTGGCTCGATCACGGCCTTCTATACCGTATTGTCCGAAGGTGACGACCAGCAGGATCCGATTGCCGACTCGGCGCGGGGCGTGCTCGATGGCCACTTCGTCTTGTCCCGGCGGCTGGCCGAGGAAGGCCATTACCCCGCTATCGACATCGAAGCCTCGATCAGCCGGGTAATGCCCCAGGTGGTCGATGCCAATCACCTGCGCCAGGCGCAAAAATTCAAGCAGCTGTGGTCACGCCTGTCGCAAAGCCGCGACCTGATCAGTGTTGGCGCCTATGTGGCAGGCGGCGATCCGGAAACCGACCTGGCCATTGCCCTGCAGCCAAAACTGGTGGACTTCCTGCGCCAAGGGCTGGACGAAAATGTCGGTATGGACCAGAGCCGACAGCAGTTGGGGGCGATCTTCACGCCTCCGGCGAACGGTTGATAGGCCATGAGTACGCCTAGCCGTGCCGCGCGCCTGGCACCAGTGGTGCAGATGGCCGAGGAGGCCGAACGCAAGGCAGCCCAGCGACTGGGGCACTTTCAGCAGTTGGTGGCTCAGGCCCAGGCCAAGCTGGCCGAACTCGAGTCGTTTCGTGAGGGCTATCAGGCGCAATGGATCGACCGCGGTGGCCAGGGCGTCAATGGCAGCTGGCTGGTCAACTACCAGCGCTTTCTGGGGCAGCTTGAAACGGCCATGACCCAGCAGCGCCAAAGCCTGACATGGCACCAGAACAACCTGAAGAACGCCAGGGGCACCTGGCAGCAAGCCTATGCCCGGGTAGAGGGCCTGCGCAAACTGGTGCAGCGCTACCTGGAAGAGGCGCGGCGCGCCGAGGACAAGCGCGAGCAGCGTTTGCTGGATGAATTGTCACAGCGGTTGCCAAGGCAAGGCCACATCTAGCTTGCAGCTTGCAGCTCTGCCCCCCGCCTGCTAAACATTGAACTGTTGCATTCGCCATCATCGAAGGAATCGCTAGCATGGCAGTCGAGACTGATTTTTCGCAGGACGAGAAAAAGCTGACGATCAAGATCAAAGGCCGCTTCGATTTCGGTAAGCATCAGGAGTTTCGCGATGCCTACGAGCGCCAGCCCAAGCGCCCGGATTCGGTGGTGGTCGACCTCAAAGACACAACGTACCTGGACAGTTCGGCCCTCGGCATGTTGCTGCTGCTGCGCGATCACGCCGGTGGCGATGAATCGGATGTGCGCGTGGTACATGCCAGTTCAGATGTGCGCAAGATCCTTGCCATCTCCAATTTCGACAAACTGTTCGCTATCAGTTGAGCGTCATGACGCCGGCCGAACAGCCGTTGACCGTGCTGGTGGCCGAAGACGGGGCCACGGATAGGCTGTTGCTGGCCCAAATCGTCCGGCGCCAGGGGCATCACGTGTATACCGCCGAAAACGGCCAGCAGGCCGTCGAACTCTTCGCCGAAAAGCGCCCGCAACTGGTCCTGCTCGATGCCCTGATGCCGGTCATGGACGGCTTCGAAGCTGCGCGGCAGATCAAGGCACTGGCCGGCGAGGCCCTGGTACCGATCATCTTTCTTACCTCGCTCAACGAGGAAGAGGCCTTGGTGCGCTGCCTGGAGGCCGGTGGTGACGACTTCATGGCCAAGCCCTACAGTGCGGTGATCCTTGGTGCCAAGATCCGCGCCATGGACCGCCTGCGCAGGTTGCAGGCCACGGTGCTGGAGCAGCGTGACCTGATCACCCGGCATCACCATCACCTGCTCAACGAGCAGCGGGTGGCCAAGGCAGTGTTCGACAAGGTTGCCCATTCTGGCTGCATCACGGCGCCGAACATTCGGTACCTGCAGTCGCCTTACGCGTTATTCAACGGCGACTTGCTGCTGGCCGCGTTCACTCCATCCGGCGACATGCATGTACTGCTGGGTGACTTTACCGGGCATGGGCTACCCGCCGCAGTCGGTGCCATGCCCCTGGCAGAAGTGTTTTATGGCATGACTGCCAAGGGCTACGGCCTGGCGCAGATGCTGCGCGAGATGAACGCCAAGCTCAAGCGCATCCTGCCGGTAGACATGTTCTGTTGCGCGCAGCTCCTCAGCCTGAGCGTGCAGCGCGGCTCGGTGGAGGTCTGGAACGGTGGCATGCCGGATGGTTACCGGCTGTCGGCCGGCGGCGAGGTGCTTTCCATGCTGCGTTCGCGCCACCTTCCGCTGGGCATCCTGGCGCCGGAGCGCTTCGATGACAGTACCGAGGTGTTGCCGCTGGCGCCGGGGGAGCGGCTGCTACTGCTCTCCGACGGCGTTGTGGATACAGCCGACGAGGCGCAGACGTTGTTCGGTGTCGAGCGCTTGCGCGCGGTGCTGGCGGCCAATCGTGAACCGGCGCGGCTTTTCGACGAGGTGATGGAGGCGCTGGAGCGCTTCGGCGGGCGTCCCAGAGATGACATCAGCCTGTGCGATATCCGCATGTTCACTGCGCAGGAGCGGGTGCCGGCCCCAACCATCTATTCTGATAGTGGGCGCTCCAGCCCGCTGGACTGGTCGCTGGGTTTCGAGTTGCGCGGTGAGAGCCTCAAGCGTTTCAACCCGGTGCCGTACCTTGTGCAGTTGCTGCAGGAAATTCACGGTTTGCGGCCCCGCACCGGCGCCCTGCACAGCGTGCTAAGCGAGCTGTATTCCAATGCGCTGGAGCACGGTGTGCTGGGCCTGGATTCACGGCTCAAGCGCGATGTGCATGGGTTTGCCGACTACTATCAGGAACGCACCCGCAGGCTCGGTGCGTTGACCGACGGCAGCGTGCGCATTGATCTGAAGGTGGAACCGATGGCCGCAGGCGGTCGTCTGATGATCGAAGTCCGTGACAGTGGTGCGGGGTTCGATGTGCAGCGGGTGCTGGCGCGTCCCTCCCGTGAGCACGGATTGAGTGGTCGAGGGTTGCACCTGGTACGGCGCCTTGGTAGTAGTGCCGGGTGGCGGGACGGTGGCCGTTGCGCATGGGTGCAGTTCGATTGGTGAGCTGTTTGGCGCTTGAGGCATAATTCTGCTTGATCAAGGAGTGAGCAAGTGACTGACATGCATATTGATCACAAGGTGCTCAGTGAGCTGCAGGAGGTCATGGAAGATGGCTACCTGCAACTGCTGGAAACCTTTCTGGAAGATTCCGGGCGGCGTCTTGATGAACTTCACGGCGCCAGGAGCGCTGATGAGCTTGGCGTGGCCGCGCATAGTTTCAAGGGCAGCAGCAGTAACATGGGTGCGGTCGGGCTGGCGCAGCTTTGCCATCAGCTGGAGGAGCGGGTCAAACAGCGCTCGTTGTATGGCATAGAAGAACTGATCAACCGCATCGACCAGGAGTACCTGGAGGTGCAGCGTTTCTATCAGGGCGAGCGCAAGCGCGTTTCCGCAGGCTGATAGGCCAGTTGGCTCGACTTTTGCCTGTATGTGCCTGAACGATACCTTTGTTTCTGGCGCGGAGACCCTTCAATGCCTGTCGCACCTAATCCTTTGTTGCAAACCAGTACGCTCAGCAAGCCGTCGCGTGCGGGTTCCTCGCAGGCGGACAAGCCGCTGCAGGCGTCGGGCGGGCAGGGCGGCGGCTTCGATCAGGTCATGGCCAGGCAGGGCAATGACAAAGCGCCGGTACGCGATGACAAGGTTGCCCAGGCCAAGCCTCAAGACAAACCCGAAATCGCCCAAGGCGGCAAGAACGAGGCGGCCGACAAAACGGCGGTTGCCGATGACGGCAATAAATTGCCAACTGACGATCAGACGCAAGCCAGTGCCGATAGCGCGCCTGGCAGTGAATCGACCTCGCTGGACGCCAGCTTGGTGGCGGGCCAGGTGACCGATGCGCAGCCGGGGGCGCAGTTGCTGCAAGCCCAGGCTGAAGCTGTGGCGCCGGTGCTTCAGGCAGCGGTTCAGTTACCGCAAGCCCCGATAACCGAAGAGCTGCCCGAGGATCCGGCAGCGCAGGCCTTCGACCCAGATGCCGACCCATTGGCTAACTTGCCGACCCTGCGCCTGGCTCTGGAGCAAACTGCCCAGGCCAAGGGCACGACTTCGGCCCACGCCGCCGATCCCTCCCAGGCCGGCGCCGAGGATGGTCAGCCAGCCGTCAATCCCTTGGCGACCTTGATGGACAAGGTCGAGGCCGAGGCAGGGCAATCGGAGAGTGGGGACAAGGCCTTTGGTGCGTTGCTCGAAGATGGCCTCAAAGACACCAAGAGCGCCTCCAGCGACACCCGAATCGACGATTTCGCCAACCGCTTGGCGAGCCTGACCCAGGCTGCCACGGCCAAGACGGCCAATGCCGTGCCGGTGACCGGCAACCCGTTGCATCAGCCGTTGCCTATGAACCAGAACGCCTGGGCCGAAGGTTTGGTCAACCGCGTCATGTACCTGTCCAGCCAGAACCTGAAGTCGGCGGACATCCAGTTGGAGCCGGCCGAGCTTGGCCGCCTGGATATCCGCGTCAACGTGGCGGCCGACCAGGCCACCCAGGTGACCTTCATCAGCGGCCATGCGGGCGTGCGTGATGCGCTGGACAGCCAGGTGCATCGCCTGCGTGAATTGTTTGCCCAGCAGGGGCTGGCGCAGCCGGACGTCAACGTGGCTGACCAGTCGCGCGGGCAGCAACAGCAAGCGCAGCAGGACGGTTCACAGCTGTCCGGCGTTGCTGCACGGCGGGCGCAGAATGGCGGTGGTACCGAGCAAGGTGAGCTTGCTGATGCCTCACGGCCGGTCGAGCAGCAGGTGGTCGTTGGCGACAGTGCGGTCGATTTCTACGCGTGAGTTCGTGTTCTCTGTCATGGCCCCATCGCAGGTGATAGGGCCGGTACAGGCAAAAATTCCCAATCTGGCATAACACTTGCTCAAGCCACGTCATCCTCATTTGAAACCCCGATGGACGACGGATTATTGGCATGGCGAAGAGCGACGCAGTGAAAGACCCCGCCACTAAAGGCAAACTCAAGCTGATCCTGCTGTTGGTGCTGGCCCTTCTGCTGGCGGTCGGCCTGTCGGTCGGCGCGACCTGGTTCTTCATGCACAAGAGCGAGTCGGCACCCGCGGCCGATCCGGCAGCGGCCAACGTCAAACCGGCGGCAATCTACGAGCCCCTGGCGCCGGCCTTCGTGGTCAACTTCAACCAGAACGGCCGCCAGCGCTACATGCAGGTGAGTATCACCCTGCAGGGCCGCAACCAGGCCGACCTTGATGCCCTCAAGGTGCATATGCCGGTGATCCGCAACAACCTGGTGATGATGTTCTCCGGGCAGGGCTTCGACACCTTGGCCGCCAGTTCCGTGGGCCAGGAGATGCTGCGCCAGAAGGCCACCGCAGTGGTTCAGGAAGTGGCGCAAAAGGAAGTCGGCAAGCCGGTGGTAGACCAGCTGCTGTTCACCAATTTCGTATTGCAGTAGGAGTCCGCAATGGCCGTACAGGACCTGCTGTCCCAGGATGAGATCGACGCCCTGTTGCACGGCGTCGATGATGGGCTGGTACAGACCGAGAGCGCTGCCGAACCCGGCAGCATCAAAAGCTACGACCTGACCAGCCAGGATCGGATCGTGCGGGGGCGCATGCCGACCCTCGAAATGATCAATGAACGTTTCGCCCGTTACACCCGTATCAGCATGTTCAACCTCCTGCGTCGCTCCGCCGACGTTGCGGTTGGGGGTGTGCAGGTGATGAAGTTCGGTGAGTACGTGCATTCGCTGTACGTGCCGACCAGCCTCAACCTGGTCAAGATCAAGCCGCTGCGCGGCACTTCGTTATTCATTCTGGACGCCAAGCTGGTGTTCAAGCTGGTGGACAACTTCTTCGGTGGTGACGGTCGTCACGCCAAGATTGAAGGCCGCGAGTTCACCCCCACTGAGCTGCGGGTGGTGCGCATGGTGCTGGACCAGTGCTTCATCGACCTCAAGGAAGCCTGGCAGGCGATCATGCCGGTCAACTTCGAGTACATGAACTCCGAAGTCAACCCGGCCATGGCCAACATCGTCGGGCCGAGCGAAGCGGTGGTGGTGTCGACCTTCCATATCGAACTGGACGGCGGCGGCGGCGACCTGCACGTGACCATGCCCTACTCGATGATCGAGCCGGTGCGCGAAATGCTCGATGCCGGTTTCCAGTCCGACCTGGACGACCAGGACGAGCGCTGGGTGAAGGCCCTGCGCGAAGACGTGCTGGACGTTTCCGTACCGCTCAGTGCCACGGTTGCCCGCCGCCAACTCAAATTGCGCGATGTGCTGCACATGCAACCGGGTGACGTGATCCCGGTCGAGCTGCCGGAGCACCTTGTGCTGCGTGCCAATGGCGTACCGTCGTTCAAGGCGCGCCTGGGTTCGCACAAGGGCAACCTGGCGCTGCAGATCATCGACCCGATCGAACGCCGCTGACGGCGTGCCGGTCGCTCACTACGAATTGAATGCCTGTCGAGGACATCATGGCTAACGAAAACGAGATCACCTCCCCGGAAGACCAGGCCCTGGCCGATGAATGGGCGGCGGCGCTGGAAGAAACCGGTGATGCCGGCCAGGCTGACATCGATGCGCTGCTCGGTGGCGACGGCGGTAGCGCCGGTGCCGGCCGGTTGCCGATGGAAGAGTTCGCAAGCTCGCCACGGCCGAAAGAAAACGTCAGCCTGGAAGGCCCGAACCTGGACGTGATCCTGGACATCCCGGTGAACATCTCCATGGAAGTGGGCAGCACCGAGATCAACATCCGCAACCTGCTGCAGCTCAACCAGGGCTCGGTGATCGAGCTCGACCGCCTGGCCGGTGAGCCGCTGGATGTGCTGGTCAACGGCACTTTGATCGCCCACGGCGAAGTGGTTGTGGTCAACGAGAAGTTCGGCATCCGCCTGACTGACGTGATCAGCCCCAGCGAACGTATCAAGAAGCTGCGCTGAGTGAAGGGCACGATACGGGCCGTCACGGCCCTTGCCGCGCTGTTTGCCAGCGAAGTGGTGATCGCCGCTGCCGCACCGGCCGTGGTGGCCACGCCGCCAGCCGCGGCGCCCGGCAGCCTGGGTGGGCAGCTGGCGCAAATGGTGCTGGGCTTGCTGCTGGTGGTGGGCCTGATCTTTTTCCTGGCTTGGTTGCTGCGCCGTATGCAGGGCGCGGTACCCAAGGGTGGCCAGGTGATCGAAGTGATCGGCAGCCGTGCCATCGGCCCGCGTGACCGGCTGTTGCTGGTGCAGGTCGGCAAAGAGCAGATCCTCATCGGCCATACCCCAGGCAGCATCGAGGCCTTGCATGTGCTGGCCGAGCCCGTGGAAGTGCCTGCCAGCGCCCGCCAGGCGACGCCGGAGTTTGCCCAGCGCCTTATGGAGCTGATGGGCAAGGATCATAAGGACAAGAAGTGATGAGCGGCGCGCTACGTACCCTGTCGGGCCTGTTGTTGATGCTGGCGCTGCTGTTGGCCGCGCCGCTGGCCTTGGCCGCCGACCCGCTGTCGATCCCGGCCATTACCTTGTCCAACGGCCCGGACGGGCAGCAGGAATACTCGGTCAGCCTGCAGATCCTGTTGATCATGACGGCGCTGAGTTTCATACCTGCGTTCGTCATCCTGATGACCAGCTTCACCCGAATCATCATCGTGTTCTCGATCCTGCGCCAGGCCCTGGGCTTGCAGCAGACACCGTCGAACCAGGTGCTGACCGGCATGGCGCTGTTCCTGACGATGTTCATCATGGCCCCGGTGTTCGACCGGGTGAACCAGGATGCACTGCAGCCGTACCTTAAGGAGCAGATGACCGCCCAGCAGGCGATCGACAAGGCCCAGGGGCCGCTCAAGGACTTCATGCTGGCGCAGACCCGGCAGAGCGACCTTGACCTGTTCATGCGCCTGTCCAAGCGCACCGATATCGCCGGGCCTGATCAGGTACCTTTGACCATCCTGGTGCCAGCGTTCGTCACCTCGGAGCTCAAGACGGCGTTCCAGATCGGTTTCATGATCTTCATTCCGTTCCTGATCATCGATATGGTGGTCGCCAGCGTGCTGATGGCCATGGGTATGATGATGCTGTCGCCGTTGATCATCTCGCTGCCGTTCAAGATCATGCTGTTCGTTCTGGTCGATGGCTGGGCGCTGATCATGGGCACCCTGGCCGGCAGTTTCGGCGGCGTCTGACGCCGTCAAGGAGAGCCTTGCATGACCCCTGAAGTTGCCGTCGACCTGTTCCGCGACGCCCTGTGGCTGACCACGCTGATGGTAGCCATCCTGGTGGTGCCGAGCCTGCTGGTCGGCCTGGTGGTGGCGATGTTCCAGGCCGCTACGCAGATCAACGAACAGACCCTGAGCTTCCTGCCGCGCCTGCTGGTGATGCTGGTGACACTGATCGTCGCCGGGCCGTGGCTTACGCAGAAGTTCATGGAATACATCACGGGCCTGTACACCAGCATCCCGCAGCTGATCGGTTGAGGCGGCCATGCTGGAGCTGACCGACGCACAGATCGGCACCTGGGTCGCCACCTTCATCCTGCCGCTGTTCCGGGTGACGGCGGTGCTGATGACCATGCCTATCTTCGGTACCCGCATGCTGCCGGCGCGCATTCGCCTGTACGCGGCAGTGGCCATTACCGTGGTGATCGTGCCGGCGTTACCGCCGTTGCCTGAATTCGACCCACTGAGTTTGCGTGGCTTGTTGTTGTGCGGTGAGCAGATCATCGTCGGAGCGTTGTTCGGTTTTTCGCTGCAGTTGCTGTTCCAGGCGTTCGTCATTGCCGGGCAGATCATCGCGATACAGATGGGTATGGCTTTCGCATCGATGGTCGACCCGGCCAACGGCGTCAACGTGGCGGTGGTCAGCCAGTTCATGACCATGCTGGTGAGCGTGCTGTTCCTGGTGATGAACGGCCATCTGGTCGTGTTTGAAGTGCTGACCGAAAGCTTTACCACCTTGCCGGTAGGCAACGCACTTGTGGTCAACCACTTTTGGGAGATGGCTGGGCGCCTTAGCTGGGTATTTGGTGCCGGCCTGCTACTTATCCTGCCGGCAATCGCCGCGCTACTGGTGGTGAACATTGCGTTTGGCGTGATGACCCGCGCCGCGCCGCAGTTGAACATCTTCTCTATCGGTTTCCCGCTGACACTGGTGCTGGGTATGGGCATCTTCTGGGTGGGCCTGGCCGATGTTCTTTCCCACTACCAGGCATTGGCCAGCGAAGCGCTGCAATGGCTGCGTGAACTGGCGAGGGCGCGCTGAGCATGGCTGAGAGCGAGAGTGGTCAGGACAAGACAGAAGACCCCACCGACAAACGCAAGCGCGACGCGCGCGAAAAAGGTGAGATCGCCCGGTCCAAGGAACTGAACACGGTGGCGGTGACCCTAGCGGGTGCCGGCGGTTTGCTCGCGTTTGGCGGGCACCTGGCCGAGACGCTGCTGGAAATGATGCGCCTCAACTTCAGCCTGACCCGTGAAGTGATCGTCGACGAGGGTGCCATGGGCGCCTTCTTGCTGGCCTCGGGCAAGATGGCGATCTGGGCAGTGCAGCCGGTGCTTATCTTGCTGTTCGTGGTGGCGTTCATTGCGCCGATTGCGTTGGGCGGCTTTCTGTTCTCCGGCAGCCTGCTGCAGCCAAAATTCAGCCGCATGAACCCGCTGGCGGGGATCAAGCGCATGTTCTCTATGAATGCCCTGACCGAGCTGCTCAAGGCCGTTGCCAAGTTCGTCGTCATCCTGGTGGTGGCGTTGGTGGTGCTGGCCAACGACCGCCAGGCGTTGCTGGCGATCGCCAACGAGCCGCTGGACCAGGCGATCATCCATAGCGTCCAGGTGGTAGGGTGGAGTGCATTGTGGATGTCGGCGGGGCTGTTGCTGATTGCCGCAGCAGACGTGCCGTTCCAGCTTTGGCAGACGCACAAGAAGCTGAAGATGACCAAGCAGGAGGTCAAGGACGAGTACAAGGACAGCGAAGGCAAGCCTGAGGTCAAGCAACGGATTCGCCAGTTGCAGCGCGAGGTGTCGCAGCGGCGCATGATGGCTGCCGTACCCGATGCGGATGTGATCATCACCAACCCGACCCACTATGCCGTGGCGCTGCAGTATGACCCCGAGAAGGGTGGGGTGGCACCGCTGCTGCTGGCCAAGGGTACGGATTTCATTGCTTTGAAAATTCGCGAGATCGGGGTCGAGCACAAGGTGCAGATTCTAGAGTCGCCTGCGCTGGCGCGTGCGATCTACTACTCCACCGAAGTCGAGCAGGAGATTCCCGCAGGGTTGTACCTCGCGGTGGCGCAGGTGCTGGCGTATGTGTTCCAGATCCGTCAGTACCGGTCCGGCAAGGGCAAGCGGCCGGAGCCGTTGAAGGAAGATTTGCCGATACCGCCGGATTTGCGGCGTGATAGCTGATTGCGGGGACTGTACGCCGTTGAGTTTTGAGGTTGTCGAGATCGAACGCCGCCTGCGCGGCGCTTAATCTCAACCACATGATTAATAGATTCCCACCTGAAAAGATCACCAACAACACCGCGGAGCCGACGGGACGAAGTTTTCTTGGCCTCAGGTCAGCAGTATTGGCTAGGTTCCAAGTTATTTAAGAGAAGTACTAATTTATCAAATTCGATGCCATGCTGCTGGCATGCCTTAGGAAAAAGACTGTGGCTTGTCAGTCCGGGGAGCGTGTTGAGTTCAATAAGGTATGGCTCGGTGTTGTGGATGATGAAGTCTGCCCGAAAGTAATCAAGCTCAAGTGCCTCGGCGATAGCAAAGCAATAGTTGTTGAGTTGTTGGTGGGTAGTCCTGTCCAAGGTGGTGAGGGTGGCAGTCGTCTTGCTGGATATGAATTTTGCTTCATAAGAGAAGAATTCACTTTCGAATGCAAGTGAATAGATAGGTAGCGTGGCTTTGTTGAAATAGCACACAGATAGCTCCGGCCCACTTATGAATTCTTCTACTAAAACTCCGGTGTGGAATTGTGCTGCTGCGTTGATCGCATCCTGGAGGTCTGTTTCGAGATCGCGGACCAGCGATACGCCGAAGCTACATCCCTCACGGTTCGGTTTGACAATGCAGGGTGTCCCTAGTTGCTCATTGATTTTCTCAACACAGAGGTCGTCACCCCTCCTCGAATAGAGATAGTTTGCGACATTGATTCCTAGACCCATTGCAATATGTTTTGTTAGAAGCTTGTTCATGCAAATTGCGCTGGTTTGTGGGGAGGGCCCATTATATGGGATGCCTTGCCCTTCTAAATATGCTTGTGCCATCCCGTTTTCGCCGAAGCCGCCATGAAGCGCCAAGAAGACTCTAGTAAATTTGGCAAGGTCTAAACGAAGCAATTCTCTATAGTCCGATATGGTGAAGATCTCATGGCGGATTTGAGAAATTTCTAACGATTGTGAGACAGTTTGGGAAGTTTGAAGAGAAACCTCCCGCTCCGAGGAGTCTCCGCCCGTTATAATTGCGATATACTCATTCATTTTATTTGTTCCTATTGTTTAGCTGGGTAAGCTGCAGCACTGTTTGTGAAAGCGACTCTGCGCCTTTTCGAACGGTTTTGATGTCCATGTCGCTGGTAAAGGAAAAGCGGATCGCGCTATTGGCTCTTATTGCGTCGTGCCCAATGCCAGTGATGACGTAAGAGGGGGCAAGATTGTTAGAGTTGCAGGCGGAGCCGGAAGAGATGCAGACGTTTCTCAAGCAGCTGATCAAGGTTTCTGAGCGGATCGCGGGAAGGGAAATATTCAAGATGTGAGGTGTTGATACGTTGTCTGGAGAGTTAATTACGTAAGAGATCTGATGCTTGTTTAGTGTTTCAAGGATTGCATCTCTCAGTTGTTTCGCTGCAGCCCATGAGGCAGGGTAATCCTTGCTCTTTAATCGGCGTGCCGCAGCACCGAATCCGGCGATCAGTTGAGTGGGAAGTGTTCCACTGCGGAGTGAAGATTGACCGCCGCCAAATGTTAGAGGGCGCAAACGAGACATACAAGATGAAGAAACATAGAGCGCACCTATGCCCTTGGGGCCTTCAATTTTATGGGCTGAAATCGAAGCGCAATCCACGCCAAGTTGTTTCACGTTTATAGGAAGTTTGCCGAGAGCTTGAGCGGCATCGATATGGAACAATGCATTTGATTTTTCTAATGCCTTTTTTATTTCTACAAGGTTTTGAAATGTACCTATTTCAGAGTTTACGTAGGATATGGAAAGTAGTGATGTATTGGTATCCAGCAGACTGTGTAGGTGGGGTAAATTGACACGGCCGTTTGAATCGACTTTCATTCGTCGTATTTCTACGTTGCGCTTTTCCAATTCTTCGGCGGCTAAAAGGCTGGATTTATGGTCAATGGGGCAGATGATTATATTGCTGTTTGAGTCGGGTGGGGCGCTCCCAAGAATCGCGATGTTATTGCTTTCTGTGGCGCCTGATGTGAAAATTATTTCAGCTGATGTGCAGCCTATTAGCTCAGAAATATGTGAAGCGCTTTCAAGGATGGCGCTCCGTGCAAGTCTGCCTAAAATGTGTGTGGAGGAGGGATTTCCGTAGTTAGATTTATTGAATTTGATCATTTCTTTTATGACATCATCGGCGCACGGAGTAGTGGCTGCTGCATCTAAATAGATTAATGAGTTCGATGGCATGACTGGTCTCTCAAGTTCTATAGGTGGCGATATGGATGCCTTTGCTATATATATAATCGGTCGTAAGCTCCCCACTACCTCCCAGATCTGCCACCAATACGCTTAACGGTTCGAAGTCGTAAAGTGAAAGGGCGATTTCGACGCCTTTTCTTATGGGGGCGTGGCATTCATTTGGGGCGAGAAGAATCAAAAGTCGAGCGCCTGCTCTGTAGGCTTCGGAAATCATCTCAGTTATTTCACCTGCGCAGCCAGTCATCCCGCAACTGACCAGCGGTAAAGAGGTACCAGAAGCGTCAGTGAATGAGATTTCGGACATGTCTGGTTGCTCTGGAATATATCGTTTCGCGAGTTTTCCTTGCTTTACCAGTCGTGAGGCCTCATTTTGAAAACGGTTCTTCAACCAGGTCTCAGGGAAGCAAAGTGCGTGTCTGCGGCTGCATGTAATATTTTGGGTGGTGACGATTGAGGAAGAGTTAAGATGCGCAAGGTAGCTTCTTGGAAGTTCCTTGAAGCTATTGTAAAATTCGGTCCTGTAGTCGCAAGCCGAATCGCCGCTTGGGACGTATTGCCAGTCGTTAATTAAAAGGAGCAGTTTCGCGTTTTTGTTGTTGCTCACTATATGGTGTTCTGCGAGCTCTATTGCTAATTTCCAAGAGTAGGTGGGAAATATGCCCACCCGTTGTTTGACTTGTGATTTCAATATGGGGTCTTGTATGTCTTCGAAAACGCCGGGCGCTAGTCGATCACTCTGCTTGTCATAAAATAGCATGAAGTGGCCGGCCATAATGTGAACGGAATCTGAGGGGGAGGCATTCATGAAGCTGAAAATGTTGTTTTTAAGCTCATCTTCGCTGAATGCGAAGTTTTCATGTGTTGTTATTTTGTGCATGACTTATCCTTGCAGGCGATGCTGCGGTTGGAATGACTAGTGGGTGAATGCGTTAGAAAGGTCGCGAATTAACTCATCTGGATCTTCAAGGCCGAGGTATATCCTTGCGCATTCACTGTTAATACCTAGTCGTTTTGCTGATGGCATGTTTTGAGTATCAATGATATTAATGATGCTTATTGCACCGCCCCATCCGTAGCCTATCTTTATTACGTTTAGGCGGTTTAGGCGAGATATCAGTTCGTCACGAGAGCATGAAAACTCAGCGGTGAGTAGGCTGTTGAATCCAGTGATCATGGAGTTTTGTAGGTGGAGCTCAGTGTTCTGGAGAATGGGATGTATCACTTGTTTTAAAAGGGGCATTGGCTGGAGGCTTCGAAGCACCTTGCGAGTTGTGCTCATTTGGAACGATAGGCGAGCGCCCAGTGTGCTAATTGCTCGAATTGCTGCTGAGCAGGCTTGTGAGCTCACATGGTTGCCCATTAGTGCGGATGTGATTTTCAAGTTTAAATACAAATCTTTTCGCTTAGTTGTTAGTGCTCCGAGAGATATGCCCTCTATCGCCCCGTGGTATTTGCTCATTGATATCAAGCTGATATCCGCGCCGAGTGATAAGGGATGGTGAAATACTGATGCTGCCCATGTGTTGTCGGCGACAATTAACGCTGGATGATCGTGTCGTGATTTGACAATTGCTCGAATATCCATGACCTCATACATGAATGCGCCGGGGTTTTCAAAAATGATTAATTTTGTCTTTAGGGTTAATTTGTTCTTTAGAGTGGCGGCGTCGTTGGGTGTGAAGTATTCAATTTTTACGCCTATCTTTTCAAAGTAAGTCAGCAGCCACTGTGTGGAGTAAACGGTGGTGTCTCCAGCAAGTACGTGATCACCTGGTTTTACAAATGTTGATAGCAGTAGGTTGAAGGCGGATTGCCCGGAGGGTGTTAAGACTGCGAATTTGCCCTTTTCAATGTTGGCCACCCGCTGAGAGAGTTGGCGGGTCGTTGGAGTATCAACGCCGCCATAGTACAGGCCATTGAAAAGATCGTTGTCTGTATCTGCCAGGCTTTCCTCATTGATAGGTGGCAGCTGATCAAAGCTGTCAACTAAATAGCTGGTGCACTCCATAGCTGGCGTTTGTGTTGATTGGATTTCTCCTACAGGGAATAGGCCAACCTGTGCCAGTTTGCTAAGCGTCATCTCAGACATCGATTGCCTCGAACTCATTGAGGAGATGGATTATTTCTTTAACTTCGCTAGTCTGAGGTGGAGAGACATTGGGTAAAGGGTACTCGTGGGAGGCTTCACCGAATCTGTGGAAATATTCAAGCAGTTCACCTTCGGGAGTGCCCCAGCGTAAGTAATTTTCATTTTCGCTTTCGCGGCAACTCCGCAGGGGGTGCTGGACTGCCCAGTTTGCGCTTAGGGCAACAGGCTGTCCGGTCTCCCGCTTAAGCGCTATGAGACCATTCAGTAAACTTCGGCGGCTGGTATGCGCTTCACCCAAGCCAAACAGTAATGCGCACCCGCAATCGATGTGGTTTGCTGCCATAAAGTCCAGAGCTTGTATGAATCGGTCTTTCCACGTTCGTTTTTTGCCGTCAACGTCTTTGCTCATACCTCCAATTTCTTGTGGTTCAAGCGTTTCGAGCCCGATGAAGACATACCTCAGACCACATTTGGCTAGCCGTTGAATTAAGTCCTTTTTTCTAAGAATCTGATCAATCGTGAATTGGCCACCAAAAATGATTTCTAGCGGGTCTTTCTCAAGCAATTGACATAATTGAGTAATTGCGACTGGGCTGCCGCTAAGGAGTATCGAATCTTCGACGAATGCACTTGCTCCCTTGTTGGGATGATCTTGCTTTACTGCGCTAATTGTCTCTTTGAGTTGGTTGTACAGTCGTCGTGGGGCGCCTTGAATTTCTTGAATGTTTCCAACAATGCTCCGGCGTTCACTGCAGAAAGTGCAGTCATAGATGCACCCAGGACCAGTATCGCTAAAAATATGTGAGGTCATGCGTCCTTGGAAAACATCAAACGAAGCGGTAACCCCAAACGTACCGACTACCGAGGGCAGTTCGTCGTGCTGCAGGGGGTTGCCATCACTTACAAGTGTTTTATCGATACGCGGGAAGTCAGCGATCCATCGCCCTTCGGTTTTCGTATCCAGATTTTCTGCAATGAACGTCGTAGGGTTATGATTGGAGCGACTAAAAAGCTCTCCGATCTCTGCAATCAACTTTTCCGCTTCGCCGGAAATTATGACGTCGAAAAGTGGGGGGATCTCAAGCTCTCTAATAAGGCGCCCCGGCGAGGCTCGATGGTGTTTGACAACGGAAGGTGATCTTCTTCTTTCGTCAGAAAGGTAGATCGTTTCATTTATATGTCGCCCACCCAGTATGATGAGTGCTCTATCGCCGAGCATCTTTCTTGCGAGTTTTGCACATTTCACTGCACCAGGCATGCAGAGCGTCATGGCACCAATGAACAGAATATTGGGAAGAGATACTTGTATTAAATTTTCGAGACGATGCATGTCATCCAGTGAGTACATGAGCAAAAAGTGTTCTCTCAGCTTTTTGTCAGGTCGCCCCCAATTGCTGTTTGCCCAAGCGCCTTTCCTTTCTTGCGCAAGGCTTGCCGCGCAGCGGCATGCGTTAAATAGGCTGACAGGGTCGGTGCTGTTCAAGGCCCTGCCTGATTTGTAGCCGCTGATGCATTCTGGTGCTGAGATCGCGATCGCTCTGATCTGGAGATCCGGCGCGGCGTTTAGGGACTCGCAAGAACGCTCGCCCAGGCTCCCCCCGTTGGTGATTTCTAAAGCCATGGTCTTCCTTTCCTGGATATCGGCAATAGCCGTTGTTATATTTGTTGGATATTGGATACAGTAGCCAAAATTTCCAGGCCGAGGTCTATCGAAATGAAACAAAATGTGATCGCATTGGTTTTTGGGGGGAGGAGCTCAGAGCACTCAGTGGCGCTCCGCTCCGCCTCTATGATTCACGCGGCGCTAATGGCCCTCGGTCACCGTGTGCACTGTGTGGGGATAGATCGTGAGGGGAGCTGGAGATATCAGGGGGAGCCGTGCCAGTTTCCAGGCGAGGTTGATCGGTCGGCGCCTTTGATTTCAATACGTCCAGGTCATCCCTCGCTCTCGTACACAACTCAAGGGAGCGACACGGTGGAGATTGCGATCGATCTGCTCTTTCCGGCACTGCATGGTCGGTGGGGGGAGGATGGGACGATTCAAGGATTGGCAGCGATGTGCGGTTTGCCTTGTGTGGGCTCCGGGGTGCTGGGTTCAGCAATGTCCATGGATAAGGATGTTACGAAGAGAATGCTCCAGTCTTCTGGGCTAGTTGTGGGGCCATGGAGGGCCATGAATTTCATGCGCCCCTGGGAAGAACTGGTCGAGTGCCTGGGTAGCAGCACGCTCTTCGTGAAGCCCGCTAATTCGGGGTCATCGATTGGTGTATCTAAGGTATCCAATGCCTTGGAGTATGCTGAGGCATTTGCTATTGCAGCATGTCAAGACGCAAAGGTGCTTGTGGAGGCTGAAATCTGTGGAAGAGAGATAGAGTGTGGTGTGCTCGAACTTGAGGAAGGCTTGATCGCCTCGGTGGTGGGTGAAATACTTAAAAAGGAAGGGCAGGCATATTACGATTATCAGGCGAAATATGATTCTAAAAGCGGAGCAGATATTCGTGTGCCAAGCTTATTGGCACCGGACATTGTCGAACGCATTCAGGATTTATCCGTTCAAGCATTCAGATGCCTTGAACTGATGGGATACGCCAGGGTGGATTTTTTCTTGACAGAGGATGGTGCAATTATTCTCAATGAGGTCAATACGTTACCCGGATTTACAGGTTCCAGTATGTACCCGAAAATGTTTGAGTGCTCCGGCTATCCCCCTGAGAAGCTAGTAGGAGCGCTGGTGGAATATGCGCTCTCGTCAGCATCGAAGGACCGTTTTAAGGCGCGTCCTGTCGACGCCGTGTCTCCAGAAACGTAACGATTGAATCTCGTCCCTCGGCAAGGTGCTCGGCCAAATATTGCTTGGCGGCTTCGCGATCACCCTGAGCGCACGCTTTCACAATTCGTTTGTGATCCTGTTGCGATTTCTTGTGGTAGTCGAGATTTGTCAACAAAAAACGAAGATGGCGATCCACCGAGTCATGAAGGGACTTAATCAATGCAAGTAGCCTGGGGCGTTTGGCTTTTGAATAAAGAAGGTGATGAAACCTTTCATTTAGTTCGCTAAGCTGGTGCGGATCTGTTGCCTGCTCCATTGTAGACACGAGGTCATGCATCTGCGCCAGATCATTCGCTACAATATTGGAAAAACCAAAATCCAGGGCTGTGCATTCTGCCATGATCCGCATGTCATAGATCTCGACAATATCTTCAATCGTCATGATCGCTACAGATGCGCCTTTATGGACTTCATAGGTAACAAGCCCTTCGGCCTCCAATTGCCTTATGGCGTCCCTTACCGGCATTCGACTCAAACCGAATTTTGAGGCGAGCTCTTCTTGGCGCAAAGCCGTGCCTTCGGCTATTGCGCCAGAAAGTATGCCTTCCCGTAGCGACTCGACTACATAATCCATCGCGGTTTTATGGCGATGTTTGTCAGGAACGATAAAGCTATCGAGAGAGTTTGCCACCATGTTCTCCGGGTCAAGCGATGCAGTCAAAAACGCTGGCGAAGGTATCACAGACTCACTAGGGCTACCAATCGAGTCATTGACTGATGTTCAGTGCCTTATTAGCTGTCATTTGCCCCTGCATGCGCATAGGAGCCACGCGCTTTGGCATGTTCAAATCAGTGTGAGTTTTTGCAGCGGATCAGCCTCTCTGTGGTTTTCCGAGAGGTGAAGCTTTGGGTCACTGCCATTGAAGCGAGTGGGTAGGAGGTCTTGTTTCTCTTGTTGATTGCCCGCTGATGAGCCACCAGTCAACGCGATGGGGCCCGCCCGGTTCACGTTTCACGTGGGATCGGTCAAAGTTGGAAAGCTTCTTGCAAAGCCACGCCCAAACGCCCCTTGGGCGTCAAAGTTTTGCTTGAAGAGGGCTCTCGGTGGATCGCAGTCAGTTAATCAACAACGCACGCCACAACCTGGCCGGCCTGGGCCGGGGCAACCTGGGTGTGCCGCTGTTGCTGCTGGTGATGTTGGCAATGATGATGTTGCCGATACCGCCGTTCCTGCTCGACGTGTTCTTCACCTTCAACATCGCGTTGTCGATCGTGGTCCTGCTGGTCTGCGTGTATGCCTTGCGGCCACTTGATTTTGCCGCCTTCCCCACCATTTTGCTGGTCGCGACGCTGCTGCGACTGGCGTTGAACGTCGCCTCCACGCGCGTGGTCATGCTCCATGGCCAGGAGGGTCATGGCGCTGCCGGTAAGGTGATCCAGGCCTTCGGTGAGGTGGTGATCGGCGGCAACTATGTGGTCGGTGCTGTGGTGTTTGCCATCCTCATGATCATCAACTTCGTGGTGGTGACCAAGGGTGCCGGGCGTATCTCTGAAGTGAGCGCGCGTTTCACCCTCGACGCCATGCCCGGCAAGCAGATGGCTATCGACGCCGACCTCAATGCCGGCCTCATTGACCAGGCCCAAGCCAAGGCGCGGCGCTCCGAGGTTGCCCAGGAGGCCGAGTTCTACGGTTCGATGGACGGTGCCAGCAAATTCGTGCGTGGTGACGCCATCGCCGGTTTGCTGATCCTGTTCATCAACCTCATCGGCGGCATGCTCATCGGCATGCTGCAGCACAACATGTCGTTCAGCGATGCCGGCAAGGTCTACGCTCTGCTGACCATCGGTGACGGTTTGGTGGCGCAATTGCCATCACTGTTACTGTCTACCGCTGCCGCGATCATGGTGACCCGTGCCTCTGGCTCCGAGGACATGGGCAAGCTGATCAACCGGCAGATGTTCGATTCGCCCAAAGCGCTGGCGGTGTCGGCAGGCTTGATGATTGTCATGGGCCTGGTGCCGGGCATGCCGCACTTCGCTTTCATCAGCCTTGGCCTGTTGGCCGGCGGTGGTGCCTATCTGGTGTGGAAGAAGCAGCAGAAGGCCAAGGTCGCAGCGCAACAAGAGGTGCAGCGCCAGCAGGACCTGTTGCCGTCGCCGCAGCGGGCGATGGAAACCAAGGAGCTTGGCTGGGATGACGTGACGCCGATCGACATGATCGGCCTGGAGGTCGGCTACCGCCTGATCCCGCTGGTCGATCGCAACCAGGGTGGGCAACTGCTGGCACGGATCAAGGGGGTGCGCAAAAAGCTCTCCCAGGACCTGGGCTTCCTCATGCCCACCGTGCACATCCGCGACAACCTCGACCTGCAGCCCAGCGCCTACCGCCTGACGCTGATGGGCGTGATTCTGGCCGAGGCCGAGATCTACCCGGACCGCGAGCTTGCCATCAACCCCGGCCAGGTG
Organism: Lelliottia jeotgali; assembly: GCF_977070485.1. NCBI lineage: Bacteria > Pseudomonadati > Pseudomonadota > Gammaproteobacteria > Enterobacterales > Enterobacteriaceae > Lelliottia > Lelliottia jeotgali. The sequence goes on from NZ_CDRVFO010000005.1 coordinate 76,629, forward strand.
TTTGGCACCCTCAACGGCATCGCCGCCCGTGACCCGGCCTTCGGGCTGGAAGCGGTCTGGATCGATATTGGCCAGCGTGCCCAAGCGCAGTCGCTGGGCTACACCGTGGTCGATGCCAGTACCGTGGTTGCCACGCACCTCAACCAGATCCTGCAGAAGCATTGCCATGAACTGATCGGCCACGAGGAAGTGCAGCAACTGCTGCAGGTGCTGGCCAAGGCTTCGCCTAAACTTGCAGAAGAACTGGTGCCGGGTGTCATTTCCTTGTCGGGGCTGCTCAAGGTACTGCAGGCATTGCTCGCCGAGCAGGTGCCGGTGCGTGACATCCGTAGCATTGCCGAGGCCATCGCCAATAATGCTGGCAAGAGTCAAGATACCGCCGCGCTGGTGGCGGCAGTGCGCGTCGGATTGTGTCGCGCCATCGTGCAAAGCATTGTCGGCGTTGAGTCCGAGCTACCTGTGATCACCCTTGAGCCAAGGTTGGAACAGATTTTGCTCAATAGTCTGCAAAGGGCCGGGCAAGGTCAGGAAGATGGTGTTCTTCTGGAGCCGAGCATGGCCGAAAAGCTGCAGCGTTCGTTGATCGAAGCGGCCCAGCGTCAGGAGATGCAAGGCCAGCCGGCCATCCTTCTGGTTGCCGGCCCGATCCGTGCCATGCTGTCGCGCTTCGGCCGCCTGGCTGTACCGAATTTGCATGTTCTGGCGTATCAGGAAATACCGGATAACAAGCAAGTCACCATCGTTGCCACCGTGGGCCCCAACGGCTGAGGTAGTGGGTTATGCAAGTTAAGCGTTTTTTCGCCGCCGATATGCGCCAGGCCATGAAGCTGGTCCGTGATGAGCTGGGCTCCGACGCCGCCATCATTGGTAACCGGCGCATCGCTGGTGGTGTCGAACTGACGGCCGCGCTGGACTACAAACTGTCCGCGTTGGCCCCGCGCGTGCCCAATGCCGAGCTCGAGCAAGAGCTGCGCAAGACCCAGACGCGCATCGCCACTGCCCAGGCTGAGCTGGACAACCGCAGTGATGCCACTGAAGGCAGCCGCCAATTGTTCGCCGGGCAGTCGCTGACCGCTTCGCAGCCGTTGATCGAACCGCATGTGGATGTACCTGCCCCTGCAGCACCTGCTGCACCGGCATCGGTCGACCCGCGCCTGTTCGATGCCATGCGCTCTGAGCTGTCGGGCCTGCGCGAGCTGCTTGAAGTGCAGCTCGGCTCGCTGGCCTGGAGCCAGCTGCAAGGCAGCAAGCCGGCGCAGGCCAACCTCTGGCGCCGGCTGCAGCGCATTGGCCTGTCCGGGCCGATCGCCCGCGAGTTGCTTGACCTCACCGCCGAAATCGAGGAGCCGCGCCAGGCTTGGCGCATGCTGCTGGCCCACTTGGCACGCATGATCGAAGTGCCTGAGATCGAGCCGATCGAAGAAGGTGGTGTGATCGCCATGGTCGGCCCCGCCGGCATGGGCAAGACCACCACCCTGGCCAAGCTGGCGGCGCGCTATGTGCTCAAGTACGGCCCGCAGAACCTGGCCCTGGTCAGCATGGACAGTTTCCGCATTGGTGCCCAGGAGCAGCTCAAGACCCTGGGGCGCATTCTCAACGTGCCGGTGACTTATGTAGACCCCGGCCAGTCGCTGGCCCAGGCCTTGGAGCCGCTGCTGCGCAAGCGCGTGGTGCTGATCGATACCGCCGGCCTGCAGGCCAGCGACCCGGCCTTGCGCATGCAGCTGGAAAGCCTCGCCAGCCGCGGCATCGCCTCGAAGAATTACCTGGTGCTGGCCACCACCAGCCAGAAGCAGGTGCTGACGGCCGCCTATCACAGCTACAAACGCTGTGGGCTGGCCGGCTGCATTCTGACCAAACTCGATGAAACGGCGAGCCTCGGCGATGTGCTGAGCCTGGCCATCAGTCATGAACTGCCCGTTGCCTATCTTACCGATGGCCCGCGCATTCCTGACGACCTGCACTTGCCGCGGGCGCACCAGCTGGTTACCCGCGCGGTCAATGTGCAGTTGCAGGACGAGCCCAGCGAAGAGGCCATGGCCGACATGTTCGCTGATCTCTATCACAACCCAAGGAGAGCGGGTTGATGATCAAGCGTATGCAAAATACCTACACCAAGGGGGCCGCAGTGATGCCCCGCGTGTGGCTTGGGTCCAAGCGAGACAAGGTGAACAACGAACATGGGTAGCATGCATCCCGTACAGGTGATCGCCGTAACCGGTGGCAAAGGTGGCGTCGGCAAGACTAACGTTTCAGTGAACCTGTCCCTGGCGCTGGCCGAGCTCGGCCGCCGGGTCATGCTGCTGGACGCCGACCTGGGCCTTGCCAACGTCGACGTATTGCTGGGCCTGACCCCCAAACACACCCTGGCCGATGTCATTGAAGGGCGCTGTGAGCTGCGCGATGTGCTGTTGCAGGGGCCGGGCGGGGTGCGCATCGTGCCGGCGGCCTCTGGCACCCAGAGCATGGTGCACCTGGCCCCGGCACAGCATGCCGGGTTGATCCAGGCCTTCAGCGAGATCGGCGACAACCTCGACGTGCTGGTGATCGACACCGCTGCAGGGATTGGTGACTCGGTAGTCAGCTTCGTCCGTGCGGCCCAGGAAGTGCTGCTGGTGGTGTGCGACGAGCCGACCTCGATCACCGATGCCTACGCGCTGATCAAGCTGCTCAATCGCGATTATGGGATGAACCGTTTCCGCGTGCTGGCCAACATGGCGCAGAGCCCGCAGGAAGGGCGCAACCTGTTTGCCAAGTTGACCAAGGTCACCGATCGCTTCCTCGACGTTGCCCTGCAATACGTCGGCGCCGTGCCTTACGACGAGTGTGTGCGCAAGGCGGTGCAGAAGCAGCGGGCAGTCTACGAAGCCTTCCCTCGTTCCAAGTGTGCGCTGGCCTTCAAGGCTATTGCGCAGAAGGTCGACAGCTGGCCGTTGCCGGCCAACCCGCGCGGGCATCTGGAGTTCTTCGTCGAGCGCTTGGTGCAGCCCACCAGCGCAGGGCCGGTCCTATGAGTGCGAGCGGGTTCAAGATGTACAGCAAGGCGTCCAAGGACGCCCAGTACGATCTGGTTGAACGCTACGCGCCGCTGGTCAAGCGCATTGCCTACCACCTGCTGGCGCGCCTGCCTGCCAACGTGCAGGTGGAAGACCTGATCCAGGCCGGCATGATCGGCTTGCTTGAGGTGGCCAATAAATACGACGCCAGCAAGGGTGCCAGCTTTGAAACCTACGCCGGCATCCGCATCCGCGGCGCCATGCTCGACGAGGTACGCAAAGGTGATTGGGCACCGCGTTCGGTGCACCGCAACACGCGCATGGTCAGCGATGCGATGCGCGCTGTGGAAGCAAGAACCGGCCGCGACGCTAAAGATCATGAAGTTGCGGCCGAACTCAAGTTGAGTCTCGATGATTACTACGGGATTTTGAACGATACCCTGGGTAGCCGCCTGTTCAGCTTTGACGACCTGTTGCAGGACGGCGAGCACGAAGGGTTGCACGAGGAGGGCGCCAGTGGCCAGGTCGAGCCGTCGCGCGACCTGGAAGACGAGCGCTTCCAGGCTGCCCTGACCGATGCCATTGCCAACCTGCCGGAGCGCGAGCGGCTGGTGCTGGCGCTGTACTACGACGAAGAGCTGAACCTCAAGGAAATCGGTGAGGTACTGGGGGTCAGCGAATCGCGTGTCAGCCAGCTGCACAGCCAGTGCGCCGCGCGTTTGCGCAGCCGTCTTGGGGAATGGCGGGCGCGTTGAGCCCGGGGTCGTTGCAGTCGTTTTCACGTTGTACCGAATTGATTGAATGCGCGCTCGGGGCCGAGCGCGTTTGAGACTGCTTGGAGGTCTAATTGAACAAAGACATGAAAATCCTCATCGTTGACGACTTTTCGACGATGCGGCGGATCATCAAGAACCTGTTGCGTGATCTGGGCTTCACCAATACCGAAGAAGCCGACGACGGCACCACGGCATTGCCGATGCTCGAAAGCGGCCATTACGACTTCCTGGTGACCGACTGGAACATGCCCGGCATGTCCGGCATCGACCTGCTGCGCAAGGTACGTGCCCACGACCGCCTGAAGGCCATGCCGGTACTGATGGTGACGGCCGAAGCCAAGCGCGACCAGATCATCGAAGCGGCTCAGGCCGGCGTGAATGGGTATGTGGTCAAGCCGTTCACCGCCCAGGTGCTCAAAGAAAAGATCGAGAAGATCTTCGAACGCGTCAACGGCTGAACAAAGTCAGGGGGCGCCATGGAATCAACACAAACGTCTTTGGGGGAGTTTGAGTCAACCCTGAAGAAGCATGCCCAGGAACTGGTCGAAAGCCTGGAACGGGGGCGGTTCGGCGAGGCGGTGCAGCTGATTCATCAGCTCAACCAGACCCGCGACCGCGGCTTGTATCAGGAAGTCGGCAAGCTCACCCGCGAGCTGCACAGTGCGATCGTCAGCTTCCAGATCGACCCGCGCATGCCGCAGGCCGAGGAAGTCTCGCAGATCACCGACGCCACCGAACGTTTGTCCTATGTGGTCAAGCTTACCGAAGGCGCCGCCAACCGCACCATGGACCTGGTGGAGGAGAGCACGCCCGTGCTCAACGACCTGGCCACTGAGGCGCAGAATCTGAGTGTCGACTGGCAGCGCTTCATGCGCCGCGAAGTCGCTGCGCCGGAATTCCGCGATCTGGTCAAGCGTGTCGACAGTTTCCTGACGCACAGCGCTGAAGGTAACCGCAAGGTAGCTGGCCACCTCAATGACATTCTGCTGGCTCAGGACTATCAGGACCTGACCGGCCAGGTGATCAAGCGGGTGACCGCGCTGGTGACCGAAGTCGAAAGCAATCTGCTCAAACTCGTGCTGATGGCCAGTCAGGTCGACCGTTTTGCCGGTATCGAACATGACCACCAACAGCTGCGCGCTGAAAAAGATGAAGAAAAATATCCGGCTCGGGGTGAAGGTCCGCAGATTCATGCCGATAAGCGTGAAGACGTTGTGTCCGGTCAGGACGATGTCGATGATCTGCTGTCCAGCCTGGGTTTTTAAGGAGCACGTTTAATGAGCTTCGGCGCCGATGAAGAAATCCTTCAGGATTTTCTGGTAGAAGCCGGCGAAATTCTTGAGCAACTGTCCGAGCAACTGGTCGAGCTGGAAAGCCGGCCCGATGATGCCGACCTGCTCAATGCGATCTTTCGCGGTTTCCACACTGTAAAAGGGGGCGCCGGCTTCCTCCAGCTCAATGAGCTGGTGGAGTGCTGCCATATCGCCGAGAACGTGTTCGACATCCTGCGCAAAGGTGAGCGCCGGGTCGACGCGGAACTGATGGACGTGGTGCTCGAAGCGCTGGATACGGTCAACAGCATGTTCGGCCAGGTGCGCGAGCGCAGTGAAGTGACCCCGGCTACGCCCGAATTGCTGGCGGCCTTGGCGCGCCTGGCCGAGCCGGGTAGCGCCGAAGCTGCTGCGCCGGTGGCCGAGGCTGCGCCTGCGCAGGCCGAGCCTGCCGCTGAGGCAGACATCACCGACACCGAATTCGAGCAGTTGCTCGATTCGCTCGATGCGGTCAAAGCCCAAGCAGCGGCTGCCGAACAGCAGCTGCAGGGCGAAACGTTGGCCGGCTCCGGTGACGAGATCACCGACGACGAATTCGAGTCGTTGCTTGACCAGTTGCACGGCAAGGGCCAGTTCTCGGCCGAAGTCGTTGCCACAGAGCCCGTGGCCGCTGCAGCCAGCGCGCCAGCCAGCGACGAAATCACCGACGAAGAGTTCGAGTCGCTGCTGGATCAGCTGCACGGCAAGGGCACGTTCCAGGCGGACGCGCTGCCTGCTGCCGTTGCTCCGGTGGCCAGCGAAGTACCAGCTGCAGGTAGCGGCGACGAAATCAGCGAGCACGAGTTCGAGGCATTGCTCGATCAGTTGCATGGCAAAGGCAAGTTCACCGGCGATGCCGTGACCGCTGAAGCGCCCGCCGCCGTTGCCACCCCTGTCGCAGCCAAGCCGCAAACCCAGCCTGTGGCCAAGCCGGCACCGGCACCTGCTGCTGCGGCCAAGCCTGCCGCGCCGGCCCGCGCGCCCGCACCGGCCGCCGAGAAGCACGCAGTCAGTGAAGCGGAAACCACCGTGCGCGTCGATACTGCGCGCCTGGACGAGATCATGAACATGGTCGGCGAGCTGGTGCTGGTGCGTAACCGCCTGGTGCGCCTGGGCCTGAACAGCGGTGACGAGGCCATGTCCAAGGCCGTGTCGAACCTCGATGTGGTCACTGCCGACTTGCAGACTGCGGTGATGAAGACCCGCATGCAGCCGATCAAGAAGGTCTTCGGCCGCTTCCCGCGCCTGGTCCGTGACCTGGCCCGCCAGTTGAAGAAAGAGATCAACCTGGAACTGGTCGGTGAAGAGACCGACCTGGACAAGAACCTGGTCGAGGCATTGGCCGACCCGCTGGTGCACTTGGTGCGCAATGCGGTTGACCACGGTGTCGAAATGCCTGAAGAGCGTGAAGCTTCGGGCAAGGCGCGTACCGGCCGCGTGGTGCTGTCGGCCGAGCAGGAAGGCGACCACATCCTGCTGTCTATTTCCGACGACGGCAAAGGCATGGACCCTAACATTCTGCGTGCCAAGGCCGTGGAAAAGGGCTTGATGGACAAGGATGCCGCCGACCGTCTGAGCGAGTCGGACTGCTACAACCTGATCTTCGCTCCGGGGTTCTCGACCAAGACGGAAATCTCCGATGTGTCCGGCCGTGGTGTCGGTATGGATGTGGTCAAGACCAAGATTTCCCAGCTCAACGGCTCGATCAACATCTTCTCGGCCAAAGGCCAGGGTTCGAAGATCGTCATCAAGGTGCCGCTGACCCTGGCGATCATGCCGACCCTGATGGTGATGCTGGGCAACCAGGCGTTCGCCTTCCCGCTGGTCAACGTCAACGAGATTTTCCACCTGGACCTGTCGCGCACCAACGTGGTCGACGGCCAGGAGGTGGTGATCGTACGCGACAAGGCGCTGCCGCTGTTCTACCTCAAGCGCTGGCTGGTCCAGGGCCAGGTGCATGAGGAGCAGCGCGAGGGCCATGTGGTGATTCTGTCTGTGGGTACCCAGCGCATCGGCTTTGTGGTCGACCAACTGGTGGGCCAGGAAGAGGTAGTGATCAAGCCGCTGGGCAAGATGCTGCAGGGCACCCCGGGCATGTCCGGCGCCACCATCACCGGCGACGGTCGCATTGCGCTGATCCTCGACGTACCGAGCATGCTCAAGCGTTACGCGGCGCGGCGTATTTGATTTCGGTGGCGCGCCCTTGCGGGCTGCGCCACCTAATGGAGTGTTTATGGCAGTCAAGGTCCTGGTGGTGGATGATTCGGGTTTCTTCCGCCGCCGCGTCTCGGAAATCCTCTCGGCGGACCCTACGATCCAGGTCGTCGGTACCGCGACCAACGGCAGGGAAGCGATCGACCAGGCGCTGGCGCTCAAGCCCGATGTCATCACCATGGACTACGAAATGCCCATGATGGACGGCATCACCGCAGTGCGGCACATCATGCAGCGCTGCCCGACGCCAGTGTTGATGTTCTCCTCGCTTACCCACGAAGGCGCCCGGGTGACCCTCGACGCGCTGGATGCCGGTGCGGTGGATTACCTGCCGAAGAACTTCGAAGACATCTCGCGCAACCCGGAGAAGGTCAAGCAGATGCTGTGCGAGAAGGTTCACACCCTTTCGCGCAGCAACCGTCGTTTCGGTGGTTACGCAAGCACCGCTGTGGCCGCCGCGCCGGCACCTGCCAGCGTTGCCCACGCCCCCGCCAGCAGCCTGGCCAGCCCGGCGCAGCCGCGTAGCGTGGCGCCGGCCCGTACGGCACCGGCCCCAGCCCATTCGCCAGCGCCCAAACGCAAGCCCTACAAACTGGTGGCCATCGGTACTTCGACCGGCGGCCCGGTTGCCCTGCAGCGGGTGCTGACGCAACTGCCTGCCGCGTTCCCGGCACCTATCGTGCTCATCCAGCACATGCCGGCGGCGTTTACCAAGGCCTTTGCCGAGCGCCTGGACAAACTGTGCAAGATCAGCGTCAAGGAAGCCGAGGACGGGGACTTGCTGCGCCCAGGCCTCGCCCTGTTGGCCCCCGGTGGCAAGCAGATGATGATCGATGGCCGGGGCACGGTGAAGATCCTGCCCGGTGACGAGCGCCTGAACTACAAGCCCTGCGTGGACATTACCTTCGGTTCGGCAGCCAAGTCTTACGGTGACAAGGTGCTGTCGGTGGTGCTTACCGGCATGGGCGCCGACGGCCGTGAGGGCGCGCGCCTGCTCAAGCAGGGCGGCAGCACCGTGTGGGCCCAGGATGAAGCCAGTTGCGTGATCTACGGCATGCCCATGGCCATCGTCAAAGCCAACCTGGCCGATGCGGTGTACAGCCTGGATGAGATCGGCAAGCACCTGGTCGAGGCGTGTGTCTGATGGATGTCCTTAGCCTGATCGGTCTGATCCTGGCCTTTGTCGCCATCGTCGGTGGCAACTTCCTCGAAGGGGGCCATGTCGGGGCGCTGCTCAATGGACCGGCAGCCCTGATCGTACTGGGCGGTACCCTGGCGGCGGCGCTTTTGCAGTCACCGTTGTCATCGTTCAAGCGTGCCTTGCAGATCTTGCGCTGGATCATCTTTCCGCCAAGGGTTGACCTGGCTGGCGGTATCGACCGGGTGGTGAACTGGAGCCTGACCGCACGCAAGGAAGGCCTGCTGGGCCTGGAAGGTGTGGCCGATGGCGAGCCCGACCCGTATGCCCGCAAGGGCTTGCAGCTGCTGGTTGACGGTGCCGAGCCCGAGGCCATCCGCAGCATCCTCGAAGTCGATTTTCTCACCCAGGAAGGCCGCGACATCCAGGCTGCCAAGGTGTTCGAAAGCATGGGCGGCTATGCGCCCACCATCGGCATCATCGGTGCGGTGATGGGCCTGATCCATGTGATGGGCAACCTGGCCGACCCGTCCCAGTTGGGCAACGGCATCGCAGTGGCGTTCGTTGCCACCATCTATGGCGTGGCCAGTGCCAACCTGATCCTGCTGCCGGTTGCGAGCAAGCTCAAGGCCATCGTCATGCGCCAGTCGCGCTACCGCGAAATGCTGCTCGAAGGCCTGTTGTCGATTGCCGAGGGTGAGAACCCGCGTTCGATCGAGTTGAAGCTGCAAGGCTTCACGGAGTAACCCATGCGTCGCCGTCGCCATACCGAAGAACACGAAAATCATGAGCGCTGGCTGGTGTCGTACGCCGACTTCATTACCTTGCTGTTCGCTTTTTTCGTGGTCATGTACTCGATTTCCTCGATCAACGAGGGCAAGTACAAGGTCATTTCGCAAGCGCTGCTCGGGGTGTTCAACGACCCTGAGCGGAGCATGAAGCCAATCCCCATCGGCGATGAGCAACCGCTCAGCGTCAAGCCGGCCGAGCCGTTGATCAAGGACAGCGAGCAGACCGACGCAGGCCTTGCGCAGAACAGCGTCGATCCACTCAAAACCATCAGTGACGACGTACGCGATGCCTTCGGTGACCTGATCAAGTCCGACCAGATGACCATCCGCGGAAACGAGCTGTGGGTGGAAATCGAGCTGAATTCCTCGCTCCTGTTCGGCAGTGGCGATGCCATGCCCAGCGACAAGGCCTTCGACATCATCGAGAAGGTGGCGAACATTCTCAAGCCGTTCGCCAACCCGGTGCACGTCGAAGGCTTTACCGACAACCTGCCGATCCGTACCGCGCAATACCCGACCAACTGGGAGCTGTCTTCGGCGCGGGCGGCGAGCATCGTCCGCCTGCTGGCGATGGAGGGCGTCAACCCGGCGCGCATGGCCTCGGTGGGGTATGGCGAATATCAGCCTGTGGCAGGCAATGACACTGCTGAGGGCAGGGCGCGAAACCGCCGTGTGGTGCTGGTGATCTCCCGCAATCTTGAAGTACGCCGCAGCCTGACCGGCTCCGGCAGTGCCAACGCCACACCGGACGCTGCCTTGCGCCGCGCTGGCACACAAAGTGCACCGGCAACCCCAGCAGCGATGGCGGGGCAGTGACTCGTCAATTCTCTGTCACCGTAAACCCTTTGCGGTCCGGAAAACCGGATAGCACAGGGGTCAGCGGCCTCCATGAATCAAGAGTTGTCCTATGAGAGTCTGGGCAGTAGCCAATCAGAAAGGCGGGGTCGGCAAGACCACCACCACTATCGCCCTGGCCGGTTTGCTGGCCGAGGCGGGCAAGCGCGTGGTCGTCGTCGACCTCGACCCGCATGGTTCGATGACCAGCTATTTCGGGCACAACCCCGATGCGTTGGAGCACAGCTGTTACGACCTGTTCCTGCACAAGGGCCAGGTGCCGGATGGCTTGCCCGGGCAACTGCTGCTGCCCACCAGCGACCAGCGCATCTCTCTGCTGCCCTCGAGTACCGCGCTGGCGGTGCTGGAGCGTCAGTCGCCGGGGCAGAGTGGCTTGGGCCTGGTGATCGCCAAGAGTCTGGCGCAGCTGTGGCAGGACTTCGACTTTGCCCTGATCGACAGCCCGCCGCTGCTTGGGGTGCTGATGGTCAACGCGCTGGCCGCCAGCCAGCAACTGGTGATTCCGGTGCAGACCGAGTTCCTCGCGGTCAAGGGCCTGGAGCGCATGATCGGCACGCTGGCCATGATCAACCGTTCGCGCAAGCAGGCCTTGCCATACCAGATCGTGCCGACCCTGTTCGACCGCCGTACCCAGGCTTCACTGGGTACGCTGAAAGTATTGCGTGATGCCTATGAACATCAGGTATGGCAGGGCTACATTCCGGTCGATACGCGCCTGCGCGATGCCAGCCGCAACGGCGTCACACCGTCACAGTTCGATGGCAAGAGCCGCGGCGTGATCGCTTACCGGGCACTGCTCAAGCACCTGCTCACCTATAAGAATGCAGTACAGGTGGCTTCATGACGGTGAAGACCGGTACCCGGCCGCAACTGGCCCTGCAATCCTATCTGGATGGCCTGCTGCAGGAAGCCACCGAGGCTGAGGGTATTCTCGACCTGCCGCCTGCGAGTGACGAATTTGCCGCCGCCGTGCGCGAAGAACAGGCCCGAGATGCGCAGCCGCAGGTCCAAAGCCCTGCAGTCAGCGTCCCGGCAAGGCCTTTTGCCGAGCCGCAGGCGAAGGTGCTTGCGACCGTCTTGCCGGTCGAAGCGCCGGTGGTGACGGTGGTCGAGACCAAGGTGGTGGCCGAAGCCGCCATTCCTGTGCTGACCCAGGTTCAGTCGCCCGAGCCCGTCGCGCCGCTGGTTGAAGTCAACCTGCCCGCGCCGAGTGCGCCCGTGCCTCCGGCCACGGTCGATGGTCGCCCGGCCTGGGCGGCTGAGCCTTTCGAGTGCCTGCTGTTCGACGTCGCCGGGCTGACGCTGGCCGTGCCGCTGGTGTGCCTGGGCTCGATCTACAGCCTGGAGGGCCAGGAACTGACGCCGTTGTTCGGCCAGCCGGACTGGTTCCTTGGCATCCTTACCTGTCAGGCGGGCAACCTGAAGGTGCTGGACACTGCGCGCTGGGTCATGCCAGACCGCTACCGGGACGATTTCCGCCAGGGCCTGCACTACGTCATTTCCGTTCAGGGCTACGAATGGGGGCTGGCGGTGCATCAGGTCAGCCGTTCGCTGCGCCTGGACCCGTCCGAGATCAAATGGCGCAGCCAACGTGGCCAGCGACCGTGGCTGGCCGGCACGGTGATCGAACACATGTGTGCGCTGCTGGACGTCGCCGAACTGGCCGAGCTGATCGCCAGTGGCGCGGTCAAGCAGCTGCATGCCAAACACAAATAACTGCGAACACACCGCCATCGGCGGATTTTGAGGGCTAGGGGAATGAAAAAGTCGTCTGCACAAGGTTCGGAAGATCCGATTCTGCAATGGGTAACCTTCCGTCTGGACAACGAGTCCTACGGCATCAACGTCATGCAGGTGCAGGAAGTCCTGCGTTACACCGAAATCGCCCCGGTACCGGGTGCGCCTAGCTACGTGCTGGGTATCATCAACCTGCGCGGCAACGTTGTGACGGTGATCGATACCCGCCAGCGCTTCGGCCTGATGCCTACCGAGGTGACCGACAACACCCGTATCGTCATTATCGAGGCTGACAAGCAAGTGGTCGGCATCCTGGTCGATAGCGTGGCCGAGGTGGTCTACCTGCGTCAGTCGGAGATCGAGACTGCGCCGAACGTAGGTAACGAAGAGTCGGCCAAGTTCATCCAGGGTGTATGCAACAAGAATGGAGAACTGTTGATTCTGGTCGAGCTGGACAAGATGATGACCGAGGAAGAGTGGTCCGAGCTGGAGAACATCTGAGTTGATTTTCGAGGTTGCTGTCATCTTCCTGGCGCTGTTGTGGGCGCTGAGCCTGTGGTTCTTCCTCAACTACAGCAAGCGCCAGCGCGAGCTCGCCGCCCAGCAGGCTCTGGGCGATGCCGTGCGTGACCAGCGCATCAAGGACCTGGCCAAGCGCCTGGATGACTACCAGAACGGTACCGTGCGCATGGGGGAAGCCATCCATGAACTGCGCGCGGTGGTGGCTACCTTGCCCGACCGGCTGGAGCGGCTGGAGCAACGCGACCCGAGCAATGTCACCTTCAGCCAGGCAGCCAAACTGGTCGGGATGGGGGCGAGTGTGTCGGAGTTGACCGAAACCTGCGGATTGACGCAGGCCGAGGCCGAACTGATGAGCAAGTTGCATCGCAACGAGTGAGTTGAACAGGCGACCTGGGGCTGATTTCAGTCAGTTACGCAATTTGGGGCTGAAGGTGCCCCTCATGGCGGGTTCAGCGCCCGTGAGATCGAGCACAATTCGCGATGCACCGTGCGGGCGGCGCTCGATCTCACGGGCGATGTCAAACAGGTGCCCCTACGCTGGGCCTGACCCAAGAGCTGTATCCTCCAATCTTGGCTATTCGGTTGAGCGGGAGCATCTGCTTTTGCACGGCTTGAAGGTCGGAAAGATTCACGAAACGCCATGAATTGGTGCGGGGGAACGCGTACAGATTGACGATCTGGCGTATCACGCCGAGCTCAGGCAAGTGTCGATCGACCATATCGGTGAGCAGCCCGGGCCCAGTGAGGCGGCAAAGCGTCTGGGCGTAACGAGAGAACGCTTGCGGATCGGTTTCCTTGGAGGGTTTGCTGTCGTAAAAGCCCGGCTCCTCCAGAAAACGCGCCTGCATTTCTTCACGGATCGCCCTCAGCGTCGGATTGCCTGGGTGGCTGCCTATCAGGCTGCTGTTGTACAGATTGTTCATGCTCATTTCTTCATTGGACACGGGGGGATGAAGCAGCAGGCCGTTTTTGCGGGTGGCGAGTTCTACGTCATCCAGCCGCTCTCCAGGTAGTCCCATGGGGACGCCGTCGATCACTGCGGGGTGCTCACCAGGCGCCAACAGGGTGTCGTCGATGTCCATGTACAGGCCACCTTCCTCTTCAAGCAGTGCAAAGCGCAATACATCGGCAGCCGAGGCATAGTTGCTGGCGACCCCGCCGTTGCCGTCGATCGCTGCCTGGTACTGGGCGTAGTTGCCGCTTTCCCTGAAACTGGCGTAGAATGGCTGGTCCTCAAGTGGCAGTACTTCCACTGCCGGGGCATGCTCTGCCAAGAGGCGCAGGTTCTCCTGGAAGACTGCGGGCTCGGCGTTGGTCAGGTAAAGACGCAGCGCATACTCAGAGCCCTGCAGGTTTCGGGTATTGCTGGCGATATTGTCGATCAACTCCTGCGGGATGACGTTGTTGCCAACCCACAGGTTCATGATCTGTTTCGGGATTGGCCTCAGGTCTTCGGTATTCACTGCCGGCAGATCGATTGGCAGCGTCAGGTCCACGCCCAGCGCACGCAGGGTCGCCATGCGCATGTCATCCGTGACCTGGCGCGTTTGCACATCCACCTCGACCACGTTGCGCGAGCCCGATGTTGCGATGTAGTACCTTGGCTCGACCTCATTGAAATCGCTCATCAGGCAAAAGGCATCAGCCTCCATGTCGTAGAGCATGTCCGAGTGGTAGCCGCCGATCATCGCCGAAAGCAAGTCAGGCGAACCGTCGTAGCGGGGAGTCCTGACAATTGCGCCGGCAGTGGCGGTATCGGCGCCAGGCAGCGGCGCGATAGAGTCGGGGCTGTGGAAGTAATCAGCCACCTCTGCTATCGGCAGTTGAGGAGGCGTGACGGGGCTCAAAGGATAGCCCAGTTGCTCGTTGACCCTGCTGGGCATCACAAAGCCACTTTTCTTGAAGCTGAACAGTTCGGGGGCCTTGGCCACACCGGCAGTGATCAGCGGCGCAGCGTTGAGCAGCCCGAAGACCGACTCGCTAACGCCTTCGGCTTTCTCCTGTGCGTTCTTGCCCTGTATGGCCTGGTCCAGGCCCAGACCAAACTGGGCGATGCCGCCGAGGGCGAACAGCGGGGCGAGCTCTGGTACCACCAGGGCCAGGGGCGCCAATACGTTGATTGCCGAGTTCAGGTAGCCGCGCCACTTGGCCTTGGTCACTTCACTGTCGCTGGTGATGATGAAATGCGCATCCTGGTAGCTGCGCTGTTTCTGGCGTTTGGCCAGGGTCAGGAACACGTCGCCTTCGATCAGGGGGCTGTAGTCCTTCGCCTTGTAATTGATGTAGTCCCGCGGCGGCCAGATACCCTCTGCCGTAAATCCTGGGCGGTTGCTGTCCAGGTGATAGGGCTGCGGGTAGCTGCCCAGGCCGCACAGGGCCGTGTGAAGGCCGCTGTAGCTAAGGCCGTCTTCGCGATCGGCCAATGCGAAGTGGCTTTGCAGCGCGTCGCGTGTGTCGGGCGCACGGCACTGTTCGGCGAACCAGTCCATCAGTGCCTGTTTGTCGCTGAACTCATGCAGGGGTGAGGCGTTACCTGGAATGTAGAGTAAAACCAGGCCGCTGACGGCGTCGCGCAGGCACAGCAGGTCAGTGGCTGTATAACCGTACACATTCAGTAACCTGGCTCGTATCCTCGGTTTGCCGCTGCTCGTGCCGTCACCGGGCATCGCTGCAGGCGTGGCTTCCAGGCCGCTCGCCTGCCAGGCCAGCCGCCTGCCGGCGTCACTGAGGCTGCCTTCGGTTACCTGCTTGTTACAGGCAGCAATGAAGTTGATTTTTGCCCCGATACGGTATTTTTCCAGGTTGGCGTCCCAGTAGGTGTCGAGCATGGACTTGTAGTGCCCGTGGAAGTCCAGGCTCCAGATAAAGGACTGGAAGTCTTCGGCCGCCAACGGTACATGGGTGTTGGTGTTGTACTGCGTCGTGTCGCTTTGCCTGAAAAGCCCGTTGTAGACGCTGTACGGTGCGTGATAGTCAAGCAGCCCTTGCCCACGCAGACTGTCGGTGAGGGTCAGACCGTCTGGCAATTCACCGGCCCAAGGTTCGCCGATCGCCGCCCCCAGCCAGTTGTTGGCCGATTCTCCCTGCCAGTTCGAGAGCACCGCTTGGGTCAGGGTCATCTTCTGTGCGATTACCGCAACCCAGCCGTGCTCGGGGTTGAACTGGCAATGCAGGGTGACAGCATCGACGCGGTCCGGGTCCAGGTCCATGGAGCGTTCGCTGGCCCACTGGCGTATGGCATCGGCTGCCGCTCGGTCCGGGCGCGGAAAGTCGGCGAGGCTGTCGCGCACAAACTGCACGCCCTTGGCATTTACGTATTGGTTGGTCATGGAGGTCACTTTTTGCGGTGGGTAAGGAGGGCAAGGGTGACCTGCGCACAGGGGGCGGGGGGGCTAATTATTTAGCGTGTGGATTCGCGGCCGCCTCAGACGAAACTCAGGTGCACGGCGAGCTTGGCCGGCCACTGCTTCAGCAATGCCCGGCACTGTTGCTCGGGGTGGGGAAAGTCCATCAAGGTCTGGCGCACGCTGGTCAGGCTCTGGTACGCAATGGGGGCATCGGGTAACCCCGTCGATCGACGAAAGGGCAAAGAGGGCGCACGCGACAAGCTGCGTCAGGTAACGCTACCGCCCGATGGCAGGCGCGCCTGCGTGGGAGTGATATCACGAGACTGCGCCGGCTCGTCAGCGAAGCCTGCAGGAACGCGGCCGCGCAATTGCCAGGCGAAGGCAATGATCTCGGCGATGGTCAGGTACAGCGCTTCGGGAATCTGTTCGCCCAGCTCCAGGCGGGCCAGCAGGCGCACCAGCTCGGCGTTCTCGTAGATCGGCACTTCATGTTCACGGGCCAGCGCCAGGATGGCCTCGGCCAGTTCATCGTCGCCTTTGGCACTCAGGGTGGGGGCTTGCTGGCCATCGTAGCTCAGGGCGATGGCCTGGCGCGGTTGCTTGCTGCTCATGCGGTTTCGTCCACCCAGCGTTGTTCCACACGTGTGCGCGGCCCTTGAGGCGGGATGCCGGGATGGCATTCGAGGTCGCCAACGTCCAACCCTCGGGCCAGAAGGCGTTCACGCAGCGCGCCGAGCTGGCTGTCGATCAGGCGGGCGGTTTGTTCACGTTCAGCCCACAGCTGGCCGGACAGCCGGCCCTGGCTCAGTTGCGCCTGAACCTGCAGGGGGCCGAGCGGTGCCAGGTCGAAGGCCAGGTCAATGCGCCACAGCGCCTGCAGCGGGTCCTGTTGTTCACGCTCCCGGTCGGCGTGTTGCTGCGCAGTTTCCTCGCGCTGCAGCTTGACCTGAAGCGGGATGAAATCCAGGCCGTGGCGCACTGGTATCTCGGTTTGCCAGGTAGTTTGCAGGTTGCCGTTTTCCAGATTGCCGGATTGTTGCAGGCTGCTCAGGGCGTGGCTTTGCAGACGCGAGATGGCTGCGGCGGCGAGGCGCAGCAGCTGCTGAAGATCGTCTTCGTGCTCCATAGCCTGCAGCAACCGGGAGGGCAGCGGGAATCCACCTGGCTGTTGCTTCGGGCTGGCCCGCTCGAGCATACCCAGGGCGCCGCGTGCCATGGTTGGCAAGGCCTGGGCCAGGGTGGTCGAGGCGATGGCAGGGCTTGCCGGTGCGTACGCCGAGGCCTGGGCCACCAGCCTGATCAGATGGGCCTTCAGGTCGGTTGCCACTTGTGTGCTCTGGCCGCCAAGCAGTTTCGCTTCAAGGAATGCCCCGCTGTTGCTCAAGGCTTGGGCAAGCGCCTTGCCATCGCTCAACTGGCGGGCGTCGGGCAGGCTGGTCAGCACGCGTTCAGCGCTGGTGCGCAGCTCGCCGCTGCCGCTCGGGTCGCTGGCCATTTGCTGCAAGGCGTTGAGCAGGCCCGGCAAGGAGGCTTGGCGGCCCTGTTGCGTGAGCAACTGCTGGGCGATGTTCAATTGCTCCTGACGGCCGCTGAGCGGCACGAAGCGGAGCGACTGGTCGCCTTGCACCACCGCGCTGAGCAGGCTACCGACCGGCAACGGGCGCGGACTGTCGATGGTCAGGACGGCGCCTGCCTGTGCGCTGTTGAGCAAGCTCACCAGAGCGCGAAAGCTGGTGGCGGCGCCAGGGCCAAGGGCAAGTGCCTGGTTGGTCAGGACTTTGCCTTGCAGGAGGGTACCTACAGGCACCTTGCTGGTATCCAGTTGAGTGAGGAGGGTGACGTTGCTGGCGCTGGCCTGTTGCATCATTACCGCGAGGCGGTTGCTCTCTGGCTGGCTGACGGTGATCTGGCTGCCTTGGGGGAGGGGTTGGCTGGTGGTGACCTGCAGCTGGTTCTGGTTGCCGTTGGCCTGGATCAGTTTGAGCACCATTTGAAACTCGCCACCTGACTGGCGCAGCGTGAGTACCTCGGCCTGGGCGGTCTCGCCAGGCTTGAGCAGCCCGGGTTGCGCCTGGGTCAGGTTCAGCAGCGCACCAGTCAGCGCCGCCTTGATCGCCTGCGGGTTGACGACGTTTTGTGCGCCGAGACTATTGATTTCAGTCATGATTGTATACAACCTGTCGAGCCCGCCCTCTTGGCAGCGGGGCAGCGCATGTAATAATGCCGGCCGTCCGCCACTGCCAGTATAACGGCAGCCAGGGGGGCGACTTGAGCCGTAAACTGGATAAGGCGAAACCGTGACCCTTCACCTCCAAGCCGTGGGCCTGGCCTGCGAGCGCGACTGGCGCCTGCTGTTCGAGCACCTGGATTTCGAGCTGCGGCCAGGCGACATGCTGCAGATCAGCGGCCCCAACGGCAGCGGCAAGACCAGCCTGCTGCGCCTGCTGGCCGGGCTGATGCAGCCGACTGCCGGGCAGATCCTGCTGGGCGGCAAGCCGTTGGCCGAACAACACCATGCGCTGGCCAGCATCCTGCTGTGGATCGGCCATGCTGCCGGCATCAAAGACTTGCTCAGCGCTGAAGAAAACCTGGCCTGGCTGTGTGCCTTGCACCAGCCTGCCACAGCCGAAGCGATCTGGACTGCTCTGGAAGCGGTCGGCTTGCGCGGTTTCGAAGATGTTCCCTGCCATACCCTGTCTGCCGGGCAGCAGCGTCGTGTAGCGCTGGCCCGGCTGTACCTGCACAGCCCGCCGTTGTGGATCCTCGATGAACCCTTCACCGCGCTGGACAAGCAAGGGGTCGCGCAGTTGGAGGCCCATCTGGCACGCCATTGCGAGCGCGGCGGCACGGTGGTGCTGACCACCCACCACACGCTTGACCAAAAGCCCTCCGGCTATCGCGAACTGAACCTGGGGCAATGGGCGGCATGAGCGTATTCATTCTGTTATTGCGCCGTGAAGCGCGCCTGTTGTTCCGCCGCCCGGCGGAACTGGCCAACCCTTTGGTGTTCTTCGCTATCGTGGTGGCGCTGTTCCCGCTGGCGGTTGGGCCGGAAAGTCAATTGTTGCAAACCTTGTCGCCCGGTTTGGTCTGGGTGGCGGCCCTGCTGGCAGTGCTGCTGTCGCTCGATGGCCTGTTTCGCAGCGATTTCGAAGACGGCTCGCTGGAGCAGTGGGTGCTGTCGCCGCACCCTCTGGCAGTGCTGGTGCTGGCCAAGGTGCTGGCGCACTGGATCTTTTCCGGGCTGGCGCTGGTATTGTTGGCGCCACTGCTGGCACTGATGCTGGGGCTGCCCAGCCATTGCCTGCCGGTGCTGCTGGGCTCGCTGTTGCTGGGTACGCCGGTACTGAGCCTGCTGGGTGCAGTAGGTGCTGCGCTGACGGTTGGCCTCAAGCGCGGCGGGTTGCTGCTGGCATTGCTGATTCTGCCGTTGTATATCCCTGTATTGATCCTGGGCAGTGGTGCGTTGCAGGCGGCGTTGCAGAATATGCCGGCGACCGGCCATCTGCTCTGGCTGGCCAGCCTTACTGCCCTGGCGGTGACACTGGCACCCTTTGCGATAGCGGCCGGCCTGAAGATCAGCGTCGGTGAATAACGAGTCCCGGGCTCTCAAGCCCGGCTAATACCCTGGATGTACCCTGATGAAAATTAGCTGGACGTGGTTCCACAAGCTTGGCTCCCCAAAATGGTTCTATGCCATCAGCGGCCGCATGCTGCCGTGGCTGACCGTATCGGCCATCCTGCTGCTGGTGACGGGGGTGATCTGGGGCCTGGCCTTTGCCCCCCAGGACTACCAGCAGGGCAACAGTTTCCGCATCATTTATATCCACGTGCCGGCGGCGATGCTCGCACAGTCGTGTTACGTGTTGCTGGCGGTGGCCGGTGTGGTGGGGCTCGTATGGAAGATGAAGCTGGCGGATGTCGCCCTGCAGTGCGCAGCGCCAATAGGCGCCTGGATGACAGCCGTGGCGCTGGTTACCGGGGCCATCTGGGGCAAGCCGACCTGGGGCAGCTGGTGGGTCTGGGATGCGCGGCTCACGTCGATGCTGATTCTGCTGTTCTTGTACTTCGGCATCATCGCCCTGGGCCAGGCAATCAGTAACCGTGACAGCGCAGCCAAGGCCTGCGCGGTACTGGCCATCGTCGGGGTGATCAATATCCCGATCATCAAGTATTCGGTGGAATGGTGGAACACGTTGCATCAGGGCGCCACCTTCACTCTGACCGAAAAACCGGCCATGCCCGCCGAGATGTGGCTGCCGCTGCTGTGCACGGCGCTGGGCTTCTACTGCTTCTTCGGCGCCGTGCTGTTGCTGCGCATGCGCCTTGAAGTACTAAAGCGTGAAGCGCGGGCCAGTTGGGTCAGGGAAGAAGTATTGAACAGCCTGGGCCGGAGGGCCGTGTGATGAGCTTTTCTTCATTCGGCGATTTCCTCGCCATGGGCCACCATGGCCTGTATGTCTGGTCGGCCTACGCCATCTGCATGGCAGTGCTGGCGGTCAATGTCGCTGCGCCGTTGCTGGCCCGCCGTCGCTATCTGCAAGAAGAGGCGCGCCGTCTGCGCCGGGAGAACAACCAGTGAATCCGCAGCGCAAGAAACGCCTGTTCCTGATACTCGGCCTGCTGGTCGGGGTGGCGGTTGCCGTTGGCTTTGCCCTGAGCGCCTTGCAACAGAACATCAACCTGTTCTACACACCGACGCAGATCGCCAATGGCGAGGCGCCGCTGGACACCCGCATCCGCGCAGGCGGCATGGTCGAGAAGGGCTCGCTGCAGCGCTCGGGTGACTCCCTTGATGTGCGTTTCGTGGTCACCGACTTCAACAAGTCGGTGCCGATTACTTACCGCGGCATTCTCCCCGACCTGTTCCGCGAAGGGCAGGGCATCGTCGCGTTGGGCAAGCTCAATGCCGAGGGTGTGGTGGTCGCCGATGAAGTGCTGGCCAAACACGATGAGAAATACATGCCGCCAGAAGTCACCAAGGCCCTGAAGGAAAGCGGCCAAGCCGCCAGCGGCGCGGAGGCCAAACCATGAATGCGGCGTTGGTGATCCCTGAACTTGGCCAATTGGCTATGATCCTGGCGATCTGTTTCGCCGTTGTGCAGGCGACCCTGCCGTTGCTCGGCGCCTGGCGCGGCGACAGTCTGTGGATGAGCCTGGCACGCCCGGCGGCCTGGGGCCAATTTGCCTTCCTGGCCTTTGCCTTCGCTTGCCTGACCCACGCCTTCATGACCGACAACTTCTCGGTTGCGTACGTGGCCAGCAACTCCAACAGCGCCTTGCCCTGGTACTACAAGTTCAGTGCCGTGTGGGGCGCGCATGAAGGCTCGTTGCTGCTGTGGGCACTGATTCTCGGTGGCTGGACCTTCGCCGTGTCGGTCTTCTCGCGCCAGTTGCCGCAAGTGATGCTGGCGCGGGTGCTGGCGGTGATGGGCATGATCAGTGTGGGCTTCCTGAGCTTTTTGATCATCACCTCCAACCCGTTCCAACGTTTGCTGCCGCAAGTGCCGACCGATGGCCGTGACCTCAACCCGCTGCTGCAGGACTTTGGCCTGATCGTTCACCCGCCGATGCTATACATGGGCTATGTGGGCTTTTCGGTGGCCTTCGCCTTCGCCATCGCTGCGCTGCTGGGCGGGCGCCTGGATGCAGCGTGGGCGCGCTGGTCGCGGCCCTGGACCATCATTGCCTGGGCGTTCCTCGGCGTGGGCATCACCTTGGGCTCCTGGTGGGCCTATTACGAACTGGGCTGGGGCGGCTGGTGGTTCTGGGACCCGGTGGAAAACGCCTCTTTCATGCCCTGGCTGGTGGGCACGGCACTGATCCACTCGCTGGCGGTGACGGAAAAACGTGGCGTGTTCAAGAGCTGGACTGTGCTGCTGGCGATTGCCGCGTTCTCGCTTAGCCTGCTGGGGACGTTCCTTGTGCGCTCCGGCGTGCTGACCTCGGTGCATGCGTTCGCCTCCGACCCGTCACGTGGCGTGTTCATCCTGATCTTCCTGCTGTTCGTGGTCGGTGGTTCGCTGACCCTGTTCGCTCTGCGTGCCCCGGTGGTCAAAAGCCAGGTGGGCTTTGCCCTGTGGTCGCGCGAAACGCTGCTGCTGGCCAACAACCTGGTGCTGGTGGTGGCGGCTTCGATGATCCTGCTCGGCACCCTCTACCCGTTGGTACTCGATGCCCTGACCGGGGCCAAGCTGTCGGTAGGCCCGCCATATTTCGATGCCTTGTTCCTGCCGCTGATGGCACTGCTGATGGTGGTGCTCGGCATCGGTGTGGTGGTGCGCTGGAAGGACACTCCTGGCAAGTGGCTGGCGAGCATGATGACGCCGGTACTGATCGCGAGCGCAGTGCTGGCGCCAGTGGCCGGTTTCATCGTCGACGACTTCGACTGGCCGACCCTGACCGCCTTTGCACTGGCTGCCTGGGTGGTGCTCAGCGGGTTGCGCGACATTTTTGACAAAACCCGCCACAAGGGCTTGGCCAAAGGCGTGCGTGGCCTGACGCGCAGCTACTGGGGCATGCAGCTGGCGCACTTGGGGCTTGCGGTGTGCGCCCTTGGCGTGGTGCTGTCGAGCAACAACAGTGCCGAGCGTGACCTGCGCCTGGCCCCGGGTGAAAGCGTGGAGCTGGGTGGTTATCAGTTCCTGTTCCAAGGCGCCAAGCACTTCGAAGGGCCGAACTTCATTTCCGACAAGGGCACCGTCGTCGTCAGCCGCGATGGCCGTGAAGTGACCACGTTGCACCCCGAGAAGCGGCTCTATACGGTGCAGCAGTCGATGATGACCGAGGCCGGCATCGATGCCGGTTTCACCCGCGACCTGTACGTTGCCTTGGGCGAGCCGCTGGACAACGGCGCCTGGGCCGTGCGCGTGCACATCAAGCCTTACGTCCGCTGGATCTGGCTGGGCGGTCTTTTGACCGGCCTGGGCGGTTTGCTGGCGGCCCTCGACCGACGCTACCGCGTCAAGGTCAAGACCCGGGTGCGTGATGTCCTGGGCGTGTCTGGAGCAGCTGCATGAAGCGTTGGATCATGGTGGTGCCACTGGCGGTATTCCTGCTGTTGGCCGTTTTCCTCTACAAGGGCCTGTTCCTCAAGCCCGACGAGCTGCCCTCGGCAATGATCGGTAAGCCGTTCCCGGCGTTTTCCCTGGCCTCGACCCAAGGCGATCGCACCCTGACCCAGGCCGACCTGCAAGGCCGCCCGGCGTTGGTCAACGTATGGGCCACCTGGTGCCCGTCGTGCAAGGTCGAGCACCCTTACCTCAACCAGCTTGCCGGGCAGGGCGTGGTGATCTACGGCATTAACTACAAGGACGACAATGCTGCCGCCTTGAAGTGGCTGGCCGAGTTCCACAACCCGTACCAGCTGGATATTCGTGACGAGCAGGGTAGCCTGGGCCTGGACCTGGGCGTTTACGGCGCGCCGGAAACCTTCCTGATCGACGCCAAGGGCATCATCCGCTACAAGCATGTGGGCGTCGTCGATGCCACCGTGTGGCGCGAGCAACTGGCACCGCTGTATCAGGGCCTGGTCGACGAGGCCAAGCCATGAGGCGCTGGCTTGCGGCCGTAGTACTGGGTTTGTGTGTGGCCGGCATGGCCAGGGCGGCCATCGATACCTACCAGTTCCGCGACGACGCCGAGCGTGAGCGTTATCAGCAACTGACCAAGGAACTGCGCTGCCCCAAGTGCCAGAACCAGGACATCGCCGACTCCAACGCACCGATTGCCGCCGACTTGCGGCGCGAGATTTTCCGCATGCTTGGCGAAGGCAAGAGCAATCAGCAGATCGTCGACTTCATGGTCGACCGCTATGGCGACTTTGTGCGCTACAAGCCAGCCCTCACTGGGCGTACCTGGCTGCTCTGGTTCGGCCCGGGCATTCTGCTGGTCGGTGGCTTTGCGGTGCTGGTGGTGATTGTCCGCCGGCGCCGTGTGCCGGCTAGCCTGGGCTCGCACGAGCTGTCCGTCGAAGAACGCGAACGTCTCGCCAAACTGCTGGAAAAAGAACAGAACCATGACTGAATTCTGGCTTGGTGCGGGCCTGCTGCTGCTCGCCGCCCTCAGCTTTCTGCTGATCCCGACCCTGCGTGGCCGTCGCCAGCTGCAGGAAGAAGACCGTACTGCGCTGAACGTGGCGCTGTATCAGGAACGTGTCGCCGAACTGGCTGCCCAACAGGCCGCCGGTGTGCTGGATGACGCGCAACTGGCCAACGGCCGCGATGAGGCCGCCCGTGAACTGCTGGCGGACACCGAAGGCGCCGAAGCGCCTCGCCAGGGGCACCTGGGCAAGGTGCTGCCACTGCTGGCCGCAGTACTGGTGCCGGTGATGGCGCTTGGTCTGTATCTGCACTTTGGTGCTGCGGACAAAGTGGAGCTGACTCAGGAGTTCGCTGCCGCGCCCAAGTCGATGGAAGAGATGACAACGCGCCTGGAGCGCGCCGTCCAGGCCCAGCCGGACTCTGCCGAAGGCCTGTATTTCCTCGGCCGCGCCTACATGGCCGAACAGCGTCCGGCAGATGCCGCCAAGGCCTACGAGCGCGCCGTGGCCCTGGCCGGTCGCCAGCCGGAACTGTTGGGCCAGTGGGCCCAGGCCCTGTATTTCGCTGCCAACAAGCAGTGGAACGCACAGGTGCAGGCGCTGACCGACGAGGCGCTCAAGGCCGACCCGAATGAAGTGACCAGCCTTGGCCTGCGCGGCATTGCGGCCTTCGAAGGCGAGCGCTACCAGGAAGCCATCGACTACTGGAATCGTCTGCTGGCGCAACTGCCTGAAGGCGACACCTCGCGCGCGGCCTTGCAAGGCGGCATCGACCGTGCTGCAGAGCGCCTGGGCGGCAGCACCGGCAAGCCTGCGACCCCGGTGACAGCACGCCTGAAGGTGCGGGTCGAGCTGGCCCCGGCGCTCAAGAACAAGGTCAAGCCCGACGACACGGTGTTCATCTTCGCCCGTGCTACCAACGGCCCGCCCATGCCGCTGGCGGCCAAACGGGTGACCGTGGCCCAATTGCCGCTGGAGGTAGAATTGTCTGACGCCGATGCGATGATGCCGCAGATGAAACTGTCCGACTTTGCCGAAGTCCAACTGGTTGCAAGGGTATCGCGCGCTGGCCAGCCCACCCATGGTGAGTGGATCGGCCAAGGCGCACCGCTGCCCAGCAAGACCCAGGCCACCCAGCTCCTGACCATCGACAGCCCCGATCCGTAAGAGAACCCTGCCATGCGAAACGCCGTCCGCCTGACCCTGATCACCCTGGCCCTGGGTTTGTCTGCGTGTACGGTGCGCGAACCTTACGAACAGCCGGCCCCACCGATCGAAACGGTGCCGCCGCACAAGGGGCCGGTGGTCAAGCCACTGCCTGGCGGCCAGCCGTCCACGCAGCCGAGCAAACCGGCGGCGGCCCCCAAACCGATGCCGCGCACGTCCGCAAGCTTTGCACCACCACCAGGGGGCGCCAGCCATTGGGACCCGAAACTGGGTGTTTATGTGTTGGAGAAGAAGCCCAATACGTTCTATCGGCAGCGCACCTACTACCGCTATGACAATGGCTGGAGCTGGTCTCTGAGCCCGGATGGCCCGTGGCAGGAGACCGACAGCAGTGGTGTACCCGGCGGGCTGGGTCGGGCTTTCGCTCAGTAATTGTTTTGTCTTTTCTGGCCCTGTGGTCGGCAAGCCGGCAACAGGGCCGGTTGAGCCAACCGATACAGTACAGTTGACCCGCGATTTACAGATTGACTGTACCGCCCGCCGACTCCGCATAATGCCCCTTCGAATTTGAGCCGGAGGGGTGCATGAGCAAGACAGTCTTGGTGTTGGTGGAAACCGTCGATGATTACCTGCACCTGCTCGAACAGGCCGGCTACCGGCTGATCCGCGCACCTTCCGCGCCACTGCGTGCCGATGCCATCCAGCGCCATGGCACTGAAATAGATGCGGTGCTAACCCGCGGCCCGCTGGGCCTGACCGCTGCTGAAATCCAAGCGTTGCCCAGCTTGCAGATCATCTGCGTGATCGGCGCCGGTTACGAACACGTCGACCTGGCCGCCGCCGCTGCCCGTGGCATTACCGTCACCAATGGCGCGGGTGCCAATGCCGCCGCCGTGGCCGACCACACCTTGGCGATGCTGCTGGCGCTGCTGCGCGACATTCCCCGCGCCGATGCCGGTATCCGCCTAGGCGAGTGGAACCGGGTCATCAGCCCCTCGGTAAGTGGCAAGCGCCTCGGCATCCTCGGCCTGGGCGCGGTTGGGCTGGCTATCGCCAGGCGTGCCAATCTCGGCTTCGACATGAACATCAGCTACCACAGCCGCACACCGCGCCAGGACGTGCCTTACACCTGGTACGACAGCCCGTTGCACCTGGCCGATGCCGTCGACATTCTGGTTGTGGCGACCCCGGGTGGCGCCAGTACGCACCATCTGGTCGATGCTCAGGTGCTCGAGGCTTTGGGCCCCGAGGGCTACCTGGTGAACATCGCCCGTGCCAGCGTGGTGGATACCAAGGCCCTGGTCGGCGCGCTGCAGCGCGGGCAACTTGCAGGTGCAGCACTTGATGTGTTCGATGACGAACCGGCCGTGCCCGATGCGCTGAAGGCCCTCGGCAATACGGTGCTCACCCCGCATGTAGCCGGTCAATCCCCTGAAGCGGCGCGCGACACGGTGGCCTTGGTCCTGCGCAATCTACAGGCCTTCTTTGCCGGCGAACCGGTACTCACACCAGTCCATCCGTAACGTTCGTTTTCGATTCCGCCCGGCGCTGCCCGGGCCACAAGGAGTGTTCGTATGCAACTCGAGATCTTTCAGGTCGATGCCTTTTCCGCCGAACCGTTCGGTGGCAACCCGGCAGCAGTTATTGCGCTTGAAAGTTGGCTGCCTGATGACGTGCTGCAACGTATCGCCGAAGAGAACAACCTCTCCGAAACCGCCTATTTCGTGCGCAATGGCGAAACCTTCGACCTGCGCTGGTTCACTCCGGCGGTGGAGGTCGACCTGTGCGGCCATGCCACCTTGGCGTCGGCCTATGTGCTTTTCGAGCAGTTAGGCGAGCAGCTAGAAGTACTGCGCTTCAACACCCGCAGCGGTGAATTGCGGGTTAGCCGAGGCGCTGACGGCTTGCTGGCCATGGACTTCCCGGCCAAGCAGCCAGTGGCCGTCGAGGCGCCCACAGGTTTGCTGAAGGCGCTGGGGTTGAGCGGGGCGAGTGCGGTGTATCAGTCCGACGACTATGTAGTGATGATCGATGACGCCTCGCTTTTGGACCCGCTGCAGCCTGACTTCGTCGCCTTGTCGGCCTTCGATGTGCGTGGTATCGCCGTGACCGCTCCCGGGCGCGGATACGATTTTGTCACACGCTGGTTCGGCCCGCGGGTCGGTGTCAACGAAGACCCGGTTACAGGTTCTGCGCACACATCGCTTGCGCCTTTGTGGGCGCAGCGGTTGGGCAAGAGCATCCTGACCTGCGAGCAGGGCGGCGCGCGCAAGGGCCAGCTGCACTGTGAGGTGCCAGGCAATGGCCGAGTGATCATCAGCGGGCGGGCGGCGTTGTACCTGCGCGGTACTGCCTACATCTAGAAGTTTGTGTAGTCCACTGTAGGAGCGGCCTTGTGTCGCGATCAGGCCGCAACGCGGCCTCTCGAGTTACGCAATCATCATTAAACCAGGGGGCTGCTTTGCAGCCCATCGCGACACAAGGCCGCTCCTACCTGGCATCTATAATTGCTGGCCCAATCCTCGCAAATGGAGCACCCCATGGTCATGGAGAAACAAGGCGCCTGCCTGTGCGGCGCCACGAAGCTCACGGTCACCCTCGATAACACCCATGTCAGTGCCTGCCATTGCAGCATGTGCCGCAAGTGGACCGGTGGGCCGTTGCTGGTCGTGCACTGCAGCCAGCCGCCGGTCATCGAAGGGCGTTCGCCCGGCGTCTACGATTCATCCGACTGGGCCCAGCGCGGCTTCTGCGGGCGCTGCGGCACTCACCTGTATTACCGGCTCAAGGCCAACGATTTCTACGCGGTGCCGGTGGGCCTGCTGGACGGCGATGAGGCTTGGGATTTCGACCTGCAGATCTTCGTCGAGCAGAAACCTGCCTGGTACTGCTTTGCCAACCAGACTACCGAGCTGACGGGCCAGCAAGCGTTCGAGCAACTGGGTTAAGGGCACCTGCTTGCCAAACCCGTGCATTCCTGAGAAAAGGGCGGCCTTGAATTTCCGCGTTGGAGCATGGCCATGAGCAGCGAACTGCAAATCACCGACCTCGTCGAAGGCGACGGCAAGGCGGCCGTCAAAGGCGCCCTGATCACCACCCAGTACACCGGCTGGCTGGTCGATGGCAGCGAGTTCGACTCGTCCTGGTCCCGTGGCAAACCGTTCCAGTGCGTGATCGGCACGGGCCGCGTGATCAAGGGCTGGGACCAGGGCCTGATGGGCATGCGCGTGGGGGGCAAACGCAAGCTGCAAGTGCCTGCGCACCTGGGTTATGGAGAGCGCAGCGTAGGCGCGATCCCGCCAAATTCGGATCTGACGTTCGAGATCGAATTACTCGAAGTGTTGACGCGGGATGATTGAGGGCGGGGGACTGGTATCTAAGGGCAGGCATTAAACAATTCGGCAACACCTTTGCTTTAACATCAGCCCTGCCCAGGGAGGAACCAAACGCGTTGAGGGCACTCTGAACCCTACTCGTTGGCCAAGGATGGCACTCACTACAGGGTTGCCCTGCGGCTTGGGCCCCCGGGCAATGTGGCGAGTTGACCTGAAACTGCCTGCCACAAGAGTCATGCCTACATGAAGTTGCCACCGTTTCTTCGCCGTCGTCGCCTCCTGCTGCTGAGCCTCGCACTCGTCGCTGCGGCGGTGCCCTTGGCACTGGAAGTGGTCGAAAGCCGCGCTCAACCGGTCGACGGCACCCAGACCCTGGTGTTCCTGCGCCATGCCGAAAAACCCGGCGAAGGCTTGGGGCAGTTGAACTGTCAAGGCCTCAACCGTGCACTGGACCTGGCCACACTGCTGCCCGAGCGCTTCGGCAACGCCGATTTCGTCTTCGCAGCCAACCCGACACGAGAGGTCGAGGAAGGCAGCAGTGATCAGAGTTACAGCTACATCCGGCCACTGATGACCATCACCCCGAGTGCCATACGTCTGGGCCTGCCGGTGAATATCGATTACGGTGCGAACGACACCGATGAGCTCGCCGATGAATTGCTCAGCGGCAAGTACCGCAACGCCACCGTCTACACTGCCTGGTCCCATGGTTACCTGCCGGAGCTGATCAATACTGTCGCCGGCAAGGCGCTGGGTGAGGACCGGGTGATCACCGAAGACTGGCAGGGCGATGACTTCGACACCCTGTATGTACTGACCTTGACCTGGCGCGACGGCAAGGCCAGCCTGCTCAGCCGCAACGTACGCCAGGGCCTGGATGGTGGTGCGCATAGCTGCCCGACCTGATCCGCTGTTACTGTCTTGGCAAGGAAGCTGAACCAGGGGTAATGCATGAAGCGGGACGTGACGGTCATTGGCGGTGGGGTGATCGGCCTGGCGACAGCCTATGCGCTGGTCCGTGAGGGCCTTTCGGTAGACCTCGTCGAGGCGCGTGACAGCCTGGCCTCTGCCACCAGTTTTGCCAACGGCGGGCAGCTGTCTTACCGCTACGTGGCGCCCTTGGCTGATGCCGGCGTGCTTTGGCAGGCGCTGGGCTGGATGCTGCAGGGCGATTCGCCGTTGCGTTTGCGGCTGCGCCTGGACCTGGCACAGTGGCGCTGGTTGATGGCGTTCATGCTGGCTTGCCGCAGCAACGTCAACCGCCGCAACGGTGCACAGCTGCTGGAGCTGGCCCTGCACAGTCAGGCCACCCTGGCGCGCTGGCGCGAGGACGATGGGCTGGCTGATTTTGCCTGGCGGCGCAACGGCAAAGTGGTTGCTTTTCGCAGTGAGCGGGCCTTCGCCCATGGGCGGGGCCACCTGCTCGACCCGGTCAATCAACAGGTACTCGATGGGGGCGAGCTGAGGGCGCTTGAGCCGGCATTGGCCGAGGCAGCGTTCATTGGCGGGGTACTGACGCCCGATGAGGAGGTTGCCGACTGCCACCGTTTCTGTGAACGCCTGGCCGAGCGCTTGCGTGCCTCCGGGCAGTGCCGTTTTCTGCTGGGCAGGACAGTGACGCGGTTGCACATGCATCAGGATCAGGTCGTGGCGCTGCAAGTGGGGGACGAGCAGGTCGATGTACAGCGCCTGGTGCTGTGCGCCGGTCATCGCAGTGCGGCGTTGGCGCTGCCGGGTTTGAAACTGCCGGTCTATCCGCTCAAAGGCTACAGCCTGACGGCGCCAATCGGCTCGACGCATCGTGCGCCTGAGGTCAGCATTACCGATTACGAGCGCAAGATCGTTTATGCGCGCCTTGACCGGCAACTGCGGGTGGCGGCGATGGTGGATATCGTCGGCTACGACGAATCGGTGGATGCGCGCCGGCTCCAAAGCATGCACCGGCTGGCGCTCGATACGTTGCCCAATGCGGCGGATTATACGCAGGCGGTGGAGTGGGCGGGTATGCGGCCGGCGACGCCTACAGGGGTGCCGATCATTGGCGGTACTGCTTACCGGAACCTATGGCTGAACCTGGGGCATGGGGCCTTGGGGTTCACCCTGGCCTGTGGCAGTGCGCAGCGCTTGGCCCGGATGATTGGGTGACTGGGCTGGCCCTATCGCCGGCAAGCCGGCTCCTACACAGTGGACTGCCCCAACAAACTGGATTGGTGTCCAACTTCCTGGGGCAGTCCACAAGTGCAGCACCACCGAACCCTGTGGGAGCCGGCTTGCCGGCGATAGGGCCGGTGAAGACACCTGAGGCTTTACCGCCCGAACCGCATCGGCCAGCCCACCACTTTCTTCGCCCGCGGGGTGGCATAGGTGCGCACCTTGGACGTGCTCAGCCCCATCCGCACCAACGACTCGGCAATGGTCACCGCCGCGCTCACGCCATCGACCACCGGTACCCCGGTGCGCTGGCGAATCTGCTCGTCCAGCCCTGCCATGCCGCCACAGCCCAGGCAGATCACCTCGGCCTTGTCATCGCGCACCGCCCGTTCGGCCTGTTCGACGATGGCCTGCACTGCACGCTGCGGGTCTGCCTCCAGTTCCAGTACCGCCAAGCCACTGGCGCGCACCGAGGCGCAGCGGTCGTACAACCCGGAAAGCTTCAGGCGGTCCTCGATCAGTGGCACGGTACGGTCCAGGGTCGTGACCACCGAATAGGCGTGGCCCAGGTACATCGCAGTGCTGGCGGCGGCGTCGGTGATGTCCACCACCGGTACGTTCAGCAGTTCCTGCAGACCTTCGCGGCCATGTTCGCCGTAACCTGCCTGGATCACGGCATCGTACGGGCCCTCGTAGGCCAGCACGCGGTCCATCACGGCGATGGCGGCCAGGTAGCTCTCGAAATTGCCCTCCACCGACTCGGCACCGAACCATGGAGTGAGGCCGATGATCTGCGTGCCGGGCGAGGCCACGCTGCGGGCCTGCTCGGCGATGGCCTCGGTGATGGCTTCGGTGGTGTTGACGTTGGCGATCAGAATACGCATGAACACTGCTCCTTGATCAGTGGCTGCTATGGTCGACGGCGATGCATTCGCCGCTGACATCAGCGTATTGGCGGTTGCGCGGGGCGATCAGCAGGTACAGCGCGGCGGCGATACCGGCACCGATCAGCCAGGAAAACGGCGCGATGGCATGGAAGTTGGGCACCAGCGCCAGGACGATGGCCAGCAGCGCGGCCGGCAGGAACGCGGCGACCGCACGCAGGTTGATGCCCTTGCTGTAGTGGTAGGCCCCGGCCGGGTGTTCGCTGTACAGCTCCGGCACGTTGATGCAGCCTTTGCGCAGCAGCCAGTAGTCGGCCATGATCACCCCGTACAGTGGGCCCAGCAGGGCGCCCAGGCCGGACAGGAAGTAGACGATCACCAGCGGGCTGTTGTAGAGGTTCCATGGCAGGATCAACACGGCCAGGGTGGCGCTGATCAACCCCGCGCGGCGAAAGTTCAGGTGCCGCGGCGCCAGGTTGCTCAGCACGAAGGCCGGGGCGACGAAGTTGGCCATGATGTTCACCGCCACGGTGACGATCAGGAAGGCCAGGCAACCGAGGACCAGGAAGGCAGTGTTGGGGATGCTGGCAACGATCTGGGTCGGGCTGTCGATTATCTGGCCGTTGATCTGGAACTGTGCGCCGCACAGCACCACGGTGATCATTGCGAAGATCAGGATGTTCACCGGCAGGCCCCAGAAGTTGCCTACGCGGATGGTCTTGCGGCACGGCGAGGAGCGGGCGAAGTCGCAGAAGTTGAGCACCAGTGTGCCGTAGATCGCCAGCCACAGCGCGCCGCCGGCGAAGATGTTGCGCCACATCTCGTAACCGGTCAGCGGCTCGGCCACCGACCAGGCGATGCGCGCATCGGCCTTGAAGTACATGAACACCGCCAGGCTGGCCACGGTCAGCAAGATCACCGGGCCGGCGAATGCCTCGTAGCGGCGCACCATCTCCATGCCGTACGCCAGGATCACCAACTGCACCAGCCAGATCGCCACGAAGCACACCCAGCCCAGGCTCGACAGGCCGAGGATGCTGTCTTGGTCATGGCTGGCGAGTTGCGGCCACACGGCGGTGAGCAGCACCCTCAGCACCACAGACGCCAGATAGGTCTGGATGCCGAACCAGGCGATGGCAATCACTGCACGGATCAGCGCAGGGATCTGCGCGCCATGGATGCCGAAGGCGATGCGGCTGATCACCGGGAACGGCACGCCGGTCTTCTGCCCCATGTAGCCGGACAGGTTCATGAAGAAGTACACCAGCGCGGCGCCGATCGCCAATGACAAGAGTATCTGCCAGCCGCCCAGGCCCAGGGCGAACAAGCCCATGGCGAAGGAGTAGTTGGCAATGTTGTGCACATCGTTGGTCCACAGCGCGAAGATGCTGTAGCGCCCCCAGCGGCGGCCCTCTATGCGCGTCGGGGCAAGGTCGCGGTTATGCAGGCGCGGGCTCAGTTCAAGTTGTGGCGCATGGCCGGCCAGCGAGGAAGAGGGGTTGGTGCTGGCGACGGATAGTTCAGGGGCAAGGTCGAGGCTGGTACTCATTCCGGCAGGCTCCTGATGCACATGGACTGCGATGAGCGGGCATGCGCACGGGCTCGCCATCTCGTCAGTGCAGCGTTGGCATCACTGGGTTCTGGGCGCGGCGGCCGGGTAGGGGCGGCGTCGCGGGTTCTTGTGTATTTATGTTTTGTTTAACTTGTATACAAAACACGAACACACAAAAGCGAGTTCCATGCCAGGCGAAAACCGTACATGAAGTTGCCACTGTTTTGAAACTACCTATGTGACAGCTAACTAGATGAATTGAAGGAAATATAAGTTGACCAATTGAACAGATTTAATTTTTTATTCAGATAATTAGTTGATCATTTGGTCAGATTTAGTTGTGAAATGCATGTAACGTATTGGGGCATTGCTAGCACTTATGCACACAAAAATGGCACCTAAGGTGACATTCGTGTGTACAGAGGCGGGTCAGGTTTTCCAGCCGCCTTAGTCCATAGGCGGCAAGCGCCGCTTTACCGGGCTCTTCTTGATGATCGCCGTGTTGGTGTCAGCTAGCACATTGATACGGTCAAGCAGGGCGTCGAGCTGTTCCATCGACCGCACGTGCAGTCGAGCAATAAAGCAATCCTCGCCCGTTACCTTGTCGCACTCGGTGAACTCTGGAATCGCGACAATCTGCCGTTCTACCTCCTGCAACTGCCCCGGTAGCGGACGAATGCGCACGATGGCCTGCAATTGGTAACCAAAGCTGCGCGCATCCACATCCACGGTGTAACCCCGCAGCACGCCGCGCTCTTCCAGACGGCGCAGGCGCTCGCTGACGCTGGGGGCGGAAAGCCCAGTGATCTGCGCCAGCGCTTTCAGTGAGCGGCGGGAATCCTCCATCAGGGCGTTGATCAGGAGCTGGTCGATGGCATCGGTCATATGCGCCTCTTAAGGGTAATCAGGGTTTTTGCCTTGATAGTAAAGGCTGATTTGCCATATTTCCTTAGTTATCAGCTGGATGGTCAACCATCAGCCTCTGCATACTGTCGTCATCGTCAAGGGAGGTGTTAGATGGACAGTTCGTTGCGCCGTGGCTCGCTGGAGATGGTCGCTGCCATGCTGATTTCCGGAACCATCGGCTGGTTCGTGCTGGTGTCCGGGCAGTCGGTGCTGGACGTGGTGTTCTGGCGTTGCGTGTTCGGTACTGGCACGTTGTTGGTGATCTGCGCGGCGTTCGGGTTCCTCAAGCCCGGTGTGATCACCCGCACGGCCTTTCTCTTGGCAATTGCCAGCGGTGTGGCCATCGTCGGCAACTGGGTGTTGCTGTTCGCTTCCTATTCGCGGGCGTCGATCGCCATCGGCACAGCGGTGTACAACGTCCAGCCGTTCCTGCTGGTGGGGCTGGCGGTAGTGTTTCTGGGCGAGAAGATCACTGTGGCCAAGGTCACCTGGCTGAGCGTGGCGTTCCTTGGCATGCTGGCCATCGTCAGCGCCCATGGCGCAGGGCAGGGCAGTGGTGAAGAGTACTTGGTGGGCATTGCGCTGGCGCTGGGAGCGGCGTTTCTGTATGCCACTGCCGCGTTGATCATCAAGCGCCTGAACGGCACGCCGCCGCACCTCATTGCCTTGATCCAGGTAGCGACCGGCGTAATGCTGCTGGCGCCGTGGGTCAAGCTGGGTGGGTTGCCTGGCGAGCCTTCGGCGTTGGCCAGCCTGGTGACCTTGGGCATGGTGCACACGGGGCTGATGTACGTGCTGCTGTACAGCGCCATCCAGCGCCTGCCCACGGCATTGACCGGTGCCCTTTCATTCATCTACCCGATTGCCGCGATCCTGGTCGACTGGGTGGCCTTCGGGCACCGCCTGGCGCCGCTGCAATGGCTCGGTGTCGCGCTGATCTTGCTGGCGGCGGCGGGCATGCAGCAAGGGTGGTGGTTCCGTTCGGCGCCGATCATTGTCAAAGGCCAGTGAAAACGTTGTATGGCCTATCGCCGGCAAGCCGGCTCCTACAGGTGAAGCGCAGTCTTCAGCAACGGCGTGGTAGTGGGAGCCGGCTTGCCGGCGATAGGGCGCGCAGCGGCCTCGCGGGGTAGAATGCTTCCTTTTATCTGCTTGCGACCCGCCATGACTTCGCCGATCCACACCCTCGAACAGCATCTGCTCACCGCCCTCGTCCCCGCCCCGCAGGAAACCCGCCGCCTGTTCCATGGCCGCGGCCGTTGCTGGCCGGGGCTGGAGCAGGTCACCGTCGACTGGTTGCAGGGTGTGCTGTCGGTAGCTCTGTTCCGTGAGCCACCCGAAGGCCAGCTGGCAGAACTAGAGGCCATGCTGCGCAACCTCGCCGAGCACCCACAGTGGGCCGGCCAAGCGATCCTCATCCAGCACCGTTACCTGCCGGACAGCCCGGGCCAGTGGCTGTGGGGCGAGCCGTGCCAGCAGCGCGAAGTGATCGAAGATGGCCTGACCTATTTGCTCGACCTGGGCGTGCGGCAGAACAACGGCCTGTTTCTCGACATGCGCTACGGCCGACGCTGGGTGCGTGAGCAGGCGGCGGGCAAGCGCGTGCTGAACCTGTTCGCCTACACCTGCGGCTTCTCGGTCGCGGCTATCGCCGGTGGCGCCGAGCAGGTGGTGAACCTGGACATGGCCAAGTCGGCGCTTTCGCGTGGCCGCGACAATCACCGGCTCAATGGCCACGATGCGTCGCGGGTGGCGTACTTGGGGCATGAGTTGTTCAAGTCGTGGGGCAAGGTGCGCAAGTACGGACCCTACGATTTGATCATCATCGACCCGCCCACCTTCCAGAAAGGCAGTTTCGTGCTGACCCAGGATTACGCGAAGATATTGCGGCGCTTGCCAGAGTTGCTGACCGAGGGTGGGACTGTGCTGGCGTGCGTGAATGATCCGGCGATCGGGCCGGAGTTTCTGATCGAGGGCATGGCTGAGCAGGCCCCGGCGTTGGCTTTTGTCGAGCGCTTGGACAACCCGCCGGAGTTTCCGGATGCCGATCCGGCGGGGGGCTTGAAGGCCTTGGTATTTCGCGGTAAGTCACCGGCCTGATGCTCTGGGACAGATTCACTGAGCGTCATAATGGCGCCCAGTGAGGGCAGAGCTCAATTACTGGCCGGTATAGATCTGGTCAAACACCCCACCATCGTTGAAGTGGGTCTTCTGCACGGTGCGCCAGTCACCGAAGGTTTTCTCCACCGACAGGAAGTCGACCTTCGGGAAGCGGTCGGTGTACTTGGCCAGTACGGTTGCATCACGCGGACGCAGGTAGTTCTGTGCCGCGATTTCCTGGGCTGCCGGCGACCATAGGTACTTGAGGTACTCCTCGGCCACGGCCTGGGTGCCCTTCTTCGCTACCACTTTGTCGACCACACTCACCGGTGGTTCGGCCTCGGCCGACACGCTCGGGTAGACCACTTCGAACTGGTCGCGGCCGAATTCGCGGGCGATCATTTCGGCTTCGTTCTCGAAGGTCACCAGCACATCGCCGATCTGGTTGGTCATGAAAGTCGTGGTCGCGGCACGGCCACCAGTATCGAGTACCGGTGCCTGCTTGAACAGCTTGCCGACGAAGTCCTTGGCCTTGTTTTCGTCACCACCTTGCTTGAGCACATAGCCCCAGGCCGACAGGTAGGTGTAGCGGCCGTTACCCGAGGTCTTCGGGTTGGGCACGATTACCTGCACGCCGTCCTTGAGCAGGTCGGGCCAGTCTTTCAGTGCCTTGGGGTTGCCCTTGCGCACGATGAACACAGTGGCTGAGGTGAACGGGGCGCTATTGTTGGGCAAACGTGTCACCCAATTGTCCGCTACCCGTTGGCCGTTGTCGGCCAGGGCGTTGATGTCGGTGGCCATGTTCATGGTGATGACGTCGGCCGGCAGGCCGTCGATCACTGCACGCGCCTGCTTGCTCGAGCCACCGAAGGACATCTGCACGTTGACCTTCTCGTTGTGCTCGGCTTCCCAGTGCTTCTGGAACGCTGGGTTGTAGTCCTTATAGAAGTCGCGCATCACGTCGTAGGAAACGTTGAGCAGGGTCGGAGCGGCCTGAGCGAGAGTGCCGAGCGTCAGGCCGGCGGCCAGTAGCGAAGCAGTGAAGATTTTTTTCACGATGCGTCCTTGTTCCGAAGTGTTTAGTAATTTTTCGCGACTATAGCGTTTCGTTATTGAATGACTAAAGACCGAATGGCTCTTTGCTTATTCTGTTTTTGGGAACAGCACGTTGCCACAGCGCGAGCAGAATGCTGCGCCATGTTCATGGCTGTCCTTGTGGCAGGTAGGGCAGTCATGGTGCAGCCGCTCCCCGCGCATGGCATTGGCCAGCTCGGCAGTGAAGATCCCGGTGGGCACGGCAATGATCGAGTAACCCGTGATCATTACCAGGGACGACAGCACCTGCCCCAGCGGTGTTTTCGGCACAATATCGCCAAAGCCCACGGTCGTGAGCGTGACAATGGCCCAGTAGATGCCTTTGGGGATGCTGGTAAAGCCGTGCTCGGGGCCCTCGATCACATACATCAAGGTGCCAAACACAGTGACCAGTGTCGACACGCTGAGCAGAAACACGATGATCTTCTGCTTGCTGCCGCGCAGTGCCGCCATCAGGTAATTCGCTTGGTTCAAATACTGGCCGAGCTTGAGCACCCGGAAAATCCGCAGCATGCGGATCACCCGGATGATCAGCAGGTACTGCGCGTCGCTGTAGTACAGGGCGATGATCCCCGGCACGATCGCCAGCAGGTCGACCAGGCCGTAGAAGCTGAAGGCGTAGCGCATGGGCTTGGGCGAGCAGTAAAGGCGCGTGATGTACTCGGCGAGAAAGATCGCGGTGAAGCCCCACTCGATACCCGCCAACAGGCCTGCGTAGTTCTGGTGAATCTCGTCGATGCTGTCGAGGATCACCGTGACCAGGCTGGCCAGGATGATCAGCAGGAGGGTCTTGTCGAAGCGCCGGCCGGCGACGGTGTCGGTCTGGAAAACGATGACGTAGAGCCGTTCGCGCAGGCTCTCAGGGTTATTCATGGGCTCGTTCCACAAAAGCAATGGGCTGAGCCTAGGGGTTGCGTTTCAGCTGTGCAAGCGGCTGGCATTGCGATGCCTGGGCTGGGCCAGGTGGCTGCCCAAGTGCATCAGCCAGCAGGCGGCGACGAACGGGGCGGTCAGGCCAGGTACCGGTAGCAGCTTGAACAGCGGTTGCAGCATTAGAGCCAGGGCAATCGCCAGTAGGGTTACCCATGGCTTTTCACCCTGCCTGCTGAAGGCCAGCGCCGCCAGTGCCGCGTTGAAGCCGTACAGACCCAGCCAGGCAGATTGCGCTTCGGCGAACAAGGCCACGCTGCCACCGATGGCCGAGCCGATCACCGCCCACATTGCCGCATAAGGGTTGGCGATGAACATGCCGACGATGATCAGCAACCCGGCCAGGGGCTGGTCGAGCAGGAAGATCTGGCCTACGCCACGCGCCAGGGCATACAGCGGGTCGGCTTCGACGAAGCCGCTGGGCGAGGGGCTGGCGAAGAGCAGCACGGCCCAGCCCAGCAGCACAAACGGTGCGGTATAGGCGATCAGCAGCTTGCCCCCGCGCTTGCGCCACTGGTGGGTAATGATGCTGGACAGCCCGCCGGCAGCGATGATCAGCGGTGGCAATATGGCCGACCAGGGCAGCACGGCGCTGATCAGGATGCCGATCAACACGCCGTTGTAGCTGTACAGCCCGGCCTGACGGTCGGCGCGGTCGTAGCCGCGGGCCTGGGCGGTAAGCAGGCCGGCCAGGGCGCCGAGCAGGGCGCCGCCGACCAGGTTGGGCGCGGTCAGCAGAATGGCCAGCAGGCAGCACAGACCGCATAGGGGATTGCGCAGCAGCAGCACCTGGCTGAAACCGTTGAGTAGCGCCGTGGCCCAGTCGGGGGACGGGTTGACGAAATTTTTGGTGTACATGGGCAGTCGGTAAGGTTGAGGGAGGAGCGGTGGGCCTCTTTGGGCCTCGGTTTTCCGCGTGTCTGTTGTTGTAGTGCCAGGGGAGGGCTTTGCCCTCCTTTCGCGACGCAAGGCCGCTCCTACAGGGTTTCGCGTTCGCCGGTAGGAGCGGCCTTGTGTCGCGAAAGGGGCGCAAAGCGCCCCCGGCAATCTCAGACCAAGGTCTCGATCCGCAGGCTGTTGGTCGAGCCCGGCTTGCCGAACGGCACACCGGCAGTGATCAGCAACGTATCACCACGGCTGGCCATGCCTTGCGCCTGGGCAATTTCCAGTGCGGTGGAGACCACCTCATCTACCTGGCGCAAACGGTCATTGACCACCGAGTGCACGCCCCAGGTCACGCTCAGGCGGCGGGCAGTGACCAGGTTCGGCGTCAGGTTGAGGATCGGCGCCCGTGGCCGCTCGCGTGCTGCGCGCAGGGTCGAAGCCCCCGACTCGCTGTAGTTGACCAGCACCGCCACCGGCAGGATGCCGCTGATGCGGCGGATCGCGCAGCTGATGGCGTCCGACACCGTAGCTTCAGCCTTGGGCCGGCCAACGTCGAGTTGCGCCTGGTAGTCCGGGCCGTTCTCCACCTGGCGGATGATCTTGCTCATCATCTGCACGGCTTCCAGTGGGTAATCACCCGAGGCGGTCTCGGCCGACAGCATCACCGCATCGGCGCCCTCGGCCACGGCATTGGCCACGTCAGTGACTTCGGCGCGGGTCGGGGCCGGCGAGAAACGCATGGATTCGAGCATCTGCGTGGCCACCACCACCGGTTTACCCAGCTGACGGCAGGTGCCGATGATGCGTTTCTGGATTTGCGGCACGCTTTCGGCCGGCACTTCCACGCCAAGGTCACCGCGGGCCACCATGATCGCGTCTGCCAGTTCGGCGATGGCTTGCAGCTGTTCGACTGCCGATGGCTTCTCGATCTTGGCCATCAGGTAGGCGCGATCGCCAATCAGCTGGCGTGCTTCGACGATGTCCTCAGGGCGCTGCACGAACGACAGGGCCACCCAGTCCACGCCCAGTTCCAGGCCAAAGGCCAGGTCGCGGCGGTCCTTTTCAGTAAGCGGGGAGAGGTCGAGTACTGCCTGCGGTACGTTGACGCCCTTGCGATCGGACAGCTCGCCACCGTTCAGCACTTCAGTGTCGATGGCGTCGTTGTGCTTGGCGGTGACGCGCAGCCGCAGCTTGCCGTCGTCCAGCAGCAGGTCCATGCCGGGCTCCAGCGCGGCGATGATCTCTGGGTGTGGCAGGTTGACCCGGCGGCTGTCGCCCGGGGTCTTGTCCAGGTCCAGGCGCAGGGCCTGGCCGCGTTGCAGCTGCACCTTGCCTTCCGCGAAGCGGCCCACGCGCAGCTTGGGCCCTTGCAAGTCCATGAGAATGCCCAGCGGGTAGTTCAGTTGCTGCTCGACCTCGCGGATCCACTGGTAGCGCAGGGCGTGGTCGGCGTGCTCGCCGTGGCTGAAGTTGAGGCGGAAGATGTTCACTCCGGCTTCTACCAGCTGGCGGATATCGTCGATGCCATTGATCGCAGGGCCGAGGGTGGCGAGGATTTTGACTTTTTTATCAGGCGTCATGATTGTGCAGTCTCAAGGATCAGGATGGCGCGGAAGTCGTTGACGTTGGTGCGGGTCGGTTCAGTGACGATCAGCGCATCGAGTGCGGCGAAATAGCCGTAGCCGTTGTTGTTGTCCAGCTCGTCACTGGCCGACAGGCCCAGTGCCTCGGCGCGGGCAAAGCTGTCTGGCGTCATGTAGGCGCCGGCGTTTTCTTCCGAGCCGTCGATGCCGTCGGTATCGCCAGCCAGGGCGTATACGCCCGGCAGGCCCTTTAGGCTTTCGGTGAGGCTGAGCAAAAACTCCGCATTGCGCCCACCACGGCCATTGCCGCGTACGGTGACAGTGGTTTCGCCGCCAGAAAGGATCACGCAAGGCGCCTTCAGCGGCTGTCCGTGCTGGACGATCTGCCGGGTGATACCGGCATGCACCTTGGCCACTTCGCGCGATTCACCCTCCAGGTCGCCGAGGATCAGCGGGCTGAAACCGGCCTGGCGGGCTTGCACTGCAGCGGCTTCAAGCGATTGCTGGGGCCTGGCGATCAGCTGGAAGTGGCTGCGGGCCAGGGCCGGGTCATCGGCCTTGACGGTTTCTGAGGCGGGGTTGTTGAGCCAGTCGATGACGGCCTTGGGCGCTTCGATGTTGTAGCGCTTGAGGATCGCCAGGGCATCGGCCGAGGTGCTCGGGTCGGCCACGGTGGGGCCGGAGGCGATGACCGTAGCCAGATCGCCGGGCACATCGGAAATGGCATAGGTGTAGACAGTGGCGGGCCAGCAGGCTTTGGCCAGGCGGCCGCCCTTGATCGCCGAGAGGTGCTTGCGCACACAGTTCATCTCGCCGATGGTAGCGCCAGACTTGAGCAGTGCCTTGTTGATCTGTTGCTTGTCGGCCAGGGTCAGGCCTTCGGCTGGCAGCGCCAGCAGGGCCGAACCACCACCGGAGAGCAGGAAGATGACGCGGTCGTCTTCGTTCAGGTTGCTGACCAGTTCCAGCACACGTTTGGCCACGGCCAGACCAGCGGCGTCGGGGACCGGGTGGGCGGCTTCGACCACTTCGATCTTCTGGCAGTTGGCGCCATGACCGTAACGTGTGACCACCAGCCCGGACACTTCACCCTGCCAGCTCTTCTCGACCACTTCGGCCATGGCCGCTGCGGCTTTGCCGGCGCCGATGACGATGACCCGGCCGCTACGGTCGGCGGGCAGGTAGGGTTCGAGGACTTGACGGGGGTGGGCGGCAGCGATGGCTGTGTCGAACAGGTCGCGGAGAAATTTTTGCGGATCGACCGACATGGCAGGCTCCCAATTATTGTTGTTCTGCAGAATCGAAAACGCCCCTGGAACTGCCTCCGTGCAGGCCGAACCAGGGGCGGTCCCCAGAGCTGCAAGCTTCAAGCTACAAGCCGCAAGTAAAAGCAGACCTGCTTTTGCTTGCCGCTCGAGGCTTACAGCTTGAAGCTTATTTCTCGCCGCGGATCGAGAAGTTGGCCATGTGCTCCAGGCCTTTGATCAGCGCCGAGTGGTCCCAGTTGCCGCCGCCCAGTGCCACGCAGGTGCTGAACACTTGCTGGGCGTTGGAGGTGTTGGGCAGGTTGATGCCCAGCTCCTTGGCGCCTTGCAGGGCCAGGTTCAGGTCTTTCTGGTGCAGGTTGATGCGGAAGCCTGGGTCGAAGGTACCTTTGATCATGCGCTCGGCATGCACTTCGAGGATCTTCGAGGAGGCGAAGCCGCCCATCAGCGCTTCACGCACCTTGGCAGGGTCTGCGCCGTTCTTGGCCGCGAACAGCAGGGCTTCACTGACGGCCTGGATGTTCAGGGCGACGATGATCTGGTTGGCGACCTTGGCGGTCTGGCCGTCACCGTTGCCGCCGACGCGGGTGATGTTCTTGCCCATGGCTTCGAACAGCGGCAGGGCGCGTTCGAAGGCGTTCGGGCAGCCACCGACCATGATGCTCAGGGTCGCGGCCTTGGCACCGACTTCACCACCGGACACTGGCGCGTCCAGATAGGCGGCGCCAGTGGCCTTGATCTTCTCGGCAAAGACTTTGGTGGCGGTCGGGGAGATCGAGCTCATGTCGATCACCACCTTGTTCGGGCCTACACCTTCGGCGACGCCGTTTTCACCGAACAGAACGCTTTCGACCTGCGGGGTGTCCGGCACCATGACGATGATGAACTCGGCTTCCTGGGCAACCTCTTTCGGGTTGGCCAGCGCCACTGCGCCAGCGGCGATCAGGTCAGCCGGTGCGGCCTCGTGGTGGGTGGAAACGAAAATGCTGTGACCTGCTTTTTGCAGGTTCTGAGCCATGGGCTTGCCCATGATGCCGGTGCCGAGGAAACCGATTTTAGCCATGAGAAATTACCTCTTTTATATTTATGTGAGCAGGCGACCCGGCCCCCTGTAGGGGCGGCCTTGTGTCGCGAAGGGGCGCGCAGCGGCCCCTCGATCTCAGTTACGCAGGAAATCTGCCGGGGGTGCTTTGTAGCCCTTCGCGACACAAGGCCGCCCCTGCAGCAGGTTCTGCGAGCGTTCTTAGATTGCGTTGTGTGTCTTCAGCCAGCCCAGGCCTGCTTCGGTGGTGGTCAGCGGCTTGTACTCCGCGCCTACCCAACCCTGGTAACCGATGCGGTCCAGGTGTTCGAACAGGAAGCGGTAGTTGATTTCGCCGGTGCCCGGCTCGTTACGGCCCGGGTTGTCGGCCAGCTGGATGTGGTTGATCAGTTTCAGGTTGGCTTCCATGGTGCGAGCCAGGTCACCTTCCATGATCTGCATGTGGTAGATGTCGTACTGCAGGAACAGGTTGTCGCTGCCCACTTCGGCCTGGATTTCCAGGGCCTGCCGGGTAGTGTTCAGGTAGAAGCCCGGGATGTCGCGGGTGTTGATCATTTCCATGACCAGGCGAATGCCAGCGGCTTTGAGCTTGTCGGCGGCGAACTTCAGGTTGTCGACGAAAGTCTTGCGCACGTCGGCGCACTGCAGACCTTGCGGGCGAATGCCGGCCAGGCAGTTGACCTGGGTGTTGCCCAGCACCTTGGCGTATTCGATGGCCTTGTCGACACCGGCGCGGAATTCTTCGACGCGGTCGGGATGGCAGGCGATTCCGCGCTCACCTTTGCCCCAATCACCGGCCGGCAGGTTGAAAAGCACCTGGGTCAGGCCGTGGGCGTCGAGCTGCTGCTTGATTTCGGCAGCGCTG
Organism: Lelliottia jeotgali; assembly: GCF_977070485.1. Lineage (NCBI taxonomy): Bacteria > Pseudomonadati > Pseudomonadota > Gammaproteobacteria > Enterobacterales > Enterobacteriaceae > Lelliottia > Lelliottia jeotgali. Next base: position 120,116 of record NZ_CDRVFO010000005.1, read on the forward strand.
AAGTCGTACGGGAAGAGGTATTCGACGCCGCTGAAACCAGCATCGGCGGCAGCCTTGAAGCGGGCCAGGAAGTCCTGTTCGGTGAACAGCATGGACAGGTTGGCAGCGAAGCGAGGCATGATGTGTCTCCTTGCGATGAAGGCCCCCGGCGCCCTCAGGTAGGGCGCAGCACGGGGGCGTCAGGCGATCAGTCCAGCATCGAGATGGCGGTTGGCGCGTCGTTGCCGACCAGGGCCAGGTCTTCGAACTCGTTGACCGCGTTGATCTCGGTGCCCATGGAAATGTTGGTCACACGCTCCAGAATCACTTCCACCACGACCGGTACTCGGAACTCTTCGGCCATCTTCTGTGCCTTGAGCAGTGCCGGGGCAATTTCACCCGGCTCGAAGACACGGATGGCCTTGCAGCCCAGGCCTTCGACCACGGCGACGTGATCGACACCGTAGGTGGCGGCGTCGGTGGAGTTGATGTTCTCGAACGCCAGTTGTACACAGTAATCCATGTCGAAGCCACGCTGCGCCTGACGGATCAGGCCCAGGTAGGCGTTGTTCACCAGCACGTGTACGTACGGCAGGTTGAACTGCGCGCCCACGGCCAGCTCTTCGATCATGAACTGGAAGTCGTAGTCACCCGACAGCGCCACAACCTTGCGTTTCGGGTCGGCCTTGACCACACCCAGTGCCGCCGGGATGGTCCAGCCGAGCGGGCCGGCCTGGCCACAGTTGATCCAGTGGCGTGGCTTGTATACGTGCAGGAACTGCGCGCCGGCGATTTGCGACAGGCCAATGGTGCTGACGTAGCAGGTGTCCTTGCCGAACACCTGGTTCATCTCTTCGTAAACGCGCTGCGGCTTGACCGGTACGTTGTCGAAGTGGGTCTTGCGCTGCAGGCTCGATTTACGCTGCTGGCAGTCTTCCAGCCAGGCTTTGCGGCACTGCAGCTTGCCGGCGGCTTTCCACTCGCGGGCCACTTCGATGAACACGTCCAGCGCCAGGCCTGCATCGGAAACGATACCCAGGTCAGGAGTGAACACGCGGCCGATCTGGGTAGGCTCGATGTCGACGTGAACGAATTTGCGGCCTTCGGTGTAAACGTCAACGGAACCGGTGTGACGGTTGGCCCAACGGTTACCGATACCGAACACCAGGTCGGACTTGAGCAGGGTGGCGTTGCCGTAGCGGTGCGAGGTCTGCAGGCCGACCATGCCGACCATCTGGGCGTGGTCGTCCGGGATGGTGCCCCAGCCCATCAGGGTCGGGATGACTGGCACGCCGGTCAGTTCGGCGAACTCCACCAGCTTGTCGCTGGCGTCGGCGTTGATGATGCCGCCACCGGCCACCAGCAGTGGGCGCTCGGCGTCGTTGAGCAGGGCCAGGGCTTTTTCAGCCTGCACGCGAGTGGCGCAGGGCTTGTTGACGGCCAGCGGCTCGTAGGCGTCGATGTCGAACTCGATTTCGGCCATCTGCACGTCGAACGGCAGGTCGATCAACACAGGGCCTGGGCGGCCGGTACGCATTTCGTAGAAGGCTTTCTGGAAGGCATAAGGCACTTGGCCTGGTTCCAGAACGGTGGTCGCCCACTTGGTGACGGGCTTGACGATGCTGGTGATGTCGACAGCCTGGAAGTCTTCCTTGTGCAGACGGGCACGTGGCGCCTGGCCAGTGATGCAGAGAATCGGGATGGAGTCGGCCGATGCGCTGTACAGGCCGGTGACCATGTCGGTGCCGGCGGGGCCGGAGGTGCCGATGCACACGCCGATGTTGCCTGGGTTGGCGCGGGTGTAACCCTCGGCCATGTGCGAGGCGCCTTCAACGTGACGAGCGAGGACGTGATCGATGCCACCGACTTTTTTCAGGGCCGAGTACAACGGGTTGATGGCAGCCCCTGGGATGCCGAACGCGGTATCTACACCTTCACGGCGCATGACCAGAACGGCTGCATCGATTGCTCTCATTTTGCTCATGGGTTGTGCCTCATCGATTTTGTAATTGTATACAACTTGCTTTGTGCCAGAGTGTATTCACGGCTGGCGGTTCAGGTCAATGGGTTTTCATCGGGGGAGGTTGCTTTCGTCCGAGCGCCCATGAAAACGGCGATTTGCGTCATCGCATACGATCGTTTCAATTTATTGTATACAAAAGTGATTGCAGTTGTGTTCTATTTGAATGATCGATTTTCAACTGCCCTCCGGGCTTCTCACAACAAGAAGAGGACCTTTCCATGAACGCTTTGAACCTGAAAGTCGCTGTCAGCCTGGTGAACGCAGCGCTGGCGGCGGGCCGCAAGATCAATGCTGCGCCGTTGACGGTGGTGGTGCTGGATGCCGGTGGGCATGTGCTGGCCCTGCAGCGCGAAGATGGCGCCAGCCTGATTCGCCCTGAGGTGGCCACGGGCAAGGCCTGGGGCGCGATTGCCCTGGGCAAGGGCTCGCGCTTGCTGGCGCTGGATGCGCAGCAGCGGCCGGCGTTTTTTGCCGCGTTGAATGGTGTGGGTGAGCGGCCGGTGGTGCCGGCGCCAGGTGGCGTGCTGATTCGCGATCAGGACGGCAAGGTGCTGGGTGCGGTAGGGATCAGCGGCGATACGTCGGATATCGACGAGCAGTGTGCGATCAGTGCGATCGAAGAGGCGGGGTTGACGGCGGATGCGGGTGTAGCTGCGTAAGGCTTTAAATTGCCGGGGCCGCGTTGCGGCCCTTTCGCGACACGAGGCCGCTCCTACAGAGGTTACCCAATCTCTTGTAGGAGCGGCCTTGTCTCGCGATAGGGCTGCAGAGCAGCCCCACTGGCCTTGTCAGGCCGCCTCGGGCTCACAGCCTTTGAGCACCAGCCGAATGATGGTTTCGGCTGCTGCTTCGTAATCACTGTCGGCCAGCTTGGCCTTGCCGGTGATCACCGAAATTTGCCAGTCGAAATCGGCATAGGTCTGAGTTGCCGCCCAGATGCTGAACATCAGGTGGTGCGCGTCGACCTTGGCAATCTGCCCGCGCTCGATCCAGCGCTCGATGCACTCGATGTTGTGGCGTGCCTGCTCGTTGAGCTGTTCCACCTGGTTGGGCGAGAGGTGCGGCGCACCGTGCATGATCTCGCTGGCGAACACCTTCGAGGCATGCGGCAGGTCGCGCGAAATGCGGATCTTCGAGCGGATGTACGAACTCAGCACTTCCTTGGGGTCGCCGTCGGCATTGAACGGCGTGGACGCCTGCATGATCGGCGCGATGATGCTCTCCAGGACCTCGCGGTAGAGGTTGTCCTTGGACTTGAAGTAGTAGTACACGTTCGGCTTGGGCAGGCCGGCCTTGGCCGCGATATCGCTGGTCTTGGTGGCGGCGAAGCCCTTGTCGGCGAATTCCTCGCTGGCCGCGCGCAGGATCAGTTCCTTGTTGCGCTCGCGAATGGTGCTCATGGTCAGGGATCTTCCTCGTGTCTGGCCACCTCTAAGAGGGATCGGGCATGGTAGCACCGGGCCCGAGGGGGGCTCAAGGCAGCGACTTTGGGCTAGACTCCGGCCCATTCATTTCACGGGAAACAGGCAGACATGGCAGGAAGCAGTTTACTGGTACTGATCGACGACATTGCTACGGTACTTGACGATGTCTCGTTGATGACCAAGGTTGCGGCGAAGAAAACCGCGGGTGTGCTGGGCGACGACCTGGCACTCAACGCCCAGCAGGTCACCGGTGTGCGCGCCGAGCGCGAGATCCCGGTGGTGTGGGCGGTGGCCAAGGGCTCGTTCGTCAACAAGGCGATCCTGGTGCCGGCGGCGCTGCTGATCAGCGCGTTCATCCCATGGGCGGTGACGCCGTTGCTGATGATTGGTGGCGCCTACCTGTGTTTCGAAGGCTTCGAAAAGCTGGCACACAAGTTCTTGCACAGCAAGGAGGAGGATGCTGCCGAGCACAGTGCGCGCAGCGAAGCCGTTGCCGATGCGAACGTCGACCTGGTGGCCTTCGAGAAGACCAAGATCAAGGGGGCGGTGCGCACCGACTTCATCCTTTCGGCAGAAATCATCGCCATCACCTTGGGCACTGTGGCCGATGCGCCGCTGACTCAGCAGATCATCGTGCTGTCGGGCATTGCGATCGTCATGACCGTGGGTGTCTATGGGTTGGTGGGCGGTATCGTCAAGCTAGATGACCTGGGCTTGTGGATGACTCAGAAAGCCTCGAAAGCGGCCCAGGTGGTGGGCAACGGCATTCTACGGGCGGCGCCTTACATGATGAAGAGCCTGTCGGTGATCGGGACTGCGGCGATGTTCCTGGTAGGTGGCGGGATTCTGGTGCACGGTGTTGCGCCGCTGCATCATGCCATCGAGGCGTTCAGTGAAGGGCGGGGTGGGGCGCTTACTGGAGCGTTGCTCAATGGTGGGGTGGGGATTGTTGCGGGGGCCGTGGTGTTGGCGGTGGTCAGCGGATTTGGCAAGTTGTGGCGAGTGCTGCGCCCGGCTCGATGAAGGTGAATTGGGCCGCTTTGCGGCCCTTCGCGACACAAGGCCGCTCCTACGGCGATCATTGCAGGAGCGGCCTTGTGTCGCGATGGGGCTGCACAGCAGCCCTCAGGATCAGAAGTGAACCTTGACCAGGAAGCTTGCAGTGTTCTGATCGGTGGTGAACCCGTCGGAATCCTTGATCCCGTACTTGTTCTTCCAGTAGTCGTACTCAAAGCCCACATACAACTGCTTCTCACCCAGGTGCAGCGCCTTGCCCAGGTCATATTTGACCTGCGGGTTGAAGTGCAGGTTGGCCTGGTAGGTACCGCGGCGGTTCTCGTCGTTGTCGACCACCCAGTCCATGAAACCGTCGATGAGGATGTCGGAGGAGCCCACAGGGATGGTGTACGACCACACCGGGGTGATCTGCCAGACGTTGTCACCGGCCCGGCTGCCGTCGGTGGTGCGCTGGTAGAAGTTCAGCTGGAAGTAGTCGAAGCCCGGGATGTCCAGGTCGAAGCCAGGGCCGATCAGGTAGGACTCGGTATCACCCTCGCCAAACTCATAGGTCATTGCCAGCAGCACGTCCTTGACCGGGCCGAAGGCGAGCTTCTGGTCGAAGATCTTGCCGAACGACAGGCGCGGGCTGATTTCACCATAGTAGGTGTTGTCGCCGTTACCCGAGTCCTTCTTGCCGTTGTAGAAGATCTTGTCGACGAAGACGAAGTTGTCGCCGTACTTCCAGCCATCGGCGTGCTCGAAGGTGACGGTTTGCTGGATCGCCGGGTTGACCTTGAAGTTCTTGCCCCACAGGTAGGTCAGGCTGTTGTTCTGCCACTGCAGCAGGTCATCGGCGTAGGTGGTGCCGCAGGCCAGCAGGCCGCCCGCGAGAATCAGGCTATTGATGGTACGCATTGCGAGTGTCGCTCCCTTGATTGGTCTGTTGTCAGCGCTCGGTATTGGCGCTTTTTTTGTCTTTTGAGTCAGCTTTTTTCGATTGGCCACAGTTGTTTGGCAAGAGCTGCGCCAACTTTCCGGATTGGCTACAACCTTCCTGCTCGACTCGTTCTGAACGGCTGAAAATGGGTATTTCCGGCTGGCAACACGTCGGCCAACCGCCCGAATTCATTGACTGAGCGGTCAGTAAACGCGGGCAGGATCCATCCTGCCCTGTTCGAGGGGGCGCGCAGATTACTGGCTTGCGCGCCTGGCCTCAAGTGCTCCGTCCTGGAGCAGCGTGTATCAAACTTGGGCGTTTGATCAGGTTTTCAGAAATGTACCTTGATCAGGGCGCTGGCGACACTCTGGTTACTCTCCAGATTGCCGCGGCTGTCGATGCCGTACTTGTCCTTCCAATAGCTGTACTCAAAGCCCACATACAGCTGTTTGGCGCCCAGGTTGAGCGCCTTGCCCAGGTCGTATTTGACCTGGGGGTTGAAGTGCAGGTTGGCGTGATAGGTACCGCGGCTGTTCTGGTCGTTGTCGGGAACCCAGTCCATGTAGCCGTCGATCAGAATGTCCGATCTGCCCACAGGAATGGTGTACGACCAACCGGGGGTGATCTGCCAGACGTCGTCGCCAGGGCGGCCGCCTTCGGTGTTGCGCAGGTAGAAATTGAGGGTGAAATAGTTGAAGCCGGGAATGTTCAGGTCGAAACCGGGGCCGATCAGGTAGGCCTCGTTGTCGCCTTCGCCACGCTCGTAGGTCATGGCCAGCAGCACGTCCTTGATCGGCCCGAAGGCGAGCTTCTGGTCGAAGATCTTGCCGAACGACAGTCGCGGGCTGAACTCACCGTAGTAGGTGGTCACGCCTTTGCTGGCATCGGGCTTGCCGTTGTAGAAGATCTTGTCGACGAACAGGAAGGTGTCGCCGTACTTCCATTTGTTGGCGTGCTCGAACGTGATGGTCTGCTGGATGTCTGGGTTGACCTTGAAGTCCTTGCCATACAGATAGGTCAGGCTTTCGCCGTGCCACAGCAGCCATTCGCCTGCATGCGAGGGGAGGGTGGCCAGCAGGCTGCTGCCCAGCAACAGGGTTGATGCGATGCGCTTCATGTTGTGATTCCCGGACTTATTGTTTTTGTTGGCGGATTTTTCGGCGCGCAGGCGCCCCGGGCGGCCCATTCCGGCGGGCCGACGGTGTGGCAGTTACAACGGATAGGCGCAGGGGCGACGCACGGCGCCGCCCCGCTTGGCTTAATGCTGGTGACAGGCGTCGTTGTGCGCCGCGCGGTCGGCACCACCGAGGATGTTGAACAGTACGTTCAACACCAAGGCACTGACCGTGGCCATGGCGATACCGCTGTGGGTGATGGGTTCCATCCACTGCGGCATCTGTGCGAAGAACTCCGGACGGACCACCGGGATCAGGCCGAAACCGACGCTGACCGCAACCAGCAGCTGGTTGCGTCGGTCGCCGATGTCTGCCTCCTGAAGGATCTTGATCCCGGTGGCGGTGACCATGCCGAACATGGCAATGGACGCACCGCCCAGCACTGCAGGCGGGATCGAGGCGATCAGGTATGCCGCCTTGGGCAGCAGGCTGAGCAGGATCAGCAGCGCGCCGGCCACCACAGTGACATAACGGCAGCGTACCCCGGTCATCTGCACCAGGCCGATGTTCTGGGCGAACGAGGAGTGGGTGAAGGTGTTGAAGAACCCGGCGATGAACGACGCGCCGGCATCGCACAGCAGGCCCCGGCGCAGCATCCCTGGGGTGACTTCGCGATCGGTCACCTTGCCCAGGGCGAGGAACATGCCTGTGGACTCGACGAAGATGATCACCACCACAAGGCACATCGACAGGATCGGTGCCAGGCTGAAGGTCGGCATGCCGAAGTGCAGTGGCGTCACCACTTGCAGCCACGGTGCCAGGCCCAGGCCGGACAGGTCGACCATGCCGATGGAGCCGGCCAGGATGTAACCCAGGCCCATGCCTACCAGCACCGACACGTTGACCCAGAAACCGCGCATGAAGCGGTTGATCAGCAGGATCACGGCCAGCACCAGGCCTGCCACCATCAGGTAGATCGGCGAGCCGAAGGCTTCTGCCTCATGGCCGCCACCGGCCCAGTTGACGGCGACCGGGAACAGCGAGAGGCCGATAGAGGTGATCACGGTACCTGTGACCAGCGGCGGGAAGAAGCGTACGACCTTGGACATGAACGGCGCGATGAGCATGCCGAAGAACCCGGCGGCGATGGTCGCACCGAATATCCCCTGCAGGCCTACGCCAGGCATACCGGCCATGGCCACCATGCTGCCGACGGCAGCGAAACTGGCGCCCATCATCACCGGCATGCGGATCCCTACCGGGCCGATACCGAACGACTGGATGATGGTAGCTACGCCTGCGACCAGCAGGTCGGCGTTGATCAGGAAAGCGACTTCTTCACGGGACAATCCGGCTGCCTGGCCGATGATCAAAGGCACGGCAATCGCGCCTCCGTACATCAGCAGAACGTGTTGCAGGCCAACCAGGATCAGTTGGAACAGGGGCAGAGGTTCTCGCGGTGGCGCCACAGGAATGTACGCCTTGCGTGACTCGGACATGCAGCACCTCGAGTTTTGTTTTTATTCTCGGATCCAAGCGGCAAGCTCCAAGCGGCAAGTTTCAAGAAGAAACTTGGTGATCCGCGTTGGAGCCTGACGCTCGATGCTTGCTTGTTACCTACGACTTACAGCTTGAGGCTTGAAGCGTGCGGCTTCGATCAGTTGACCTGGGCGCCTTTGGCGATCCAGTCACCGACGAGCTTGCGTTCCTCGACGGTCATCTGGGTGATGTTGCCCAGCGGCATGATCTGGCTGGCGACCGCTTGCGCCTGAATGCGCGCGGCCTGGGCCTGGATCTGCTGCGGGGTGTCGAACACCACGCCGCCAGGGGCGGTGCTGAACAGCGGGCTGGTCGGCTTCGACGAGTGGCACACTGTGCAGCGTTCCTGGATGACGGTGTGGATCTTGTCGAAGGCACCGCCACCGGCCTGAGCCGTCGCCTGGGCTGGGGCTTGAGCCGGCGCGGCAGGAGCTTGGGCCGCCTTGGCAGCGTCCTCGGCGCGCTGTTCGGCAGCGGTCTTGCCACCCACTGCAGTTGCTGGCAGTGGCTGGTACTCGACCTTCGCCGCGGCCTGCTCAGGGTCAACGGCCATCGGTTTCGGGCCGGTGACGTAAGCCAGGCAGATCATCGCCAGGGCACCGGCCGGCAGGGTCCAGGCGTACTTGCTGCTGTCGTGGCGGGTGTTGAAGTAGTGGCGGATCAGTACCGCGGCTACGGCAATGCCGGCCAGGATCAGCCAGTTGTACTGGCTACCGTAGGTGCTCGGGAAGTGGTTGCTGATCATGATGAACAGCACCGGCAGGGTGAAGTAGTTGTTGTGACGCGAACGCAGCAGGCCTTTGGCCGGCAGGCGCGGGTCGGGGGTGGTGTTGTTCTCGATCGCTGCCACCAGCTGGCGCTGGGCCGGCATGATGATGCGGAACACGTTACCGACCATGATGGTGCCGATGATCGCGCCGGTGTGCAGGTACGCGCCACGGCCGCTGAACACCAGGCTGAAGCCCCAGCAAGCGGCGATGATCAGTACGAACAGCACGGCGCCAAGCAGCGCCGGGCGTTTGCCCAGTGGCGAATCGCAGAGCAGGTCGTAGATGAACCAGCCGGCCACCAGCGAACCGATACCGATGGCCACGCCCTCGGCACCGCTCAGGGTGCTGCCAGGGGCCAGCAGGTACAGGGTCGGGTTCCAGTAGAACACCACGCACAGCAGGGCGATACCGGACATCCAGGTGAAGTAGGCTTCCCATTTGAACCAGTGCAGGTTCTCGGGCATTTTCGGCGGCGCCAGCTTGTACTTCTCAAGGTGGTAGATACCACCGCCGTGGATGGCCCAAAGGTCACCCGACAGCCCGTCACGCGGATTGCTCCGGTTCAGGTTGTTTTCCAGCCAGACGAAGTAGAACGATGCACCGATCCAGGCCACGCCGGTGATCATGTGAACCCAGCGAATGCTCAGGTTCAGCCATTCGTGAAGGTGTGCTTCCACAGTATGTACCTCTGCCGATCACCGAACGATGATCGACCTTTTCTTATTGGTGGGGATTGAGGATCAGCATCTGTTCCTCGGTGAAGTAATGCTCATCGCAGTTGTTGCCGGAACCACTGCGATCAACCACCAGGAAATCATCCCGCTTTTCGATCGTAAGCACCGGGTGGTGCCAAACGCCGCGATGGTAATTGACGCCCTGCCTGCCATTACTGCGGAAGGCACGGACCAAGCCTGATACAGGTGCATCGCCAACGGGCGCGACCACGATCAGAAAGGGATTGCCGAGCAGCGGGATGAAAGCCTGGCTGCCCAGCGGATGGCGTTCCAGCATGCGCACGGTCAGCGGCATGTCCAGCGCGTCGGCGCGGAAGATGCTGATGATCGCTTTGTCTTCAGGCTCGGCGGTCTCGACCGTGGCGAGCTTGTGGAAGCGCATGGTCGAGCCGTTGTTGATCATGAAGTGGTCACTGCCATCGGTTTCGATCACGTCACCGAAGGGGGCGAAGGCTTCTTTGGTCAGGGGCTCGATCATCAGGGTGCGCATGCGGTTATCTCTTCTATGTTCGTTGTTCTGGATAAGGCTCTAACGTTGCCGCGCCGGTTACAGCTGCAGCAGACGGAACAGGGCGATCAGGTTGATCTGCGCCAGGGCTTCCTTGAATTCGGCATCGGTGTCGTTATGGATGCGTTTTTCGAAAGCGGCGAGGATCTGGTGCCGGTTGCTGCCCTTGACTGCCATGATGAACGGGAACTGGAACTTGGCCTTGTAGGCATCGTTCAGTTCGGTGAACCGGGCGAACTCTTCGGCGGTGCACTGGTGGATACCGGCGCCGGCCTGTTCGTTGGTGCTCGATTCGGTCAGCTCGCCCTGGATGGCGGCCTTGCCGGCCAGGTCCGGGTGAGCATTGATCAGCGCCAACTGGTCGGCGTGGTTGGCGCTGAGCAGGATGTCGCTCATGCGCTGGTGCAGCGCTTCGATCTCGTTCAGCTCGTCCAGCTGGCCCAGGTCGTAGGCTTTTTCGGCGACCCACGGCGAATGCTCGTAGATGTCGGCGAAGACCTTGACGAAGGTGTCACGGTCCAGGGTCGATGGCTTGAGGGTCTTGAAGGCGGTCATCAGGCGTTCTCTTTCTTGTACGGGTGGGTGGCGTGCCAGTGGCGGGCGATGTCCGCGCGACGGGCGAACCAGACCTGGTCATGGCTCTTGGCGTAGTCGACGAAACGCTTGAGCGCGGCCAGGCGCGCCGGGCGGCCGACCAGCCGGCAGTGCAGGCCGATGGAAAGCATCTTCGGCGCTTCGGCACCTTCGGCGTACAGCACATCGAAGGCGTCCTTGAGGTACTGGAAGAACTGCTCGCCGCAGTTGAAGCCCTGTACCTGGGTGAAGCGCATGTCATTGGTGTCCAGGGTATAGGGGATCACCAGGTGCGGCTTGCCGGTCGGGTTGTTCGGTTCCCAGTAGGGCAGGTCGTCATCGTAGGTATCGCTGTCGTAGAGGAAGCCACCTTCCTCCATGACCAGGCGGCGGGTATTGGGGCCGGTGCGGCCGGTGTACCAGCCTACCGGGCGCTCGCCGGTCAGTTCGGTGAGGATGCGGATGGCCTCGAGCATGTGCTCGCGCTCCTGGGCCTCATCCATGTTCTGGTAGTCGATCCAGCGGTAGCCGTGGCTGCAGATCTCGTGGCCGGCTTCGACCATGGCGCGGATCACGTCCGGGTGGCGCTGGGCGGCCATGGCCACGGCGAACACGGTCAGCGGCACGCCGCTGTCCTTGAACAGCTTGAGCAGGCGCCATACGCCGGCACGGCTGCCATATTCGTACAGCGACTCCATGCTCATGTTGCGCTGGCCCTGCAGCGGCTGGGCAGCGACCATCTCGGACAGGAAAGCTTCAGACTCTTTGTCGCCGTGCAGGATGTTGCGCTCGCCACCCTCTTCGTAGTTCAGGACGAAAGACAGCGCGATGCGGGCATTGCCCGGCCATTGCGGGTGAGGAGGGTTGTTGCCGTAACCGATCAGGTCGCGAGGGTAGTCAGCGCTCACTGCAGTCTTCCTTCTTGTGCGTTAGTGCGGGGGGTGGGCGGGCCGCGTCGGGATGTCGCACCACCGGATGGGCTGATTGTATACAACTTCTGAAATCATTTGTAAGCCTGTTTTTCCGCATTTCTTCCCTTTTGTCGCCTGAGAATCTGTTGCAAGAAACCTGCCTGATTGGTCAGTTAATAAGATTGGCGTCGGCACTGCGCCTGTATTTGCGACTATTGGCCTGTATGAGGGGGCCTCGACGGAAGGGCTCAAAAAATTGTGTACAATCTGTTGGTGAAATGTCTTAATAACGGCATTCCCGCCCGTCGCAGGTTCATTGCCGTGCGGATGGCTGTGTATTTTTTGCCCACAGATTGAACAAGAGGCGACAAGCAATGGGACGTTTGACTACACACGTACTGGATGCAGCTCATGGTTGCCCGGGCAGCGCGATCAAGGTCGAGCTGTACCGTGTCGAAGGCCAGCAGCTTGAGCTGGTGAACACTGCCCTGACCAACAGCGATGGCCGCGTCGATGCGCCTCTGTTGCAGGGTGACGATTACCGTACTGGCGTTTACCAGCTGCAATTCAGTGCTGGCGCCTACTACCGTGCTCGCGGCGTACAGCTGCCGGAGCCGGCGTTTCTGGATGTTGTTGTGCTGCGCTTTGGCATCGACGAGAAGCAGGAGCACTACCATGTGCCGCTGCTGATTTCGCCGTATAGCTATTCGACCTATCGCGGGAGCTAGTTGGTCGCTAGAAGAATCTTCGTAGGTCCTTGGCCCGCTCTCACACTGGCGGGCTTTTTTTCGTCTGCTGTTTTGTTTTCCTCACTGGCCTCATCGCCGGCAAGCCGGCTCCCCCACAAGGTACGGCGTTGGCCATATCGAATGGTATCCAAGCGATTTCGCCACCTACCGGGGCTCTGACCTATTCAATTTCTACAACTGACGCCACTCCTGTAGGGGCCGGCTTGCCGGCGATGAGGGGGGCAAACAGCACAAAAAGGGCGCCGAAGCGCCCTGTTCTGGTGCAATTGTCAGCTCAGAGGAACACGAACTTGGCAATGAAGATCGCGCACAGCACCCACAGGCTCGCCGAGATCTCTTTGTACCTGCCGGTACCGGCCTTCAGCGCCACATAGGTGATGAAGCCCATTGCAATACCGTCTGCCACCGAGAAGGTCAGCGGCATCATGATCACCGTGACGATCGCCGGAATGCTGTCGGTGGCTTCATCCCAGTGGATGTGCGCCATGCTGCCCATCATAAGCATGGCCACGTAAATCAGTGCACCTGCAGTCGCGTAGGCTGGAATCATCCCGGCCAGCGGTGCAAAGAACATCGCCGCCACGAACAGCAGGCCAACCACCACTGCGGTCAAGCCAGTGCGGCCACCTGCGGCAACACCCGCGGCACTTTCCACATAGCTGGTTACCGGCGGCACCCCGACCACGGCACCGAACACGCTGGATGCGCTGTCCGCCTTCAATGCCTTCGACAGGCCTTCGATACGGCCGTCCGGCGCCACCAGGTTGGCCCGCTGGGCGACGCCCATCAAGGTGCCGGCGGTATCGAACATGTGCACGAAGAGGAACGCCAGCACCACGCTGATCATACTCACGTTGAACACGCCGGCCACGTCCATGGCCATCCAGGTGGGGGCCAGGCTCGGCGGCATCGACATCACCCCGCCAAACTTCACCAGGCCCAGGCCCCAGCCCGCCAAGGTGACGCCGATGATGCTGATCAGGATGGCGCCGAACACGCGTTTGTAGCTGAGGATGGCAATCGACAGGAAGCACAGTGCCGCCAGCAGTGGGCCTGGTTCATGCATAGAGCCCAGCTTGATCAGCGTGGCCGGGCTGTCGACGATGATGCCTGCGGTCTTGAGGCCGATCAGTCCGAGAAACAATCCGACGCCGGCCCCCATGGCATGCCGCAGGCTTACCGGGATGCTGTTGAGCAGCCACTCGCGGACTTTGGAGAGGGTCAGGAACATGAACAGCACACCCGATACGAATACCGCGCCCAGCGCTGTCTCCCAGTTGTAGCCCATGGTCCCGACCACGGTGTAGGTGAAAAACGCGTTGAGGCCCATGCCCGGCGCCAGGCCCACCGGCCAGTTGGCGTACAGGCCCATCAGCAGGCAGCCCAGTGCTGCGGCAATGCAGGTGGCGACGAATGCTGCGCCGTGATCGATGCCGGCATCAGCCATGATGTTGGGGTTGACGAAGATGATGTACGCCATGGTGATGAAGGTGGTCACCCCGGCGATCATTTCGGTTTTGACGGTACTGCCGTGTTGCTTGAGTTTGAAAATCCGCTCCAGCCAGCTCGTTTCGAGCGGCGGAGCGAGATCCAGCGTAGGTGCGTCGGATTTGCGGCTTTCCACAGCGGTACTCCTCAAGTCTTTCTTGTTGTTCTTGGAGCCAGTGACCTGCGCAATGCACTTGGTGGCTCCGCGAGGGATGGCAGACGTCTGACGCCGCTTTGTTGACTTACGGGTCAAGAAGTTGCTCGATGGATTATGCTTTTGTGTACAAAGAAAGCAAATAATGTTTTATCTTTTGTGCGCACAATATGCCGCGCATCGGCTATATAGCTAAAAGCCCACCTGCAGAAACGGCTCAGCCTGTGTACAATGCCGCCATACTTTCCTTCGTGCCTCGAGAGCCCATGAACGAACAGCTGCAACCTCTGAAGAAACCTGCACGTGCCGGCAAGGCTGGCCGCAGCGGTACCCAGGACGATATCGTATATGCGCATATCTTCGAGGCGATCCTCGAGCAGCGACTCGCACCGGGCACCAAATTGAGCGAGGAAGCGCTGGGCGAGATATTCGGCGTCAGCCGTACCATCATCCGTCGTGCCTTGTCGCGCCTGGCCCACGAAAGCGTTGTGCTGCTGCGGCCCAACCGCGGTGCCGTGGTGGCCAGCCCGACGGTCGAAGAAGCGCGCCAGGTGTTCTTCTCGCGGCGCATGGTCGAACGCGCCATCACCGAACTGGCCGTACAGCACGCCACCCTCGAGCAGCTCAACGAACTGCGGCACATGGTGCGTGAGGAGCGTGACAGCTTCTCGCGGGGCGACCGTGGTGCCGGTATCCGGCTATCCGGTGAGTTTCACCTGAAGCTGGCCGAGGCGGCCGGCAATGCTCCGCTGGTCAGCTTCCAGCGCAGCCTGGTGTCGCAGACGTCGTTGATCATTGCCCAGTACGAAAGCGGCAACCGCTCGCACTGCTCCTACGACGAGCACATGCAACTGATCGATGCCATCGAGGCGCGTGATGCCGAGCAGGCGGTCAGCCTGATGATGCATCACATGGACCATATCGACAGCAAGCTCAACCTGGACGAGGAGAGTGCCTCGGACGATCTGCATGCGGTGTTTTCGCATCTGCTGAAAAAACCCAAGGTTTCGCTCAAGGGTTGATCGTTTGCCTGGCTGAATGAGGGGCGGCTTCGCGCCCCATCGCCGGCAAACCGGCCCTACAATGCTGTGTGGGGGCCGGTTTGCCGGCGATGGGGTGCGAAGCGGCCCCTTGTTATTACTGGCCATAAACCAAACGTCTGCTAAATTCTTGTGGGCAAACCTTCATCAAGTAGTTGGGCTTGCGCAGTCTCCTGCGTTCAACTACATGAGGAAAGGTTCATGTCGACGTCTTTGGGTGTGCGCATGGGAGCCGAGCTGATCGGCACCTTCTGGTTGGTACTCGGCGGCTGCGGCAGTGCGGTAATCGCAGCCAGCTCTCCCCTCGGCATCGGCGTTCTCGGTGTCGCTTTCGCTTTCGGTCTTACCGTCCTGACGATGGCATTCGCCATCGGCCACATCTCCGGATGCCATCTGAACCCTGCCGTTTCCTTCGGGCTGGTAGTAGGCGGGCGTTTTCCGGCCAAAGAGTTGCTGCCTTACGTCATCGCTCAGGTGATCGGTGCGATCTGCGCGGCAGCGGTGATCTACTTCATTGCCAGTGGCAAGGCCGGCTTCGAGCTGTCGGCGGGCCTGGCGTCCAACGGCTATGCCGACCACTCGCCAGGCGGTTACTCGCTGGGCGCAGGTTTTGTCAGTGAAGTGGTGATGACGGCGATGTTCCTGGTGGTGATCATGGGCGCAACCGACGCTCGGGCCCCGGCGGGTTTTGCACCCATCGCCATCGGCTTGGCCCTGACACTGATCCACCTGATCTCGATCCCGGTGACCAATACCTCGGTCAACCCCGCGCGCAGCACGGGGCCGGCGCTGTTCGTCGGTGGCTGGGCCTTGCAGCAGCTGTGGCTGTTCTGGCTGGCGCCGCTGATCGGGGCAGCGATCGGCGGCGCGTTGTACCGGGGCCTGGCGAAACAGCCTTAGCGCTGGTGCACGCAGCGCCCGGCAGCGTAGGTTTCACGCACCGTGCGGTCGTCGCCCAGGGTGGTGAGCACGAACAGGGTCTCTTCGATGCTGCCTGACTGCTGGATACGGTAGTCAAGCAGCGGCGTGGCCTTGTAATCGAGCACCACGAAGTCGGCATCGTTGCCGGGGCGCAGGCTGCCGATCCGGTCATCCAGGCGCAGCGCACGGGCACCGCCCAGGGTGGCCAGGTACAGCGACTTGTAGGGGTGCAGGCGCGCGCCTTGCAGCTGCATGACCTTGTACGCCTCGTTCAGGGTATTGAGCAGCGAGAAGCTGGTGCCGGCGCCGACGTCGGTGCCCAGGCCTACGTTTACCTTGAAACGTTCGGCCTGGGGCAGGTTGAACAGGCCGCTGCCCAGGAACAGGTTCGAGGTTGGGCAGAACGCGATCGCCGAGCCGGTTTCTGACAGGCGTTGGCATTCGTCGTCGCACAGGTGCACGCCGTGGGCGAAAACGGAGCGCTCGCCGAGCAGTTCGAAGTGGTCGTAGACGTCCAGGTAACCTTTCTGCTCAGGGAACAGTTCCTTGACCCAGTCGATTTCCTTGAGGTTCTCGGACAGGTGGGTGTGCATGTAGACGCCCGGGTGCTCCTTGAGCAACTGCCCGGCCAGCTTCAATTGCTGCGGGGTGCTGGTGGGCGCGAAGCGCGGGGTTACCGCGTAGTGCAGGCGGCCCTTGCCGTGCCAGCGCTCGATCAGCGCCTTGCTGTCGGTGTAGCTGGTTTCAGCGGTGTCGGTCAGATAGTCGGGGGCGTTGCGGTCCATCATCACCTTGCCGGCGATCATCCGCAGGTCCAGGCGCTCGGCCTCCTCGAACAGCGCATTGACCGACTGCGGGTGCACACTGCCGAACACCAGGGCAGTGGTGGTGCCGTTGCGCAGCAGTTCCTTGAGGAAGATCTTCGCCACTTTGTCGGCGTGATCCTTGTCGGCGAACTGCTTTTCACAGGGGAAGGTATAGGTATTGAGCCAGTCCAGCAGTTGCTCGCCGTAGGAACCGATCATGCCGGTCTGCGGGAAGTGAATGTGGGTGTCGATAAAGCCCGGGGTAATAAGAGCGTCCTGGTAATGCACCACTTCGATGTCGGCATCCAGCGTCGGCAGCAGTTCGCTGGCATGCCCCAGGGCACTGATGCGACCCTCGTCGATCACCAGCAGGCCGTCCTCGTAGTACTCATGGGAGGCGTCCAGGCCCACCTCGGCCGGGTCGGCGATGCTGTGCAGGATGGCGGCACGGTAGGCTTTGCGGGTAACGGTCATAACTCACTCGTCAATTGGCTTGGCTGCGCCGGGAGGGCGGCAGCAACTGGGCGATGGGGCCCGCATTGACGCCAGCGTCATGCTGGCCAAAGCAGGCGTTGTAGGTGGCAATGATTTCGCCGGCGATGGACACGGCGATCTCGATCGGCAGCTTGCCCTTGACCTCGGCGATGCCCATCGGGCAGCGCATGCGCGCCATCACGGCTTCGTCAAAGCCGCGCTCGCGCAGGCGGTGCTCGAACTTGACCCGTTTGGTCTTCGAGCCGATCAGGCCGAACCAGGTGAAATCGTTGCGCTTGAGAATGGCGGCGGTCAGCTCCAGGTCGAGCTGATGATTGTGGGTCATGACGATGCAGTAGCAACCAGGTGGCAGCTCGGCCACTTCGTCGACCGGCTCCTCGCTGACCACCTTGGTCACCCCGTTGGGGATGAGCTCGGGGAATTCCTGTTCACGCGAATCGATCCAGCGCACCCGGCAGGGCAGGGCGGCGAGCAAGGGTACCAGAGCACGGCCGACATGGCCCGCACCGAACACGGCGATTTGCGCCTGTACAGCGGTCATGGGCTCGAACAGCAGCACGGTTACGCCGCCACAGCACTGTCCGAGGCTGGCGCCGAGGCTGAAGCGCTCCAGATGCGGCGTGGTGCGGTGTTCTTCGAGCATCGCCCGGGCAATGTGCAGCGCCTTGAATTCCAGATGGCCGCCGCCGATGGTGTCATACAGGGCCGTGGCACTGACGACCATTTTCGAACCGGCGTTGCGCGGGGTCGAGCCGCGCTCCTCGATGATGGTTACCAGCACGCAGGGTTCGCCGCGGGCCTGGTGGTCGGCGAGGGCGTTGATCCATTGGTGCATGATTCAAAATCCTCTATGGGCGACTCGGTCCTCTGGTAGGAGCGGCCTTGTGTCGCGAAAGGGGCGCGCAGCGGCCCCAAGAATCTCCATTGCTGCATAGATCTTGGGGCCGCTGCGCAGCCCTTTCGCGACACAAGGCCGCTCCTACACAGGGCTGCGGCGTCAGTGAGTGGAGGTTTCCAGTTCTTGCAAGGCAGGCTGCGAAGCAGCTACTTCCTTGCGCATCTGCTCGCACCCCCACAGCACCCGCTCCGGTGTCGCCGGTGCGTCGATGTTCGGTTGCAGGCGGTAATCGGCAATGCTGGCCACGGCATCCTTGATCGCACACCAGGCAGCGATGCCGAGCATGAACGGTGGCTCGCCAACAGCCTTGGAGTGGAACACGGTGTCTTCCGGGTTCTTGCGGTTTTCCACCAGTTTCACCCGCAGGTCCAGCGGCATGTCGGCCACGGCCGGGATCTTGTAGCTGGCCGGGCCATTGGTCATCAGCTTGCCCTTGGTGTTCCACACCAACTCTTCGGTGGTCAGCCAGCCCATGCCCTGGATGAAGCCGCCTTCCACCTGGCCAATGTCGATGGCCGGGTTCAGCGAATCGCCGACGTCGTGCAGGATGTCGGCGCGCAGCATCTTGTACTCGCCGGTCAGGGTATCGACGACCACTTCCACGCAGGCGGCGCCGAAGGCGAAGTAGTAGAACGGCCGGCCGCGTGCCTGGCTACGATCGTAGAAGATCTTCGGCGTGCGATAGAAGCCGGTACTCGACAGCGACACCTGGGCGAAGTATGCCTGCTGTACCAGTTGTTCGAAACTGACGATCTGGTCGCGCACGCGCACATGGCCATTGCGGAACTCGACGTCTTCCTCGGTGACCTGATAATGCCGCGCGGCGAACTCGGTAAGGCGCTTTTTGAGAATCTCGGCGGCATTCTGCGCCGCTTTGCCGTTCAGGTCGGCGCCGCTGGATGCCGCAGTTGGCGAGGTGTTGGGCACCTTGTCGGTATTGGTGGCGGTGATCTGGATGCGGCTGAAATCAACCTGGAAAATCTGTGCCACGACCTGGGCCACCTTGGTGTTCAGGCCCTGGCCCATCTCGGTGCCGCCGTGGTTCAGGTGGATGCTGCCATCGGTGTAGATATGGATCAGCGCACCGGCCTGGTTGAGGAAGGTGGCGGTGAACGAGATGCCGAACTTGACCGGGGTCAGCGCCAGGCCTTTCTTGAGGACCGGGCTGTTGGCGTTGAAGCGGCGGATCGATTCGCGGCGTTCTGCGTAGTCGCTGCTGGCTTCCAGCTCGGCCGTCATCTCCTCGAGCATGTTGTGCTCGACGGTCTGGTAATAGTGGGTGACGTTGCGCTCGGTCTTGCCGTAGTAGTTGGCCTTGCGCACTGCCAGCGGGTCACGGCCCAGGTGACGGGCGATATGGTCCATCACCTGCTCGATGGCAACCATGCCCTGTGGGCCGCCGAAGCCGCGGTAGGCGGTGTTGGAGGCGGTGTTGGTCTTGCAGCGGTGGCCGTGCACGGTGGCATCGCCCAGGTAGTAGGCGTTGTCGGAGTGGAACATGGCACGGTCGACGATCGAGCCGGAAAGGTCGGGCGAGTAGCCACAGTTCCCGGCCAGGTCCATGTTTATGCCGTGCAGGCGCCCCTCGTCATCGAAGCCGACGTCGTACTCGACATAGAAGGGGTGGCGCTTGCCGGTCATCATCATGTCTTCGACGCGCGGCAGGCGCATCTTGGTCGGCTGGCCGGTCAGGCGCGCGATAACGGCGCACAGGCAGGCCGGGCTGGCGGCCTGGGTTTCCTTGCCGCCGAAGCCGCCGCCCATGCGGCGCATGTCGAGCACCACCTTGTTCATCGGCACGTCGAGCACTTCGGCGACCAGCTTCTGCACTTCGGTAGGGTTTTGCGTGGAGCAGAAGACGATCATGCCGCCGTCTTCGGTGGGCATCACCGAGGAAATCTGCGTCTCCAGGTAGAAATGTTCCTGGCCGCCGATATGCAGGGTGCCCTGCAGTCGGTGCGGGGCGCTGGCCAGGGCGGTGGCCGAATCACCGCGCTGGTGGGTGTGGCTGTCGAGTACGAAGTGCTTCTTGCGCAATGCCTCGACCACGTCCAGTACCGGTTCCAGGTCTTCGTATTCGATGATCGCCGCCATTGCTGCACGGCGCGCGGTGTCCAGGTCGCGCGCGGCCACGGCGAGCACCGGCTGGCCGAAGAACTCGACCTTGTCGATAGCCAGCAGCGGGTCACCGGCCACCACCGGGCCTATGTCTTTCAGGCCAGGGATGTCCTCGTGGGTGATGGCGATGCGCACCCCTTCGAAGGCATAGCAAGGTGTGGTATCGATGCGCAGGATGCGTGCGTGGGCACGGTCGGCGGTGCGCGCATAGACGTGCAACTGGTTGGGAAACTCCAGGCGGTCGTCGATGTACACCGCTTCACCTGCCACGTGCTTATCGGCGCTGTCGTGCTTGACGCTGCGGCCGACCCCGGTGGTCAGGTCCTGGCTGAACAGTTCGGCCATCTCGGCCTGGCTCTTGACGGCGTGATGGTTAGACATAGTCGGTCACCCGGGTTTCGATGTGCGGCGTTTGCTGTTCGATGAAGTACTTGCGCAGCAGGTTCTGCGCGGTCAGCAGGCGGTATTCCTTGCTGGCGCGGAAGTCGCTGAGCGGGGTGAAGTCCTCGGCCAGGGCCTGGCAGGCGCGCTCCAGGCTCGCCTGGTTCCAGGGCTTGCCGCGCAGGGCTGCTTCACAGGCGCGGGCACGTTTGGGGATCGCGGCCATGCCACCAAAGGCAATGCGCACGCCGCTGACCACGCCGTCTTCGATGCTCAGATTGAAGGCGCCGCACACGGCCGAGATGTCGTCATCCAGGCGCTTGGAGACTTTATAGGCGCGGAATGCCCAGTCATTGCTGGCACGCGGTACGATGATCTTCTCGATGAATTCGCTGTCCTGGCGGGCAGTGATGCGGTAGTCGATGAAGTAGTCCTCCAGCGGCATCGTGCGCTGGCGGTCGCCCTGGCGCAGAACGATCTGCGCATCGAGGGCGATCAGCAAGGGCGGTGAGTCGCCAATCGGTGAGGCGTTGCCGATGTTGCCGCCGAGGGTGCCCTGATTGCGGATCTGCAGCGATGCAAAGCGGTGCAGCAGGTCGCCGAAATCGGGGTATTCCTCGTTGAGCGCGCCATAGCAATCGGTGAGCGACGTAGCGGCGCCGATTTCCAGGTGGCTGGCGGTCTTGTCGATGCGTTTGAGTTCGGCCACGTGGCCGACATAGATCATCACCGGCAAGGTCTTGTGGAACTGGGTGACTTCCAGCGCCAGGTCGGTGCCGCCTGCCAGCAAGCGCGCTTCGGGGTGCGAGCTGTACAGGTCGGCGAGGTCGGCCACGGTCAGCGGCACCAGGCAGCGCTTGTCGCCGCTGTTGAGCTCGCCGGTCTGGGTTGGTGTGATGGCTTTCAGGCGGCTGATGGTCTGCGCTTTTTGCGCGTCGAACTGATCGCGGCAGGGTTGGCGGCAGCTCTGTTCGGCAGCATCGAGAATCGGCCGGTAGCCGGTGCAGCGGCACAGGTTGCCCGCCAGCGCCTCCTGGGCCTGATGCAGGTCGTGGCCCTGGCTGTTTTTCTGCAGGGCGAACAACGACATGACGAAGCCTGGGGTACAGAAGCCGCATTGTGAACCGTGGCAGTCGGCCATGGCTTGTTGCACGCTATGCAGTTCACCTTGGTGCTTGAGGCCCTCGACGCTGATCAGTTGCTTGCCGTGCAGCGACGAAACGAAGGTCAGGCAGGAGTTGAGGCTGCGGTAGCGCAGAGTGTCCTGGCCTTGATCATCCTGGGTCAGCTCGCCGACCACCACGGTGCATGCGCCGCAGTCGCCACTGGCGCAGCCTTCTTTGGTGCCGGGTTTGCCCAGGTGCTCACGCAGGTACTGCAGCACCGTCATGTTCGGGTCCAGGGCGTGCTCGCTGCGCAGCTCCTGGTTGACGAGAAACTGGATCACGGGGATGGCCTCGCAATGGTTTTATTGTTGTTGAGCGGACAATAAGCAGAGCTGACACGATGGTCAATAATTTTCTGACTTGAGGGTCAAGAAATTCTTCGCACGGTAGTCTGGCCGCCCAGCCTGCCCATATACAAAGCATAGATCGGGCCGCCTTGACCGTTGTCTGGCGGCTCAAATAAAGGCTGTCGCCCCTCTGCGCGACTGCTGGCCAAGTGCGCTACAATCGTCCACTTGTGCCCAGTTCAATGATTTTGAAGGAAAACCATGACGTTCAAGGCGCCGGACAGCCTCTCCGAGCAGATTGCCGACTACCTGGCCGAACGCATCATCCGCGGCGAGCTTGAGCCGGGTGAGCGCATCCAGGAGCAGAAGGTCACCCAGGCGTTGAATGTCAGCCGCGGCTCGGTGCGTGAAGCGTTGTTGATCCTCGAACGTCGTCATCTGGTTGCGATCCTGCCACGCCGCGGCGCCCATGTGACCAGGCTCGACGAGCGCAGCGTGCGCAGCCTGTGCGCCCTCATGGGCGAGTTCTACATTCTGCTGGGCAATGCAGTTGCGCAGAAATGGCGCACCGACGCAGACCTGCGCCCGTTCCTGGACATCCAGCAGCGCCTGCAGCAGGCCCGTGAACAAGGTGACATCAAGGCCTTCGTCGCCGACAGTTTTGCCGTGATGCGCGCCGCCTACCCGTTTGCCGACAATCCATACCTGCAGGAAACCGTCGAAAACCTGCAGCCCGCCATGAGCCGAGCCTATTATCTGGCTCTCGATCAGCGCCAAGCCAACATGCTCGATTACCTTGACCTGTTCGCCCACCTGCTTGACGCCGTGGTCGCCCGTGATCTGCCGCGCATCCGCGAGGTACTCACCGCCTATTGCCAGCGCAGTTGCGAGCTGGTGCTGGCGGCGCTGGCCCGAGGCTGACCGATGCGCCTGAAGTGCATCCGCCTGGCCGGGTTCAAGTCGTTCGTCGACCCGACCACTGTCAACTTCCCCAGCAACATGGCGGCCGTGGTCGGCCCCAATGGCTGCGGCAAGTCCAACATCATCGATGCGGTGCGCTGGGTGATGGGCGAAAGCTCGGCGAAGAACCTGCGTGGCGAGTCGATGACCGATGTCATCTTCAACGGCTCCACCAGCCGCAAACCGGTCAGCCAGGCCAGCATCGAGCTGATCTTCGACAACAGCGAGACCACGCTGCTGGGCGAATATGCTGCCTATGCGGAAATCTCCATCCGCCGCAAGGTCACCCGTGACGGGCAGAACACCTATTATCTGAACGGCACCAAATGCCGCCGCCGCGACATCACCGACATCTTCCTCGGCACCGGCCTGGGCCCGCGCAGCTACTCGATCATCGAACAGGGCATGATCTCCAAGCTGATCGAGGCCAAGCCCGAGGAGCTGCGCAACTTCATCGAAGAGGCGGCGGGCATCTCCAAGTACAAGGAGCGCCGCCGCGAGACCGAAAGCCGTATCCGACGCACCCAGGAGAACCTGGCGCGCCTGACCGACCTGCGCGATGAACTGGAGCGCCAGCTCGAACGCCTGCACCGCCAGGCGCAGGCCGCTGAGAAATACCGTGAGTACAAGGCCCAGGAACGGCAGCTCAAAGCACGCTTGGCGGCGCTGCGCTGGCGTGACCTGGATGAACGCGTACGCCAGCGCGAGTCGGTGATCGGCGATCAGGATGTGGCCCATGAGGCGCTGGTTGCCGAACAGCGCAATGCCGATGCGAGCATCGAGCGGCTGCGTGACGGCCATCACGAACTGTCCGAGCGCTTCAACCAGGTGCAGGGCCGCTTCTATTCGGTGGCCGGTGACATCGCCCGGGTCGAGCAGAGCATTCAGCACGGCCAGCAGCGCCTGCGCCAATTGCAGGACGACCTGAAGGAAGCCGAGCGCACGCGCCAGGAAACCGAGTCGCACCTGGGGCATGACCGCACCCTGCTGGCGACTCTCGGTGAAGAGCTGGCGATGCTCGAACCGGAGCAGGAAATGACCTTGGCCGCAGCCCAAGAGGCTGCCGCCACCCTCGAAGAGGCCGAGTTGGGCATGCACGGCTGGCAGGAGCAGTGGGACAGCTTCAACACCCGCTCCGCCGAGCCGCGGCGCCAGGCCGAGGTGCAGCAGTCGCGCCTGCAGCAACTTGAAGCCAGCCTGGAGCGCATGGCCGAGCGCCAGCGCAAGTTGGGCGAGGAGCGCGACCAGTTGGGCGCTGACCCGCAGGACGGCGCCATGCTTGAGCTGGCCGAGCAGCTGGCTGCCAGCGAGATATTGCTTGAAGAGCTGCAGCTGTCCGAAGAGCAGGTGGTCGAGCGCCTGGAGGGCGTACGCGCGCAATTGCAGCAGGCGACCCAGGCCCAGCAGCAACAGCAAGGCGACTTGCAGCGCCTGGGTGGCCGTCTGGCATCCCTGGAGGCATTGCAACAGGCCGCGCTCGAACCCGGGGCCGGTGCTGCCGACTGGCTTCGCGGTCAAGGCCTGGAGCAGCGGCCGCGCCTGGCACAAGGGCTGCGTGTGGAGCCGGGTTGGGAGCTGGCGGTGGAAACCGTGTTGGGCGCTGACCTGCAGGCCGTGCTGGTGGAGGACTTCAGCGGCCTGGATTTTGCCGAGCTGGAGCAAGGCGAGCTGCGTCTGTTGGTGGCGGGGCAGGAAGGTCCACGCCGGCCCGGCAGCTTGCTCGACAAAGTTGAGGGGCACACCGACCTGGCCCCTTGGCTGGCCCAGGTCCGGCCGGTTGAAGACCTGGCTCAAGCCCTCGCTGAACGCGCCGGGCTTGGCGAAGGCCAGAGCCTGGTCAGCCGCGATGGTTACTGGGTTGGTCGGCATTTTCTGCGCGTCAGCCGGGGGGGCGAATCCCAGGGTGGGGTGCTGGCACGGGGTCAGGAAATCGAGCGCCTCGGCCAGGAGCAGCTGGAGCTGGAAGCTACGCTGGAGCAGATGGAGCAACAGCTGCAAGCCTTGCGTGAGCAGCAATTGGGCCTGGAGGAGCAGCGCGAGCAGCTACGCCGTCGCACCCAGGAAGAGAGCCGCCAGCATGGCGAGCTCAAGGCCAGCCTTTCGGCAGGGCGTGCCCGTGCCGAACAGGTCGAGCTGCGTCGGCGCCGGCTGCAGGAAGAATTGAGCGAACTTCAGGAGCAGCGCGCTCTGGAGCATGAGCAACTGGGCGAAGCGCGGCTGGTGCTGCAGGAGGCCCTGGACCTGATGGCCCAGGACACCGAGCAACGCGAACAGTTGATGGCCCGCCGCGATACCCTGCGCGAGGGCCTTGACCGGATCCGCCAGGAAGCTCGCCAGCACAAGGATCACGCCCACCAGTTGGCTGTGCGCCTGGGATCACTGCGCGCACAGCACGACTCGACCCGCCAGGCACTGGAACGTCTGGAGCTGCAGGCGGCACGCCTGAGCGAGCGGCAGGAGCAGCTGAGCCTTAACCTGGAGGAGGGTGAGGCGCCGCTGGAAGAGTTGCGCCTGAAGCTGGAAGAACTGTTGGAGCGGCGCATGAGCGTCGACGAGGAAATGCGCCAGGCCCGCCTGCACATGGACGAAGCCGATCGCGCCCTGCGCGACGCCGAAAAGCGCCGCACCCAGGCCGAGCAGCAGGCACAGTTGCTGCGTGGCCAGCTTGAGCAGATGCGCCTGGAGTGCCAGGGGCTGGATGTGCGGCGCAAGACCTTGCAGGAGCAATTGCTGGCCGACGGCTACGATCTGCAGGGTGTGCTTGCCACTGTCGAGGCTGAGGCCAGCGAGCAGGGCACCGAACAGGAGCTGGAGCAGATCGACGCCCGTATTCAGCGCCTGGGCGCGATCAACCTGGCCGCGATCGAGGAGTACGAACAACAGTCCGAGCGCAAGCGCTACCTTGATGCCCAGGACGCCGATCTGGTCGAGGCGCTGGAGACGCTGGAAAGCGTCATCCGCAAGATCGACAAGGAAACCCGCAATCGCTTCAAGGATACCTTTGATCAGATAAATGCCGGATTACAGGCACTTTTCCCAAAAGTTTTCGGTGGTGGCAGCGCTTA
The DNA here is from genome assembly GCF_977070485.1 of Lelliottia jeotgali. NCBI lineage: Bacteria > Pseudomonadati > Pseudomonadota > Gammaproteobacteria > Enterobacterales > Enterobacteriaceae > Lelliottia > Lelliottia jeotgali. The sequence continues at coordinate 146,156 of NZ_CDRVFO010000005.1, forward strand.
TCTGGAACTGACGGGCGAAGATCTACTCGATACAGGGGTGACGATCATGGCGCGCCCACCGGGCAAGAAGAACAGCACCATCCATTTGCTGTCCGGCGGCGAGAAGGCACTGACCGCATTGGCGCTGGTGTTTGCCATCTTCAAGTTGAACCCCGCACCGTTCTGCATGCTCGACGAGGTCGATGCGCCGCTGGACGATGCCAACGTCGGCCGGTATGCCCGGTTGGTCAAGGAGATGAGTGAAAGCGTGCAGTTCATCTACATCACGCATAACAAGATTGCCATGGAGATGGCGGATCAATTGATGGGGGTGACCATGCACGAGCCTGGGTGTTCACGTCTTGTTGCAGTGGATGTGGAGGAGGCACTGGCCATGGTCGACGCCTGATTAGCGAAGAGAAGGCGGATTGTGCAGGTAAATGCCCCCGCCATGTGCGACAGACGGTGTAAAGTTGTCTTTGGTCGTGCTAGCTTAATGTCACTCGTTTTTTGCGTGGGTAAAACGCCTGTCAGAACATAGAGTTGGCGCCACGTGTTAAAGGGCTTTAAAGCCTTTGTTTTCAAGCATATTTTTATAGAGGCACGGGATTACATGGAAATCGGTCTGCGCGAGTGGCTGATCCTCATCGGCATCATTGTCATCGCCGGTATTCTTTTCGACGGCTGGCGCCGTATGCGCGGCGGAAAAGGCAAGTTGAAATTCCGTCTGGATCGCAGTTATTCCAACCTCCCGGACGAGGAAGGCAGCGCTGAGGTGCTGGGCCCGTCGCGGGTGCTCGATACCCAGAAGGAGCCGGAGCTGGACGAAAGCGACCTGCCGTCGCTCAGTGCGCCGGCGCGTGAGCGCGAGCGCGAGCAGAAACCGGCTAAAGCCAGCAAGCGTGGCAAACGTGCCGCTGAAATGCAGCCGCAGGGTGATCTGGACCTGGTGGCCGAACCGCGCGAGCCCGACCTGTTCGCCGATGCCGATGACGATTTTGCTGGCGACAACAACCGCAACAGTGGTTTTGCTGCTGCGGGCAGTGCTGCCAAGGAGCTGCCGCCGGTCGAAGAGGTGCTGGTGATCAGCGTGATCTCCCGCGACGAAGGTGGCTTCAAGGGCCCGGCGCTGCTGCAGAATATTCTTGAAAGCGGTTTGCGCTTCGGTGAAATGGACATTTTCCACCGTCACGAAAGCATGGCCGGTCACGGCGAAGTCCTGTTCTCCATGGCCAATGCGGTCAAGCCCGGCATTTTCGACCTGGACGACATCGATCACTTCAGCACCCGTGCGGTGAGCTTCTTCCTCGGGCTGCCAGGCCCGCGCCATCCGAAACAGGCCTTCGATGTGATGGTCGCTGCGGCGCGCAAGCTGGCCCACGAGCTCAATGGCGAGCTCAAGGATGATCAGCGCAGCGTGCTCACCGCCCAGACCATCGAGCATTACCGCCAGCGCATCGTCGAGTTCGAGCGCCGCGCGCTGACCCAGAAACGCTGATGTCATTGAGCGAGCAGACCATGCCCTGGTCTTGCTCGCTTCGTTTCAAGCGCAAGAGCAGCCTGGGGCTAATGCCAGTCAGTTAGCGTTATCAGGGCTGCTACGCAGCCCATCGCCGGCAAGCCGGCTCCCACAGATACCATGCAGTTCTTGAGGTCGGAGCTGTGCCTGTGGGAGCTGGCTTGCCGGCGATGGGCCGCAAAGCGGCCCCAAATCGTTTAACTGACTGGCATTGAGCCTAGGGCTGCTCTTTTGCTTTGCAAGAGAACCTGAAGAATGAACGCCGAATCCCGAATCCACGCACTGCGCGCCGAACTCGACCAGCACAACTACCGCTACTACGTACTCGACGAGCCCAGCGTGCCGGATGCCGAGTACGACCGCCTGTTCAACGAGCTCAAGGCCCTCGAAGCCGAACACCCGCACCTGGTCACGCCCGACTCGCCCACTCAGCGCGTCGGCGGTGCCGCCTTGGCCGCGTTCAGCCAGGTGCGCCACGAAGTACCCATGCTCAGCCTGGGTAACGCCTTCAAGGAAGCCGACCTGCGTGAATTCGGCCGCCGCGTAGTGGACGGCCTCGACCAGCCAGGCGCGGTCGACTACAGCTGCGAGCCCAAGCTCGATGGCCTGGCGGTCAGCCTGCTTTATCGCGATGGTCAGCTGGTCCAGGGCGCGACCCGGGGTGACGGCACCACCGGCGAAGACATCAGCGCCAATGTACGTACCGTGCGCAACATCCCGCTCAAGCTGCAGGGCAAAGGTTGGCCCGCTGTGCTCGAAGTGCGGGGTGAAGTGTTCATGAGCAAGGCGGGTTTCGACCGCCTCAATGCCGCACAGGCCGAAGCCGGGGGCAAGACCTTCGCCAACCCGCGCAACGCAGCTGCCGGTAGCCTGCGCCAGTTGGACTCGAAGATCACCGCCAGCCGCCCGCTGGAATTCTGCTGCTATGGCGTTGGCCAGGTCTCGGCAAGCATTGGTGAAAGCCATATCGGTATCCTCGAGCAGCTCAAGGCATGGGGCTTGCCGATCAGTCGCGAGCTCAGGCATGCGGCTGGTATCGAGGAGTGCCTGGCTTACTACCGCGATATCGGCGAGCGGCGCAACAGCCTGCCGTACGAAATCGATGGGGTAGTGTTCAAGGTCAACAGCCTGGCCTCCCAGCGCGAGCTGGGCTTTCGCGCCCGCGAGCCACGTTGGGCCATCGCCCATAAGTTCCCGGCCATGGAAGAGCTCACCGAGGTGCTGGATGTCGAATTCCAGGTCGGGCGTACCGGTGCGGTCACGCCGGTTGCGCGGCTCAAGCCGGTCAAGGTGGCTGGCGTGACCGTGTCCAACGCCACCCTGCACAACATGGACGAGATTGCCCGCCTGGGCCTGCGCATCGGCGATACGGTGATCATCCGCCGTGCCGGTGACGTGATCCCGCAAGTCATGCAGGTGGTGCTTGAGCGCCGTCCTGAAGACGCCCGCCCGGTGCAGGTGCCAAGCGCGTGCCCGGTGTGTGGCTCCCAGGTCGAGCGTACCCAGCTGGTCAAGCGCAGCAAAGGCAAGGAAACCACCAGCGAAGGCGCGGTGTACCGCTGTGTCGGCCGCTTGGCCTGTGGTGCCCAGCTCAAGCAGGCGATCATTCACTATGTTTCGCGGCGGGCCATGGATATCGACGGCCTGGGCGAGAAGAGCGTTGAGCAGTTGGTGGACGAAGGCCTGATCGGTTCGCCGGCGGACCTCTACAAGCTGCAATTCGACCAGATCGTCGGGCTGGAGGGGTTTGCCGAAGTCTCCAGCAAGAAACTGCTGGATGCCATCGAGGCCAGCAAGCGCCCGAGCCTGGCGCGCTTCATCTATGCCTTGGGCATCCCGGATGTGGGCGAGGAGACCGCCAAGGTGCTGGCCCGCTCGCTGGGCAGCCTGGCACGGGTGCAGCAGGCGTTGCCGCAGGTGCTGACGTACCTGCCGGACATTGGTCTGGAAGTGGCCTACGAGATCCACAACTTCTTTGAAGACGAACACAACTGCAAGGTCATTGAGCAGTTGCTCGGTTGCGGCATGCAATTGCAGGACGAAGGTGAGCTGGCTGCCGAATTCGCTGCCAGCACTACCCTGGCCGGGATGATCGCCAAGCTCGACATCGCTTCGGTCGGGCCCACGGGCGCGGAAAAGCTGGTCGCCAAGCTGGACAGCCTGGACAAGATCATCGCGGCCGACGGCATCGACCTGCGTCAGGCGCTGGCAGCGAAACAGGCCGAAGCCGTGCGCGAATTTTTCAAGGACGAGGCCAACCAGAAACTGGCCCGAGACATCGAGGCTCAGTTGCTGGCGTTCGGCATGCACTGGAACAGCGAAAAGAAGGTCGCCGAGGGCTTGCCCCTGGCTGGCCAGACCTGGGTGCTGACCGGCACGTTGGAGCGCATGAGCCGCGACATCGCCAAAGAGAAGCTGGAAAGCCTGGGGGCCAAGGTGGCCGGTTCGGTGTCGGGCAAGACACACTGCGTGGTCGCTGGCCCTGGCGCCGGTTCCAAGTTGGCCAAGGCCAGTGAGCTGGGGGTCAAGGTGCTGGATGAGGATGCGTTCGTCGTGTTCCTGGACGAGCAGGGCATTGCCATCTGATTGTACTGGCCCCCTCGATCTGGACAAGTCATTGAGAAATGATGACTTTTTCTCCGGTTAAAGGTTGTAACTTCGCCCCAGACCGGTACAATGGCGCGGCTCGCTGCTTGGCGAGCCGCGTAGTGGTGGCCCCATCGGTCCCCCCGCATTGATTACCCGTTAACCTGGTCAGGCCCGGAAGGGAGCAGCCATAGCGGGAACATCGAGTGCCGGGGTGTGGCTGGTGGGGCCGCCTCCATTTCTGGGGTTCAAAAACCTCAGCCTGTCACGATACGGCCTTTCCTCTGGCCCGTTTTCCCCGCAGCGCCCCTGCTGCTGACAGCTTCATCAAGCGCTGAAATTTCGGACAGGCCAGGTGGTTTTCCTCTGGACACTGCGCTGCATGCCGTAGCCCCTTGCCAAGTGCCTGCAAGCGTTTGACCTGTGCATCGATTTCGTCAGCCTTGGCTATCAGCATCTGCCGATCGACCTGCTGGTCCATCAGCATCGCTCCCACTTCATCCAGAGAAAAACCAGCGGCCTGTCCCAGGGCGATCAGTGCCAGCCTGTCCGCAACATCGGCGGCGAACTGGCGCCGCTGGCCACGCGCGGCAAGTGACTCGAGCAGGCCTTTCTTTTCGTAGTAACGCAGTGTCGACGCAGGGACGCCTGTGCGTTTGGCGACATCGGCAATGTCCATTGAGGGGCCTTGACTTGAAGTTGACTTCAACTTCTATGCTGCGTGGCAGGTTGCTTAATGTCAATTTCAGAGGGCTGAATCAATGACGCTTGCCATGCTACAAGCTGCTTTGCTGATCGGGGTCGGTGCTACCGTGATCATGGACCTGTGGGGGATCTTGCTGCGGCGCTTGGGTATCGCCACGCTGAACTTCGCCATGGTGGGGCGTTGGGTAGGGCATCTGCTGCGGGGGCGCGTACGGCATCAGGCAATTGCCAGGGCCGAACCGGTGGCGAACGAGCTGATCTGGGGGTGGTTGATCCATTATGGGATTGGCGTGTTGTTTGCGGTAGTGCTGGTAGCAGTGGCCGGCGAGGGCTGGTTGCGCGCGCCGACGGTGTGGCCTGCATTGGCGTGGGGTGTGGTGACGGTGGCGGCGCCGCTGTGCTTCATGCAGCCATTGATGGGGGCAGGGTTCTTTGCCGCCAGGACGCCGAAGCCTTGGCGTAATTGTCTGAAGAGTTTGGTTACGCACTTGGTATTTGGGTTTGGGTTGTACTTGAGTGCCGGTTTTATTTCAGCTCTTTGAAGAAAGTGCAGGGGATTACAGGTGTCCCAGGATCGTGCGCCAGTTACTCCGCGTAGGTGAGCCATGCAGGGTGCAATTTCGGCCCCGCTCCGCTAGCATTAGCGATCTTCCGCTCGATCAGGCTACGATGGTTTTTCGATGAGTTATCAGGTTCTTGCACGTAAATGGCGTCCGCGCTCGTTCCGCGAAATGGTCGGCCAGGCCCATGTGCTCAAGGCCTTGATCAATGCCTTGGACAATCAGCGCCTGCACCACGCCTACCTGTTCACCGGTACCCGGGGCGTGGGCAAGACGACCATCGCCCGTATTATCGCCAAGTGCCTGAACTGCGAAACCGGCATCACCTCCACGCCATGTGGCACCTGTTCGGTGTGCCGTGAAATCGACGAAGGCCGCTTCGTCGACCTGATCGAGATCGACGCCGCCAGCCGTACCAAGGTCGAGGACACCCGCGAACTGCTCGACAACGTGCAGTACGCTCCCAGCCGCGGGCGCTTCAAGGTCTACCTGATCGACGAAGTGCACATGCTGTCCACGCACTCGTTCAACGCCTTGCTCAAGACGCTGGAAGAGCCACCGCCCTACGTCAAGTTCATCCTTGCCACCACCGACCCGCAAAAGCTGCCGGCCACCATCCTTTCGCGCTGTCTGCAGTTCTCGCTGAAGAACATGAGCCCGGAGCGGGTGGTCGAACACCTGAGCCACGTCCTGGAGGCCGAGAACGTTCCGTTCGAGCCTGATGCCCTGTGGTTGCTTGGCCGCGCTGCCGATGGTTCGATGCGTGACGCCATGAGCCTCACCGACCAGGCTATCGCGTTCGGTGAGGGCCGGGTGTTGGCCGCCGATGTGCGGGCAATGCTCGGCAGCCTCGATCACGGCCAGGTCTATGGTGTGCTGCAGGCGCTGCTGGAAGGGGATGCGCGGGCGTTGCTGGTGGCGGTGCGCAACCTCGCCGAGCAGGGGCCGGACTGGAGTGGCGTTCTGGCCGAAATGCTCAATGTGTTGCACCGGGTCGCCATCGCCCAAGCGCTGCCCGAGGCGGTGGACAATGGTCAGGGTGATCGCGACCGAGTGCTGGCGCTGGCGTCGGCCTTGCCTGCCGAAGATGTGCAGTTCTATTACCAGATGGGCCTGATTGGTCGACGCGACCTGCCCTTGGCACCCGACCCGCGGGGCGGTTTCGAAATGGTCCTGCTGCGGATGCTGGCGTTCCGACCGGCCGATAGCGACGATGCGCCGAAACCGGTACTAAAGCCGGTGGGGATCAGCCAGGCCACAGCTGATCCTGCAACCCCTGTGGCAGCGCCTGCGGTGGTCCCCGAGGCGTCTGTCGCTGCCGACGCAGCACCCGCTGCAGTGGTTGCGGCCCCGCAAGCCGAGCCTGCGGCTGTCGTCGAGGCAATGTCGGCTGTGCCACCACAACCTGAGCCCAAGGCCGAGCTGGCCGAGCCCGAGCCGGCACCGCAAGAGGAAGTCATCGACCTGCCCTGGGAGGAGCCTGCTGCCAAGCCTGCCACGGTTGCCGTTAAGCCCGCGCCCGCGCCTGCGCCTGCGCCGGCTGCCGCGCCCCAGCCCCCAGTCGCCGAGCCGCAAGATGCCCAGCCAGCCTACGACGAGCCGCCATTCGATCCGTCTGCCTACGCCTCGTCGGGCATGGAGCGTGATGACGAGCCGCCGATGGATGAAGATTACTATGGCGGCGAAAGTGACCCGGTGGGCTTCAGCTATCTGGACGAACTGGTCGAGCACGTTCAGGAAGAGGCCCCCATCGCTGCGCCTGAGCCGCTGCCGGCCGCGAAGCCCGCCACCGGCCTGGCCCTGCAATGGCTGGAATTATTCCCACAGTTGCCTGTGTCCGGGATGACAGGCAACATCGCCGCAAACTGTACGCTGATCGCTGCAGACGGTGACGACTGGCTGCTGCACCTTGACCCGGGTCAGGGTGCCTTGTTCAACGCCACCCAGCAACGGCGCTTGAATGACGCGCTCAACCAGCACCTGGGGCGCACGCTGAACCTGCGCATCGAGCTTATCCTGCCCGAGCAGGAAACCCCGGCCCAGGCAGCCTCGCGCAAGCGTGCCGAGCGCCAGCAGGACGCCGTGGCGTCGATCGAGCAGGATCCGTTGATCCAGCAGATGATCAAGCAGTTCGGCGCCACCGTGCGACAGGATACTATTGAACCTGTAGAAGCCCTGGTCAGTCAGGGTCAGTAACGGATAACCATGCGGCCGGCCTGTGGCGGGCTGCATCACACGACCCAATCGAGGTATACCCCCATGATGAAAGGTGGCATGGCCGGCCTGATGAAGCAGGCCCAGCAGATGCAGGAAAAAATGGCCAAGATGCAGGAAGAGCTGGCCAACGCCGAAGTGACCGGCCAATCCGGCGGTGGCTTGGTCAGCGTGGTGATGACCGGTCGTCATGACGTCAAGCGCGTCAGCATCGATCAAAGCCTGATGTCGACTGAAGAAGACGACAAGGAAGTGCTCGAAGACCTGATTGCTGCTGCACTGAACGATGCCGTACGCAAGGTCGAGCAGAGCAGCCAGGAAAAAATGGGTGGCATGACTGCAGGCATGCAGCTGCCGCCGGGCTTCAAGATGCCGTTCTAAGGCATTTGCAGTTGAAAAGCCGCCACTGGGTTCCAGGGCGGCTTTTTTTGTGGTGTTGTTTACAGGTCGTTGCTGATGCTGCCTGGTGTATGCCTGGATGTTCTGGCGGCCTTTGGATCGAGCGCCGCTTGTGATAGGTGAGATTTGACGCTGCCAGGCTGCGCCGGTATAAACCGCCTCTTATAGAATTATCAGGCCTTTCCCATGAGCTTCAGCCCCCTTATCCGCCAACTGATCGACGCCCTGCGCACGCTGCCGGGCGTCGGCCAGAAAACCGCCCAGCGCATGGCCCTGCAGTTGCTAGAACGCGACCGCAGCGGTGGTGTGCGCCTGGCCCAGGCACTTAGCCTGGCCATGGAAGGGGTTGGCCATTGCCGCCAGTGTCGCACCTTGACCGAGCAGGAGTTGTGCCCGCAATGCGCTGATACGCGCCGCGACGATACCCAGCTGTGCGTGGTGGAGGGGCCGATGGATGTGTATGCGGTGGAGCAGACCGGCTATCGCGGTCGCTACTTCGTACTCAAGGGGCATCTGTCGCCGCTTGATGGCCTGGGGCCTGATGCTATCGGCGTGCCGCAGTTGATGGCGCGGATCGAGGAGCAGGGCAGCTTTACCGAGGTGATCCTGGCCACCAACCCGACTGTGGAAGGGGAGGCGACAGCACATTACATCGCGCAGTTGCTGGCCGAGAAGGGGCTGGTAGCCTCGCGGATTGCCCATGGCGTGCCGCTGGGCGGCGAGCTGGAGCTGGTCGACGGCGGCACCCTGGCACATGCCTTTGCGGGGCGTAAGCCGATTTCCCTTTGATTTGAATTGCTGGGGCCGCTGTGCGGCCCTTTCGCGACATAAGGCCGTACGCGGTCCCCTGTGGAGCGGCCTTGTGTCGCGAAAGGGGTGCAAAGCACCCCAAGAATCACTCAGTACTCGCTCAGCGAAAACTCGGTCAGGCAGAAGGTCGGCACACCCGCCGCCTGCAGCCGGCGCGAACCGTCCAGCTCAGGCAGGTCGATGATCGCCGCCGCCTCGAACACCTGTGCACCGGTGCGGCGCACTAGGTTGGCTGCGGCCAGCAGTGTGCCGCCGGTGGCGATCAGGTCATCGAAGATCAGCACCGAATCGCCTTCGCACAGGCTGTCGGCATGCACTTCCAGGAAGGCTTCACCGTACTCGGTCTGATACCCCTCAGACAGTACGTCAGCCGGCAGTTTGCCTTGCTTGCGGAACAGGATCAGCGGCTTGTTCAACTGGTGGGCGATGATCGAGCCGATCAGAAAGCCCCGGGCATCCATGGCGCCGATGTGGCTGAACTCCGCCTCGACATAACGTTCGATGAACTGGTCGGCGACATAACGCAGCCCGCGTGGCGACTGGAACAGCGGGGTGATGTCGCGGAAGATCACACCCGGCTTGGGGAAGTCCACTACCGGGCGGATCAGGGCTTTGAGGTCGAAGGCTTCGCTGTGCATTGTTGCAGGTATCCTGAAAAACGAATGCGCCAGTATACCTTTTTCAAGCAGGCTTTCAGGCCTCCATCGCACCACCGGCCAGCGCACACAGCTGGATCGGGTCGAGGATGTGCACTTCCTTGCCCTCGGCGCGCAGCAGGCCGTTCTGCTGGAAGCGGGTGAACACCCGCGACACGGTTTCAACGGCCAGGCCCAGGTAATTGCCGATTTCGTTGCGCGACATGCTCAGGCGGAACTGGTTGGCCGAATAGCCGCGGGCGCGGAAGCGTGCCGACAGGTTGACCAGGAAGGTGGCAATGCGCTCATCGGCAGTCTTTTTCGACAGCAACAGCATCATTTGCTGATCGTCACGGATCTCGCGGCTCATCACCCGCATCAACTGGCGGCGCAGCTGGGGTAGTTGCACCGACAGTTCATCAAGGCGCTCGAACGGGATTTCGCACACCGAGGTGGTTTCCTGCGCCTGGGCCGAGACCGGGTAGGCTTCAGTGTCCACTCCGGACAGGCCCACCAGTTCGCTGGGCAGGTGGAAGCCGGTGATCTGCTCCTCGCCGCTGTCGCTCAGGCTGAACGTCTTGAGGGCGCCGGAACGTACGGCGTAAACCGAGCCGAAATTGTCACCCTGGCGGAACAGGAACTCGCCCTTTTTCAGCGGGCGTCCGCGTTTGACGATTTCATCCAGTGCATCCATGTCTTCCAGGTTGAGCGAAAGAGGCAGGCACAGGGGGGCCAGGCTGCAATCCTTGCAATGGGCCTGGCCGTGGGCGCGCAGTTTGACTGGCTCGGACATTTGAATCGATCCTTGTGGGAAAGCACACATAAGTCGTAAGGGTAACCTACGGCATAGGGTGTAGGCCAGTGTGCGCGAGGATGATGCGCCTTGGCCGAACCCCAGCTGCATCATGCCGGGGGTCCGTTCTTGCCCATAGTGTGCTCGGCAAGCGGGCTTGTCCACACGGTCAACGACTCGCTTGGCTAGATCACTCGTGAAAATCGCTGACGGTCGTGCATCGCCAGATACGCGTCGAACACCATGCATACCGAGCGGACCAGCAGGCGCCCGGCCGGCAGGATGCGTATGCCCTTTTCGTCGAGGTGGATCAGGCCGTCCCTTTGCATGTTCAGCAGCGCTGGCCAAAGATCGTTGAAATAGCCCCGAAAATCGATGGTGAACGCGCTTTCGATCGGCTCGAAGTCGAGCTCGAAGTGGCAGATCAGTTGCTGGATCACTGCCCGTCGCAGGCGGTCATCGTGATTGCACAGCAGGCCGCGCTGGGTTGCCAGCTGGGAGCCGGAAAGCGCGTCCTGATAAGTGTTGAGGTCGCTGCTGTTCTGGCAGTACAGGTCGCCGATCTGGCTGATTGCCGAAACCCCCAGGCCGATCAGGTCGCAGTGGCCGTGGGTGGTGTAGCCCTGGAAGTTGCGCTGCAGGGTGCCTTCTTCCTGGGCGACGGCCAGCTCGTCGTCGGGCAGGGCGAAGTGGTCCATGCCGATGTAGCGATAGCCGGCGGTAGTGAGCTGCTCGATGGTGGCCCGGAGCATCTCCAGCTTGGCGGCCGGGGCCGGCAGGTCGTTGCTGTCGATACGCCGTTGCGGCATGAAGCGCTCAGGCAGGTGGGCGTAGTTGAAAACCGAGAGGCGGTCGGGCTGCAGGCGGATCACTTCCTCGACGGTGCGGGCGAAACCTTCCGGGGTCTGCTTGGGCAGGCCGTAGATCAGGTCCAGGTTGACCGAGCGGAACTGCAAGGTGCGCGCCGCCTCGATCAGGGTGCGGGTCTGTTCCAGGCTCTGCAGGCGGTTGATCGCGCGCTGCACCGCAGGGTCCAGGTCCTGCACACCGAGGCTCACGCGGTTGAAGCCCAGTTCGCGCAACAGGCCCATGGTCGACCAGTCGGCCTCGCGCGGGTCCAGTTCGATGCCGTAGTCGCCGGAATCATCGTCCAGCAGGTTGAAGTGCTGGCGCAGGGTGGCCATCAGCTGGCGCAGCTCCACATGGCTGAGGAAGGTCGGCGTGCCGCCGCCCAAATGCAGCTGTTCAACACGCTGTTTAGGGTCCAGGTGGCAGGCGATCAGCTGGATTTCCTGCTCCAGGCGCTGCAGGTAGGGTGCGGCTCGGGCACGGTCCTTGGTGATGACCTTGTTGCAGGCGCAGTAGTAGCAGATGTTGGCGCAGAACGGCACGTGTACGTACACAGACAACGGGCGCACGGCCCGGCGGCTTTCGCGCAGGGCGTGGAGCAGGTCGAACGAGCCGACTCCGCTGTGCAGCTGCACCGCAGTCGGGTAGGAGGTGTAGCGCGGGCCGGCCAGATCGTAGCGGCGGATCAGGTCGGCATCCCAGCGTAGATCTTCGAGCATGTGGGCGGTCCCCGGAATGAGCAGCAGTGCCCCGGAGTCTATGGCCGTCTGTAGGAATCTGTGTTGATTTGTATCAAGAGCTACGGGGGGCGCTGCCCAGCAGCCCTGTCAGTGCCCCATCAGCCAATGCTGGTGCGGCCCGGGCAGTGTCCACAGGCCGAACAGGATGACCAGCAGTCCTCCTGCCATACGCACGCTACGCCGCCGCAACAGGCTGTTGACCCGCTCCGCCGCCAGCCCTGTGGCCAGCAGCACAGGCCAGGTACCCAGCCCGAACGCCAGCATCAGCGTCGCACTGTACCCCGCATTGCCCTGGCTGGCTGCCCACAGCAGGGTGCTGTAAACCAGCCCGCATGGCAGCCAGCCCCACAGCGCGCCAAGCAGCAGGGCCCGGGGCAGGCTGGAGACCGGCAACAGGCGCGTGGCCACTGGCTGGATATGCCGCCAAAGCCCCCTGCCCAGTGCTTCGATGCGCGTCAGCCCGCTCCACCAGCCGGCCAGGTACAGGCCCATGGCGATCAGCAGCAACGCTGCCACCACCCGCAGTGCCAGGGCGGCAGGGCTGCTTGCCACCGCCCAGCCGGCCAGGCCCAGCAGCAGGCCGGCGCAGGCATAACTGAGGACCCGCCCAAGGTTGTACGCCAGCAGCAGGCGCAGGCGCCGACCGCGTTGCTCCCGCGGGATCGCCAGGGTGAGTGCGCCCATCAGGCCGCCGCACATGCCCAGGCAGTGGCCGCCGCCGAGCAGGCCGAGGACCAGCGCGGAGCCGAGCAGGGGAAGCAGGTCAGGCACGGGGTGGTTGGTCCCTGTCTTGCGGCTCGGCGGGGTCTTGTTTGACGGCAGCCTGGTGGCGTGGGTCCTGGTCGTCGAACAGGATGCTGTGGGCAGGGCTTTCAAGATCGTCGTACTGGCCGCTGTCGACCGCCCAGAAAAAGATGTACACGGCGACGCCGACAAGCAGCAGGGCGGCCGGGATCATGACATAGAGGGCTGGCATGGGCGGCTCCTGATCAGGCAATGGCAGGTTGTGGGGCGCTGGCTGTGGCCGCCACGCCAGGCAGCCGGGTCAGGCGCAGGGCATTGAGGACCACGATCAGCGAGCTGACCGACATGCCGACGGCGGCCCACACCGGGGTGATCCAGCCGAGCGCGGCAAACGGCAGCATGAGGCCATTATACAGCGTCGCCCAAAGCAGGTTCTCGAGGATGTTGCGGCGGGTGCGGCGGGCCAGGTCGAAGGCATGTACCAGCGCTTGCAGACGGTTGCTCAACAGCACTGCATCGGCACTGGTCTTGGCAAGATCGGTGGCACTGCCCATGGCAATGCTGATATCGGCGGCGGCCAGCACCGGCACGTCGTTCACCCCGTCACCCAGCATCAGAACCTTGCGCCCGGAGGTCTGCAGAGCCTTGAGCCGGTCCAGCTTGTCGTCCGGGCGCAGGCCGCCAATGGCCTGGTCGATACCCAGCTGAGCGGCCACTTCAGCGACCATGGGCGAGCTGTCGCCCGATAGCAGCAGGGTGCGCCAGCCGCGCGCCTTGCAGGCCGCCAGCAGAGCAGGGGCGTCCTCGCGCAGGCGATCGTCCAGGCCGAACCAGGCCAGCGGGCCTTGGCGATCCCCTAGCAGCAGCCATTGACCACGAGGCTCCGGGACAGTCGGGATTTCGGCGCCGCTGAGGGCGCAAACGAACGTGGGCTGACCGATGCGCAGGCGCTGCCCGCCGGCCAGCCCTTCCAGGCCCAGCCCGGGTACCGTTTGCACATCGTCCGCAGGCTCGGCATTGCGGCCGAAGGCGCGGGCGATGGGGTGCTCGGAGCGGTTTTCCAGGGCGGCGGCAAGGGCCAGGCAGCGGTCGGCGGCCACTGCGCCCAGCGGGCGAATGCTGCGCAGCGTGAGGCGGCCCTCGGTGAGCGTGCCGGTTTTGTCGAAAATGACCGTGTCGATCTGGTTGAGGCCTTCCAGGACATGACCTCGGGTGACCAGCAGGCCGAGCTTGTGCAGCGTACCGGTGGCGGCTGTCAGTGCTGTAGGGGTGGCGAGCGAGAGCGCGCATGGGCAGGTGGCTACCAGCATGGCCAGGACAATCCAGAACGCTCGTGTGGGGTCCAGGTGCCACCACCACAGGCCTATGACGATAGCGGCCACCAGCGTGAACAGCAGGAACCACTGCGATGCACGGTCGGCTATTTGCGCCAGGCGTGGCTTTTCCGTCTGCGCGCGTTCCAGCAGGCGGACGATGGCCGACAGTCGCGACTCCTGGCCAAGGGCTTCGATTTCTACGTTCAGCGTGCTTTCGACATTCAGGGTGCCGCCGGTGACCCGGTCGCCGACCCGCCGCGGTTGCGGCAGGTATTCACCGGTCAGCAGCGACTCGTCGACGCTGGAGCGGCCTTCGACAATGCGCCCGTCAGCCGGGATCACTGCGCCGGGCAGCACCTGCACGGTGTCGCCGCGTTGCAGTTCGCTGAGCAGGATGCGCTCGCTGCGGCCAAGGCTGTCCAGGCGCAGGCAAGAGGCCGGTAGCAGGTTGACCAGTTGCGCGGTCGCCGCCGCGGTGCGCTCGCGGGCGCGGCGTTCAAGGTAGCGGCCGGTGAGCAGAAACAGTGCGAACATGCCCACGGTGTCGAAATACAGCTCGCCACTGCCGGTGACGGCCGTCCATATCCCGGCACCGAAGGCCAGGGCGATGGCCAGCGATACCGACACGTCCATGGTCAGGTGGCGGGTGCGCAGGTCGCGTGCGGCTCCTTTGAAGAAGGGCGCGCAGCTGTAGAACACGATCGGGATGGTGAGAAACAGCGCCACCCAGCGCAGGATGGTGTGCAGCTCGGGCGACAGGTCGATGTTGAATTCCGGCCAGGTGGCCATGGTCGCCATCATCGCCTGGAACCACAGCAGCCCGGCCACGCCCAGCCTGCGCAGGGCGCTGCGGTTTTCGCGGGCCAGTTGCTCGGCGGCCTGGTCGGGCTGGTAGGGATGGGCGGCGTAGCCGATCTGGCGCAGCTCGGCCAACAATCGCGAGAGCGGCAGGCGTTGGTCTTCCCAACTGAGCAGCAGGCGATGGTTGGACAGGTTAAGACGTGCGTCGGCCACGCCGGGCAGGTTGCGCAAATGCTTTTCGATCAACCAGCCGCAGGCGGCGCAGCTGATGCCTTCGACCAGCAGGGTGGTTTCGGCCAGGTCGCCTTGGTGACGGACGAAGGTCTGTTGCACGTCACTGCGGTCGTACAGGGCCAGTTCGTCCTGCAACTGCTTGGGCAGGGCCTCGGGGTTGGCGCTGTTGTCGCTGCGGTGCTGGTAGTAGTGCTCCAGGCCACCGGCGACGATCGACTCGGCCACTGCCTGGCAGCCGGGACAGCAGAAGTGCCGGGGCTGGCCGAGGACCACGGCGGTGAAGCGGCTGCCGGCGGGGACGGGCAGGGCGCAGTGGTAGCAGGGGGTGGGCTGGGTCATCACATCATTGCCTTACATATATCGGCTGGCCGGCGCGTTCCCCTGTAGGAGCGGCCTTGTGTCGCGAAAGGGGCGCTCCTACAAGTGTTCAGCGCCCTGGATGGCTTCATCGCCCAACTGCAAGGTCACACCATGCGCCACTTTTTCCTCCTCGAACAAGCGCCACACCTGGCCGCTTTCGCTACCCAGCAGCTCGACAAAGCGGCGCCCGTCGACCTTGTCTTCCAGTTGCCCCACATAGCGCCCTGCCTCGACCCGGCTCAGCAGCACCTTGCGATCCTTTTCTGGCTGGGTGGGTGAAATCAGGTTCAGCTCCAGGCTCTGCGGGTTGCTGCTGCCGGCCAGGCGCAGGTCCACTTCGCCTGTCAGCTCGTCCAGGTGCACGCTGGCCTTCAAGCCCAGGTTCTGCGCCAGCAATTCACGGTCCAGCGAGCGGTTGATGCCTTTGCCAGCCTCGTAGTAGTTGTCGTTGACCAGGTTGTCGGGGTTGTTCACGGCGATGCTGACCATGGTCAGGCTCAGGCACACCGAGGTGGTGAGGATGCCGATGATGATCCAGGGCCAGAGGTGCTTGTACCAAGGGCTGGTGGCGGTGGCGGCAGGCATGGTTCGCGTTCTCTCTCAGCGGATCTGTGGGCCGATGAAGCGGCTCTTGGCTTCGACCTCGGCAGCGCTGTCATCGGCGCTCTTGAGGGTGAAGGTGATTTCGTTGGTGGTCGAGGGCAGTTTCTCGGGGGCGACCGACAACTGCACCGGCAGGCTGACGATATCGCCGGCGGCCACGCGGATTTCCCGCTGGCCTTCGAGCCGCAGATCAGGCAGACCAGCGGCGTCCAGCACGTAGACGTGGTCACGCTGGTCCTTGTTCATGACCTTGAGGCTGTACACGTTCTCGATCCGCCCCTGGGCGTTCTCGCGGTACAGCACGCGGTCCTTGCTAACGTCGAAGCCCACCAGCGAGCGGGTGGCGAAGGCGGTGGCCAGGGCGCCGATCATCACCAGCAGTACCAGTGCGTAGCCGATCAGCCTTGGGCGCAGCATGTGGGTCTTTTGCCCCGACAGGTTGTGCTCGGTGGTGTAGCTGATCAGGCCTTTGGGGTAGTTCATCTTGTCCATGATGCTGTCGCACGCGTCGATGCAGGCGGCGCAGCCGATGCACTCGATCTGCAGCCCGTCGCGGATGTCGATGCCGGTGGGGCAGACCTGTACGCACATGGTGCAGTCGATGCAGTCGCCCAGACCCTGGGCCTTGTAGTCCGCGTCCTTCTTGCGCGGGCCGCGGGTTTCACCGCGGCGCGGGTCGTAGGAGACGATCAAGGTGTCCTTGTCGAACATCACGCTCTGGAAACGTGCGTAGGGGCACATGTACACGCACACCTGCTCGCGCAGCCAGCCGGCGTTACCGTAGGTGGCCAAGGTGAAGAAGCCGACCCAGAAGTAGGCCCAGCCATCGGCCTGGCCTGTGAAGAATTCGATGACCAGTTCGCGAATCGGCGAGAAGTAGCCGACGAAGGTCATGCCGGTGACGAAGCCGATCAGCAGCCACAGGCTGTGCTTGGTGAACTTGCGCAGGAACTTGTTGGCGCTCATCGGGGCCCGGTCAAGCTTCATGCGCTGATTGCGGTCGCCTTCGGTGACCTTCTCGCACCACATGAAGATCCACGTCCACACGCTTTGCGGGCAGGTGTAGCCGCACCACACGCGGCCGGCATACACGGTAACGAAGAACAGGCCGAAGGCGGCGACGATGAGGATGCCCGAGAGCAGGATGAAGTCTTGCGGCCAGATGGTGGTGCCGAAGATGTAGAACTTGCGTTCGGGCAGGTTCCACCATACCGCCTGATGGCCGCCCCAGTTCAGCCAGACAGTGCCGAAGTACAAAAGGAACAGCGCTGCCCCGCCGACCATCCGCAATCTGCGGAACAGGCCGGTGAAGGCGCGGGTGTAGATTTTCTCGCGAGAGGCGTAGAGGTCGACGGAATCCTTCCCTTTGCTGGCAGGCGGGGTAACGTCATGTACCGGAATTTGCTTGCTCATCATCAAGTCCCACGGCAGTGGAGAAATGCCGCGGCCAGTGCGTGCCGGCCGCAGTCTCGCGCGTTCTGCTAACGCTGCGACCCATGATACGCCGCTGATGGCACGCCGGGGTCGCCATGCGACCTTTAGTCGCGTTGGTTTCGTGGTGTTAGTCGTGTTAAGGCGGGTGTCAATTGATCCAGGTCAGCTAGCGCTGAATCTACCGGCCCTTTCGCCGGCAAGCCGGCTCCCACAAGGTGCGGGAACCGGCTTGCCGGCGATAGGGCCGGTGCAGGCATCACTCGGCCTTTTCAGGCTCCTGCTCCTGATGCGACAGGCTGTACACATAAGCCGCCAGCAGGTGCACTTTGTCATTGCCCTGCAGTTGCTCCTGCGCCGGCATCTGCCCCTGGCGACCATAACGGATGGTCTGTTGCAACTGAGCGAAGCTCGAACCGTAGATGAACGCCTGCGGGTGAGTCAGGTTCGGTGCGCCCATGGCGGGTGTGCCCTTGCCTTCAGGGCCATGGCACGCCACGCAGTTGGCGGCGAAGATCTTCTGCCCGTTCTCGACATCGGCCTTGGCGCCTTCGGGCAGGCTGCGACCATCGAGCTTGCTGATGACGAAGGCCGAAACGTCGGCCACGCCTTGCTCGCCGATCACCTCCGCCCACGCCGGCATCACGCCATGGCGGCCACCCATGATGCTGGCCTTGATGGTTTCCGGCTCGCCGCCCCAGCGCCAGTCGTTGTCGGTGAGGTTGGGGAAACCGTAGGCGCCCTTGGCGTCGGAGCCGTGGCACACCGAGCAGTTGGATGCGAACAGCCGCGCACCCATCTTCAGTGCTTGCGGCTGCTTGGCCACTTCTTCGATAGGCATGGCCGCGTACTTGGCGAAGATCGGCCCGAAGCGGGCATCGGCCTTGGCCATTTCCTTTTCCCACTCGTGCACGCCGGTCCAACCGGGCTGACCGTTGGTGAACTCGGTCTGCTTGTCGTTATCCAGGTACGAATACCCGGGCAGCACGCCTTTCCAGTTGCCCAGGCCCGGGTACAGCACCAGGTAGCCGAGGGCGAAAATGATGGTGCCGACGAACAGCCAGAACCACCATTTGGGCAGCGGGTTGTCATATTCCTCGATGCCATCGAAGGCATGCCCGACGGTTTCGTCGGTGACCTCTTCGCGCTGGCCCTTGCGGGTCGACAGCAGTAGCCAGGTCAACGCGAAGATGGTGCCCAGGGTCAGGACGGTGACGTACAGACTCCAGAAGGTTGTCATTGTTGTTTGCTCCCAGAAGCTTTTGCTTGCGCTTGCTCGACGTGCGTTTTGGCCTCGGGGTCATCGGCGAACGGCAGTTGGGTTGCCTCGTCGAACTCCTGCTTGCGCCGTGGGTTGAACACCCACAGCGCCAGGCCCACGAAGGCCACCATCACCACGACGGTGCCCAGGCCGCGAATCATCCCGATATCCATCAGCGTCACCGTTTGCTTTTGATGATGGTGCCAAGACCCTGCAGGTACGCGACCAGTGCGTCCATTTCGGTCTTGCCCTTGACCGCGTCGCGGGCACCGGCGATATCGGCATCGGTGTACGGCGTGCCCAGGGTACGCAGCACTTCCAGCTTCTTCGCGGTGTCTTTGCCGTCGAGCGTGTTCTCCACCAGCCACGGGTAGGCCGGCATCTTCGACTCCGGCACGACGTTGCGCGGGTTGTACAGGTGCGCGCGGTGCCAATCATCGGAGTAGCGGCCGCCGACGCGGGCCAGGTCCGGGCCGGTGCGCTTGGAGCCCCACAGGAACGGGTGATCCCACACGCTTTCACCGGCCACCGAGTAGTGGCCGTAGCGCTCGGTTTCAGCGCGGAACGGGCGGATCATCTGCGAGTGGCAGCCCACGCAACCTTCGCGGATGTAGATGTCACGGCCTTCGACTTCCAGCGCGGTGCGCGGCTTCATGCCTTCGACGGGTTTGTTGGTGACGTCCTGGAAGAACAGCGGGACGATCTGGGTGAGGCCACCGACGCTCACGGCGATGACCATGAAGAAGGCCAGCAGGCCGATGTTCTTCTCGACAGCTTCATGCTTCATCAGTGGGCTCCCACAACAACGATCTTGGCGGCTTCATCCGCTTCTGCCGGGTTGGCGGCGCGTACGGTGCGCAACACGTTGTAAGCCATCAGCAGCATGCCGGAGGCGAAGAACGCACCGCCCAGGGCGCGGACGATGTAGCCCGGGTGGCTGGCCTGCAGGGCTTCGACGAAGGAGTAGGTCAGCGTGCCGTCATCGTTGATGGCGCGCCACATCAGGCCTTGGGTGATGCCGTTGACCCACATCGAGGCGATGTACAGCACGGTGCCGATGGTCGCCAGCCAGAAGTGCGCGTTGATCAGGCCCACGCTGTGCATCTGATCGCGGCCATACAGGCGCGGGATCATGTGGTACACGGCGCCGATCGAGATCATCGCCACCCAGCCGAGCGCGCCAGCGTGTACGTGGCCGATGGTCCAGTCGGTGTAGTGCGACAGCGAGTTCACGGTCTTGATGGCCATCATCGGGCCTTCGAAGGTGGACATGCCGTAGAACGCCAGCGATACCACGAGGAAGCGCAGGATCGGGTCGGTGCGCAGTTTGTGCCAGGCACCGGACAGGGTCATCATGCCGTTGATCATGCCGCCCCAGCTCGGCGCCAGGAGGATGATCGACATCACCATGCCCAGCGACTGCGCCCAGTCGGGCAGCGCGGTGTAGTGCAGGTGGTGCGGGCCTGCCCAGATGTACAGGGTGATCAGTGCCCAGAAGTGGACGATCGACAGGCGATACGAGTAGATCGGCCGCTCGGCCTGCTTGGGCACGAAGTAGTACATCATCCCCAGAAAGCCCGTGGTGAGGAAGAAGCCCACGGCGTTGTGGCCGTACCACCACTGGATCATCGCGTCGGTGGCGCCGGAGTAGGCCGAGTAGGACTTGAACAGGCTTACCGGCAGCGAGATGTGGTTGACGATGTGCAGCATCGCGGTAACCACGATGAAGGCGCCGTAGAACCAGTTGCCGACGTAGATGTGCTTGGTCTTGCGCTTGACGATGGTGCCGAAGAACACCAGCCCGTAGGTGACCCAGACGATGGCCAGCAGGATCGCCAGTGGCCACTCGAGCTCGGCGTATTCCTTGGTGGTGGTGTAGCCCATCGGCAAGGTGATCAGCGCACCGACGATGACGGCCTGCCAACCCCAGAAGGTGAAGGCAGCCATGCTGTCGGAGATCAGCCGGGTCTGGCAGGTTCGCTGCACCACGTAGTAGCTGGTGCCGAACAACGCACAGCCGCCGAAGGCGAAGATGACCAGGTTGGTATGCAAGGGGCGCAGGCGGCCGAAGCTGGTCCAGGGCAGGTCCAGGTTCAGTTGCGGCCACACCAGCTGCGAGGCGATGAAAACGCCCAGGCCCATGCCAAGGATCCCCCAGACCACCGTCATGATGGCGAACTGGCGGACGACCTTATAGTTATAAGCAGTCGGACTGATTGCTGTGCTCATTCTAAGGTTCCACGGTTTTGGTGTTCTTGTTGGTTGAAAAATCGGCGCCAGTATCGATAACCGCCAGGGTTATGGCAACGCAAGGAGCCCTGCGCCGACCCGTGCCCGGGCCCTGTTGCCGGTGTCCCGCGGCAATAGGGTCTGGGCGATTGTACACAAATAAATATTTGTAATGTGTACCGTTTTTCACCTTTTTCTGATCGATCGGTCAAGCTTTTTTTCCAGGCGGCGTCAGGCGATGCACCGCGTCTGCTTCGCTGGATTGACAGCGAAGGCCACTGTGGCAACAAGCTTAGTTCTGTTCGGAGGGGGTGCAAGGCGGGGCTAGGGGCGGGGAGGTGCCGGGGCCGCTTTGCGGCCCAATCGCCGGCAAGCCGGCGAATGGGCTGCAGAGCAACCCCGGGTTGTTACTTGGCAGTCACGGTTTCAGTCATGTCACCCTGCGAAAGGCTGTACACATAAGCCGCCAGCAAATGCACCTTGTCATTGCCCTGAATTTCCACCTGGGCCGGCATTTGCCCCTGGCGGCCATAGCGGATGGTCTGCTGCAGTTGGGCAAAGCTCGAACCGTAGATGAACGCCTGCGGATGGTTCAGGTTAGGTGCGCCCATGGCTGGGGTGCCATTGCCCTCGGGCCCGTGGCAGGCCACGCAGTTGCCGGCGAAGATCTCCTTGCCCTTGGCCACATCAGCCTTGGCGCCTTCCGGCAGGCTGCGGCCATCAAGGTTCGTCAGCACGTAGGCGGCCACATCCGCCACGCCCTGTTCGCCGATCACCTCAGCCCAGGCCGGCATCACGCCGTGGCGGCCATTCATGATCGACGCCTTGATGGTTTCGGGCTCGCCGCCCCAGCGCCAGTCATTGTCGGTCAGGTTGGGGAAACCATAGGCGCCTTTGGCGTCCGAGCCGTGACATACCGAGCAGTTGGAGGCGAACAGGCGGCCGCCCATCTTCAATGCCTGCGGGTCCTTGGCCACTTCCTCGACTGGCATGGCTGCATACTTGGCGAAGATCGGGCCGAATCTGGCGTCGGCCTTGTCCATTTCCTTCTGCCATTCGTTCACGCCGGTCCAACCATTCTCGTAGCCGGGCAGGATGCCCTTCCAGTTGCCCAGGCCCGGGTAGAGAATCAGGTAGCCGACTGCGAACACCAGGGTGCCGACGAACAGCCAGAACCACCACTTGGGCAGCGGATTGTCATACTCCTCGATGCCGTCGAAGCTGTGCCCCATGGTCTGGTCGGTGGTATTGCTGCTCTGGCCCTTGCGGGTCGACAGCAGCAGCCAGGTCAGCCCGATCAGGCTGCCGATGGTCAGTACGCAGATGTACGTACTCCAGAAGGTAGTCATTGGGGATTACTCCTCATGCCAGTGTCCTGCCCGGCAGGGGGCAGGCGGTCGTCGACGAAAGGCAGCAGGCGCGCTTCGGCGAAATCATGGTCGCGACGGCGGTTGAAAACCCACAGCGAAAGGCCGATGAAGGCAATCATCACCACCAGGGTGCCCACGCCGCGGATCATGCCGATATCCATTTCCATCGCACTCACCTCTTGTTCTTGATCGCGGTGCCGAGCACCTGCAGGTAGGCGACCAGGGCGTCCATCTCGGTCTTGCCCTTGACCGCATCACGCGCACCGGCAATGTCCTGGTCGGTGTACGGCACCCCCAGGGTGCGCAGGGTGCGCATCTTGGTGTCGGTGTGGCTGTTGTCGACCTGCTGGGCGACGAGCCATGGGTAGGACGGCATCTTCGACTCCGGCACCACGTTGCGCGGGTTGTACAGGTGCGCGCGGTGCCAGTCGTCTGAGTAGCGCCCGCCGACCCGGGCCAGGTCCGGGCCGGTGCGTTTGGAGCCCCACAGGAACGGGTGGTCCCACACACTTTCACCGGCCACCGAGTAGTGGCCGTACCGTTCGGTCTCGGCGCGGAACGGGCGGATCATCTGCGAGTGGCAGCCCACGCAACCTTCGCGGATATAGATATCGCGGCCTTCAAGCTGCAGCGCGGTGTAAGGCTTCATGCCTTCGACCGGCTTGTTGGTGACGTCCTGGAAGAACAGCGGGACGATCTGGGTCAGGCCGCCGATGCTGACGGCGAACACCATCAACAGGGCCAGCAGGCCGACGTTTTTTTCGATGACTTCATGTTTCATCAGGCAGGTCTCCTCAGGCCAGCTGGGCGTTGGCAGGGGCGGCCTCGGTGGCCGGTGCACGTACGGTGCGCCAAGTGTTCCAGGCCATCAGGAACATGCCACTGAGGAAGATCGCGCCACCGACGAAACGCACGATGAAGCCCGGGTGGCTGGCCACCAGGGTTTCCACGAACGAGTAGGTGAGCGTGCCGTCGCTGTTCACCGCGCGCCACATCAGGCCTTGGGCGATGCCGTTGACCCACATCGAGGCGATGTACAGCACGGTGCCGATGGTCGCCAGCCAGAAGTGCGCGTTGATCAGGCCGATGCTGTACATGCGTGCCTTGCCGAACACTTGCGGAATGGTGTGGTACAGCGCGCCGATGGAGATCATCGCTACCCAGCCGAGGGCACCGGCATGCACGTGGCCGATGGTCCAGTCGGTGTAGTGGGACAGGGCGTTGACCGTCTTGATGGCCATCATCGGGCCTTCGAAGGTGGACATGCCGTAGAACGCCAGTGACACCACGAGAAAGCGCAGGATCGGGTCGCTGCGCAGTTTGTGCCAGGCACCTGACAGGGTCATCATGCCGTTGATCATGCCGCCCCAGCTGGGGGCCAGCAGGATCAGCGACATCACCATGCCCAGCGACTGCGCCCAGTCGGGCAACGCGGTGTAGTGCAGGTGGTGGGGACCGGCCCAGATGTACAGGGTGATCAGCGCCCAGAAGTGGACGATCGACAGGCGATAGGAATACACCGGGCGTTCGGCCTGCTTGGGCACGTAGTAGTACATCATCCCCAGGAAGCCTGCAGTGAGGAAGAAGCCCACGGCGTTGTGGCCGTACCACCACTGCACCATGGCGTCGGTGGCCCCGGCGTAGACCGAGTACGACTTGGTCAGGCTGACCGGCAGTTCCAGGTTGTTGATGATGTGCAACATGGCTACGGTCAGGATGAAGGCACCGAAGAACCAGTTGCCGACATAGATATGCTTGGTGGTGCGCTTGATCAAAGTGCCGAAGAACACGATGGCGTAGCAGACCCAGACGATGGTGATCAGGATGTCGATCGGCCATTCCAGCTCGGCGTATTCCTTGGAACTGGTGTAACCCAGCGGCAAGGTAATGGCCGCCAGCAGGATGACCAGTTGCCAACCCCAGAAGGTGAACGCGGCCAGCCCTGGTGCGAAGAGGGTGGTCTGGCAGGTGCGTTGCACCGAATAATAGGAGGTGGCGAACAGAGCGCAGCCGCCGAACGCGAAGATAACTGCATTGGTATGCAGTGGGCGCAGGCGGCCGAAGCTGGTCCAGGGGAGGTCGAAGTTCAGGGAAGGCCAGGCGAGCTGGGCGGCGATGAAGACGCCGAGCCCCATCCCGACGATTCCCCACACCACCGTCATGATGGCGAATTGGCGGACCACCTTGTAGTTATAGGCGGTACTGCTGGTTGTGTTCATGTATGGGTTCCCATCCACGGTTATTGGCAGGCTTTACAGCGAGGCAAGCATGATTAATGGGCAACGTGCCGGTATTGACGGGGATCAATGGGCGAAGATCGGAAATGTTCCAGGCTTGCACTGCAATCCGGCGCAGAATCAGCAAGATGGCAGTGCTGCGGCGTGCCTGATCCTGGCCCATGGCGCTGGCGCGCCGATGGACAGCGGGTTCATGGATGAAATGGCGCAAAGGCTGGCGGCGCTTGGCGTAGGGGTGGTTCGCTTCGAGTTTCCCTACATGGCCGAGCGCAGGGCAGGGGGTGGCAAGCGGCCACCCAACCCACAGAAGGTGTTGCTCGAATGCTGGCGCGAGGTGTACCGGCAGGTGCGACCTTTGGTCACGGGCAAGCTGGCGATTGGCGGCAAGTCAATGGGCGGGCGCATGGCCAGCCTGCTGGCCGACGAGTTGGGTGCTGACGCGCTGGTGTGCCTGGGCTATCCGTTCTATGCCGTGGGCAAACCGGAAAAACCACGGGTCGAGCATTTGGCGGGCTTGCAGACGCCTGCTTTGATCGTGCAGGGCGAGCGGGATGCGCTGGGTAATCGTGAAGCCGTGCAGGGGTATGCGTTGTCACCGTCGATCGAGGTGAGCTGGCTGGTGGCAGGCGATCATGATCTGAAACCGCTGAAGGCTTCGGGGTTCAGCCATGAGCAGCATTTGCAGGCGGCGGCTGAGAAGGTAGCGGGGTTCCTCAGAGGCTGACTACCTGTAGGAGCGGCCTTGCCGGGGCGCCGGACCGGTCGGAAAGGGCTGCGAAGCAGACCCAGCAATTGTTGTTGCGCTGCTGAATCCTGGGGCCGCTTCGCAGCCCTTTCGCGACACAAGGCCGCTCCTACAAGCGACCGTGTGTGCAGCAACAGATCAGTCGCGATACTCGCACAGGTAGGCGGTATCCACCGCCACTTTCAGCTGGAACTTGCTGTCGGCGGCCACATTGAACTTGTCGCCGGCGTTGAAGGTTTCCCAGTTGTCGCTGCCCGGCAGCTTCACGGTCAGCGCACCGGAAACCACGTGCATGATTTCGCGCTTGGCGGTGCCGAACTCGTATTCGCCCGGTGCCATGACGCCGACGGTGGCCGGGCCTTCAGTGCCTTCGAAGGCGATCGACTTGACGGTACCATCGAAGTACTCGTTGACCTTGAACATGGGGCGACTCCTGAAAAAGAGGGGATGAAAAAGGGCTGGCCAGTATGCCCAAGCCCATCCGCCCCGTCATCTGCTTTCAGGCGGCCCAGAGCTCAAATGCCCGGCAGGCTCAAGGGCAATAGCCGCGCGGTATTGCGGGCATCCTCCAGCGCCCGGTGCTGTTGCCCGCAAAAATGCATACCGGCCAGTTGCAGGGCACCGTTCAGGCCCGTCGGACGCTGCAGATGACGAGCCTTGGCGAAGCGCTGCTTGAGGTTGATATGCGGCAGGTCGCGCAACAGGCTGTCGAGCTCATGTTGCTGCCATTCCTGCAGTAACTGCTGGCGGTCGTAATCACCCCAGCTGACCCAGGCCTGCAATTGCCCGCGATGGTGCCCCAACCAGCGTTCGAAACGCGCCCATACCTCGGGAAATGGCGCTGCGCTATCCACATTGGCCTGGCTGATGTGCGTCAGTTCGCGGCAGAACGGCGTCAGTTGCGGCCGCCGCCTGGGCCGCACGAAGCGCTGGAAGTGGTCCACTTCGCGGCCTTCACGGGTCACCAGGCTGGCGCCGATTTCAATGATTTCCATCTCCGTCACCGGCCAGCCACCGTCGTCGGTGGTGGCTTCCAGGTCGATCACCAACCAGTGGCCCATACCAGGCTCCCTCGCCATACATGCCAAAGCAGCGTAGCCAATGTCCGGCGTCACGGCATCCCCTGGCAAAATGCCCTCACTTTGGCATAACCAGCAGTTGTGCCTTGCCAGGAAAACGCCTAGCTTAGGCGCATCCAGGTATGAACCGTGATGAGTGTCCGTCTTGACTCCAGCGCCCGGCCGGAAGGCTTTGACCACCCTGTTGATGCTGGCCGCAGTATGGCTGGCGGCTCCGGTCTGGGCTGCCGATGCCATCGAGGTAAAGATCGGTGCTGCGCATTTCCCGCCTTATACGGTTCGCCCCGAGCAGGGGGCTGACACCGGGCTGCTGCCGCAACTGGTCGAAGCGTTGAACCGTCTGCAGCAAGATTATCGTTTCGTGCTGGTGCCCACATCGATTCAGCGGCGCTTTGGCGATTTCCAGCAAGGCCGCACCGATATGGCCATCTTCGAAAACCCGCAGTGGGGCTGGCAACGGATACCGCATCAGGCGGTGGACATGGGCCTGGAAGATGCCGAGGTGTTCGTGGCCAAACAGGCCGATGGCCGGGACCAGCACTATTTCGATGATCTCGCCGGCAAGCGCCTGGCGCTGTTCAACGGCTACCACTATGCATTCGCCCGTTTCAACCCGGACCCCAACTACCTGCGCAAGACCTACAACGCCACGCTGACCTATTCGCACGACAGCAACCTGCTGATGGTCCAGGCTGGCCGAGCCGACATCGCGCTGGTAACGCGCTCTTACCTCAGTGATTTCCTGGCGCGCAACCCGGCCAGTCACAGCCGGTTGATCGCCTCCACGCGCATCGACCAGGTCTACCATCACTATGCTTTGCTGCGCCCCGGCGCGCCTATCAGCGATGCGCAATTGGCCGCGCTGCTGCGCCACCTGCGTGATACCGGCGAACTGGCCCGCATCTTCCAGCCTTACCGGATCACCGTCGAAGCCCCCCATGACTAAATTCCCCGATTGCAGTGACGTTTTCAGAAGTGAGCCTTTCTTTCATTTTCTGTGAGCCCTGACCATGCCGTTCGATGCCGCTTCTCAGCCCTTGTCACAGCCTCGCTGGCGCAGCCTGAGCGCTGAAGAGGGCGATTGCTGGTTGAGCCTGACCCTGGAGGGTCACCCGCTGATCCAGGTGCGCCTGGCGCCAGCTGCTACCCTGGCGGTGCATATTGAACGCCTATGCCCCGAACGCCCACAGCAGGCCCTGTGGGCCGCCTGTTACTGGTTGTTGTCGCGGGATCCAGCCTGTCAGCGCCTTGCCTGGCACCTGCCCCAGCCTGTACCTGAGACCCTCGCCAGCGGCCTGTTGCTCAGCACGGAACAGCCAGGCGTGTACCTGTGCGAGCGCGCTATGTTCTGGCAGTTGCCACAGCCTTGGCTTGGCCAGTTGGTCAGCGGCGCATACCCACAACAGATGCAGATCAGCAATGGCAAGCGCCACCCGCGCCGCGCACCCAAGCCCCATGGCGAGGTGTATCGGCGCTTCGATGCGCGCCTGGGGAGTTGGGTGTCGCTGCGCACCCTGGAGATCGACCAGGACCTGGAGCGCTTCAATCGCTGGCAAAACAACCCGCGTGTGGAGCAGTTCTGGCAGGAGGGCGGGTCGCTGGAGCAGCACCGGGAATACCTGGCCAAGCTGGACGCCGACCCGCACACCGTGACCTTGATCGGCTGTTTCGACGATCAGCCATTTGCCTACTTCGAGGCTTATTGGGCCAAGGAAGACCGCATCGCGCCGTTCTATCAAGCTGACGACTACGACCGCGGCATCCACATGCTGGTGGGTGAGCAGGCGCATCGCGGTCCGCACAAGGTCGCCAGCTGGCTGTCGGCGCTGGTGCATTACCTGTTTCTGGATGACCCTCGCACCCAGCGGGTGGTGGCCGAGCCCCGTGCCGACAATGGCAAGATGATCGGCTACATGCACGACCAGTGCTTCCATTGCGACAAGGAGTTCGATTTTCCGCACAAGCGCGCAGCGTTGATGATTCTGGGGCGGGAGCGGTTTTTCGATCGTTGCAGGCTGGCTTAGGGGGGGCTTCGAGCTTCGAGCTTCAAGCTTCAAGCTGCAAGAGAGGGGCGCGTCGCCGCTGATCCATCTTGTAGCTTGTAGCTTGTAGCTTGAAGCTTGCAGCTGCTTCAGACCTGCCGGCTGGCGGTCTTGCGGCAATGTACCAGCGCATCACGGATCATGAAGTTGACCAGCGTGGGCGACACACCCAGCTCCTTGGCGATGTCTTTCTGCGGCACGCCGTGCAGGCGGTACATCTCGAAAGCGTAACGGGTGCGCTGGGGTAGCTCGTTGAGCGCCTCGGCAATGTGCTCGAGGGCCGCCAGGTTGATGTGCGTGGCTTCGGGCGAGGCATTCTGGATGACCACGTTCAAGCCTTCCTCTTCGCTGCCTGAATACTTCAGCTCCATCGCCTGTTTGCGGTAATGGTCGATGGCCAGGTTGCGCACGATCTGGAACAGGTAGCTGAGCTGGGCCTTGAACGACGAGGTGATCTGGGGGGCGGCGCCGAGCCGGAAGAAAGCGTCCTGCACCACGTCTTCGGCCCGTGAGCGGCAGCCGGTAATGCGGGCTGCGATCTTGACCAGGATACTGCGGTTGTCGACGAATGCCTGGAGTAATGGTGAATCGCACTTACTTGTGGATAGTTGTTCCGCCATGGAAATCACCTTGTCACAGAGGGGAATAGGAGCACCCCACATGGGGAAGCTTCCTACGACGTGCGACAAATTATTCAGAATGATAATGATTGTCAAATACGAAAGTTAATGAGTATCTATTAGTTTAAGTTCTAAGCAGGCGATCGTGATGCGCGTCACTTTCCGTGCGCCTGGTCGCTGCGACATCCCGGTAATTTCTTGCGCTGCCCATCCGTTCCCCTGTGTACATCCGGCCGCCGGACGCTGCCCGCCCAACCACGCGGGGCAGCCGGCCCGACTTACCCAGACACTGGCAGGAACACCCCATGATGGACGCCTTCGAACTCCCGCTCTCGCTGGTCCAGGCCCTGGCGCAACGTGCTGCGCACACCCCTGACCGCATCGCCTTGCGCTTTTTGGCCGATGCCCCCGGCGAGCAGGCGGTGCTCAGCTATCGGGACCTGGACATGCGTGCGCGCACCATCGCAGCAGCCTTGCAGGCCCGCGCCGCGTTCGGTGACCGCGCCGTGCTGCTGTTCCCCAGCGGGCCGGACTATGTGGCGGCGTTCTTCGGCTGCCTGTATGCCGGTGTCATCGCTGTGCCGGCCTACCCGCCGGAGTCTTCGCGCCAGCATCACCAGGAGCGCCTGCTGTCGATCATCGATGACGCCGAGCCCCGCCTGCTGCTGACCGTCGCAGCGCTGCACGACAGCCTGCAGGGCCTGCAAGCACTCGCCGCAGACAGCGCCCCTGAGCTGCTGACGGTGGATGGCCTGGACCCGGCCCTGGCCAATGACTGGCGCGAACCGGCGCTGGCCGGCGACGACATCGCCTTCCTCCAGTACACCTCCGGCTCCACCGCGCTGCCCAAGGGTGTGCAGGTCAGCCACGGCAACCTGGTGGCCAACGAGCAGTTGATCCGCCATGGGTTTGGCATCGACCTCAACCCCGACGATGTGATCGTCAGCTGGTTGCCGCTGTACCACGACATGGGCCTGATCGGCGGGCTGCTGCAGCCCATCTTCAGTGGCGTACCGTGTGTGTTGATGTCGCCAGGTTACTTCCTCGCGCGGCCGCAGCGCTGGCTGCAGGCGATCAGCGAATACGGCGGGACCATCAGCGGCGGGCCGGACTTTGCCTACCGCCTGTGCAGCGAGCGGGTCAGTGAGGCGGCCCTGGCCAGCCTCGACCTGAGCCGCTGGCGTGTGGCCTATTCCGGCTCCGAGCCGATCCGCCAGGACAGCCTGGACACCTTCGCCGAGAAGTTCGCCCCCTGCGGTTTCACGCCCAGCAGTTTCTTTGCCAGCTATGGCCTGGCCGAGGCCACCTTGTTCGTCAGCGGCAGCCGCCGTGGCCAAGGCATCGGCGCGCTGGAACTCGACGGCGACGCCTTCGCCGCCAACCGTGCAGAAGCCGGCAAGGGCAGCGTGCTGATGAGCTGCGGCTACCCGCAGCCAGGGCATGCGGTACGTATCGTCGAGCCGCAGTGCCTGGACGTGCTGAGTGACAATCGGGTTGGCGAAATCTGGGCCGCTGGCCCCAGCATCGCTTCGGGCTACTGGCGCAACCCTGAGGCCAGCGCTCGGACCTTTGTCGAAATGGACGGCCAGAGGTGGCTGCGTACCGGTGACCTGGGCTTCATGCGTGAAGGTGAAGTGTTCGTCACCGGGCGCCTGAAAGACATGCTGATCGTCCGTGGCCAGAACCTCTATCCGCAGGACCTGGAAAAAACCCTGGAACGTGAAGTCGATGTGCTGCGCAAGGGCCGTGTAGCGGTATTTGCCGTGGACGACCAGGGTGAAGAGGGGATCGGTGTAGCGGTGGAAATCAGCCGTAACGTGCAGAAAGCGTCCACCCCCGAGGCGCTGATCAAGACGCTGCGCCAGGTCGTCGCCGACGCCTGCCGCCAGGCGCCTGCTGTGGTCCTGCTGCTCAACCCGGGGGCATTGCCCAAGACCTCCAGCGGCAAGCTGCAGCGATCGGCCTGCCGCCTGCGCATGGACGATGGCAGCCTGGACTGCTATGCCCGCTTCCCGACGCCCGTCGAAACCGGTGAAACTGCCGCTGCCGGCGACGGCCTGCAGGCACGCATCGCGGCCCTCTGGTGCGAGGTGCTCAAAGCCGAATCAGTCGCCGCCGATGACCACTTCCTGCTGCTGGGCGGCAACTCCATTGCCGCCACCCAGGTGACTGCGCGCCTGGCCGATGAGCTGGGAATTGCGCTGGGCCTGCGCACGCTGTTCGAAGCACCGACCCTGGCGCAGTACAGCGCTGCCGTGGCGGCAATCCTTGCCCAGGGTGGTGGCGAAAAGGCGACCATTGCCCGCCTTGACCGTGGGCAGGCCCTGCCGCAGTCGTTGGCGCAAAACCGCCTTTGGCTGCTGTGGCAGCTGGCGCCGCAGTCGGCGGCCTACAACATACCTGCCGGCCTGCACCTGCGCGGCGAGCTGGACGAAGCTGCGCTGGATGCCGCATTCCAGGCGCTGGTGGCGCGCCACGAGTCGTTGCGCACCGTGTTTAGCGAAGAACACGGCCAAGCATTGCAGCGCATCGTGCCTCAGCAGGCGTTCACCCTGCGGCACCAGGACCTGCAAGGGCTGCCGGCCACCGACGTGGCCGAGCGCCGTGAAGCCGAAGCACAGCTCCCGTTCGACCTGGGCCAGGGCCCGTTGCTGCGCGTGACCCTGGTGCGGCTGGGTGACGAAGACCATCAGCTGTGGGTGACCTTGCACCACATCGTCGCCGATGGCTGGTCGCTGAACATCCTGCTCGACGAATTCGCCAAACTGTATGCCGCCCGCTGCCAGGGCCTTGAGGCTTCGCTGGCGCCTTTACCACTGGGTTACGCCGACTATGGCAACTGGCAGCGCCAATGGTTGGCCCAAGGCGAAAGCGCGCGCCAGCTTGAATACTGGAAAGCCCGGCTGGGTGATGCGCTGCCGGTGCTCGACCTGCACCCGGACCAGCCGCGTTCCAGCCAGCAGGCAAACCGCGCCGCACGCTTGAGTGTCAAAGTACCGGCCAAGCTGAGCGAAGCACTCAAGGGCCTGGCCGGCGAACATCAGGCCAGCTTGTTCATGGTGCTGCTGGCAGCCTGGCAGGGCCTGCTGCACCGCTACACCGGCCAGCACGACATCCGTGTCGGCGTGCCCAATGCCAACCGCCCGCGCCAGGAAACCCAGGGCATGGTCGGTTTCTTCATCAACACCCAGGTGCTGCGAGCGCAGCTCGACGGCCGCCTGCCGTTCACGCAACTGCTGGCTCAGGTACGCCAAGCGAGCCTCGATGCCCAGGCCCACCAGGACCTGCCGTTCGAGCAATTGCTCGAAGCGTTGCCCGACGCCCGTGAGCAGGGCCTGTTCCAGGTCATGTTCAACCACCAGCAGCGCGACCTCTCGGCCTTGCGCCGCCTGCCGGGCCTGCTGGCAGAAGAGTTGCCGTGGCATAGCCGCGAAGCCAAGTTCGACCTGCAGCTGCACAGCGAGGAAGACCACTTGGGCCGCCTGAGCCTGGCCTTCGACTACGCCGCCGAGCTGTTCACCCAAGATACCGTCACCCGCCTGGCCCAGCACCTGCTGGCGCTGCTCGAGCAAGTGTGCGCAGACCCGCAACTGGCCCTGGGCGACGTCGCTTTGCTGGATGAGCAAGGGCGCCAACAATTGCTGGCCTGGGGGCAGGCGCCGGCGCCGGCACCGCAGCGCCTGGTGGTCGAGCAACTCAATGAACAGGCGCGTCAGACCCCTGAGCGCAGTGCGTTGGTATGGGAAGGCGGCAGCCTGAATTACGCTGAGCTGCACCAACAAGCCAACCGCCTGGCTCATTACCTGCGCGACAAAGGCGTCGGCCCCGACTGCTGCGTGGCCATCGCTGTGGAGCGCTCGCCGCAACTGCTGGTCGGTCTGCTGGCGATCCTAAAGGCAGGCGGTGCCTATGTGCCGCTTGATGTCGACTACCCGGCCGAACGCCTGGCCTACATGCTGCGCGATTGCCAGGCCAGCCTGCTGCTGAGCAACAGCGGTAGGCTGGCCAACTTGCCGCAAGTCGACGGCGTCAGCGCTATTGCCCTTGACCAGTTGCACCTGGACAGCTGGCCAAGCCACGCGCCAGGCCTGCACCTGCACGGCGACAACCTGGCTTATGTGATCTACACCTCCGGTTCCACCGGCCAGCCCAAAGGCGTGGGCAACACCCATGCAGCCTTGGCCGAGCGCCTGCAGTGGATGCAGGCCACTTATGCGCTGGATGCCTGCGATGTGCTGATGCAGAAGGCGCCGATCAGCTTCGACGTGTCGGTCTGGGAGTGCTTCTGGCCGCTGATCACCGGCTGCAAGCTGGTGCTGGCCGGCCCCGGCGAGCACCGTGACCCGCAGCGCATCGCCGCGCTGGTGCAGCAACACGGGGTCACCACGCTGCACTTCGTGCCGCCTTTGCTGCAGGTGTTCGTGCAAGAGCCGCTGGCCGCTGGCTGCACCAGCTTGCGCCGGCTGTTCTGCGGTGGCGAGGCGTTGTCGGCGAGCTTGCGCGACCGCGTGCTGCAACGGCTGCCGCAGGTCCAACTGCACAACCGCTATGGGCCGACCGAAACCGCCATCAACGTCACCCATTGGCACTGCCGTGCTGAAGACGGCGAACGCTCGCCCATTGGCCGGCCGTTGGGCAACGTGGTGTGCCGTGTGCTCGATGGCGAACTGCAACTGGCCGCACCGGGCGTGCCAGGCGAGCTGTACCTGGGAGGTGCGGGTCTTGCCCGCGGCTACCTCGGCCGCCCTGGCCTGACCGCCGAACGCTTCGTGCCGCAGGCCGATGGCAATGGCGAGCGCCTGTACCGCAGTGGCGACCGTGCCCGCTGGCAGGTACAGGCCCAGGCACTGGAATACCTCGGCCGCCTGGATCAACAGGTGAAAGTGCGAGGTTTTCGCGTCGAGCCCGAAGAAGTCCAAGCCTGCCTGCTTGCTCAGCCGGGTGTCGAGCAAGCGCTGGTGCTGATCCATCAGGACGCCGTGGGCGCGCAGCTGGTCGGCTACTACAGCGGCCCGGGGCAAGCTGAGGCATTGCTCGCCAGCCTGGCCGAACGCCTGCCTGCCTACATGGTGCCAGCGCAACTGATCGCGCTTGAACACATGCCGCTGGGGCCCAGTGGCAAGGTCGATCGCAAGGCGCTGCCGGCACCGGTCTGGCAGCAGCGCGAACATGTCGCGCCGCAGACAGCGTTGCAGCAGCAGGTTGCGGCCATCTGGTGCGAGGTGCTGAACCTGCCGCGCATCGGCCTGCACGACGATTTCTTCGCCCTTGGCGGGCACTCGCTGCTGGCCACCCAGATCGTCTCGCGCACCCGCCAGGCCTGCGATGTCGAGCTGCCCTTGAAGGTGCTGTTCGAAGCCAGCGAGCTGGGCGCCTTCTGCGCTGAGATCGCCCGCATCCGCGAAGCCGGCGAACGCAACCTGCAGGGCGAGATCACCCGCGTCGACCGCCGTCAGGCTGTGCCGCTGTCGTATTCGCAACAACGCATGTGGTTCCTCTGGCAGATGGAGCCGGACAGCCCGGCCTACAACGTCGGCGGCATGGCGCGCCTGCGTGGCACGCTGCATGTGGATGCGTTCGAGCGCGCGCTGCAGGCGTTGATCGTGCGCCATGAAACCTTGCGCACCACGTTCCCCGCCATTGACGGTGTGCCGTACCAGTGCGTGGCCGCCGACGGCGCCGTACAGCTGGACTGGCAGGACTTCAGCACCTTGCCGGCAGCCATCCGCGAGCAGCGCCTGCAGCAACTGGCCGACGCCCAGGCGCACCAGCCGTTCGACTTGGAACGTGGCCCGCTGTTGCGCGCCTGCTTGGTCAAGGCCGCGGAGCGCGAGCACTATTTCGTGCTCACGCTGCACCATATCGTCACCGAAGGCTGGGCCATGGACATCTTCGCCCGCGAACTGGGCGAGCTGTACGAAGCGTTCGTCGATGAGCGCGAGTCGCCACTGACGCCGTTGCCGGTGCAGTATCTGGACTACAGCGTCTGGCAGCGGCAGTGGCTGGAAAGCGGCGAAGGGGCGCGCCAACTGGCCTACTGGAAAGCCCGCCTGGGCGATGAGCACCCGGTCCTGGCCCTGCCGGCTGACCGGCCACGCCCGGCCGTGCAGACCCACCGTGGCGAGCTGTACCGCTTTGAGCTGGACCCTGCGCTGGTTGCCCGCGTGCATGCCTTCAACAGCCAGCGCGGGCTGACCTTGTTCATGACCATGACCGCCACCCTGGCCGCCTTGCTGCACCGCTACAGCGGCCAGCGCGACCTGCGCATCGGTGCGCCGGTGGCCAACCGTATCCGCCCCGAAAGCGAAGGGCTGATCGGCGCCTTCCTCAACACCCAGGTGCTGCGCTGCGAGGTGGACGGGCAGATGACCGCCGCCGCCTTGCTCAACCAGGTGCGCCAGGCCGCCATCGAAGGCCAGTCCCACCAGGACCTGCCGTTCGAGCAGCTGGTAGAAGCTTTGCAGCCACCGCGCAGCAGCGCCTACAACCCGCTGTTCCAGGTAATGTGCAACGTGCAGCGCTGGGCCTTCCAGCAAAGCCGTGAGCTGGCAGGCATGCAGGTGGATTACCTAGTCAACGATGCCAGCGCCACCAAGTTTGATCTGTACCTGGAGGTGACCGACCTAGATGGCCGTCTCGGTTGCTGCCTGACCTACAGTCGCGACCTGTTCGATGAACCGCGGATCGCGCGCATGGCCGAGCATTGGCAACAGTTGCTGGTCGGCCTGCTGGACAACCCGCAACAGCGCCTGTGCGAGCTGCCGATGCTGGCCGGGGCCGAACAGCAGGTATTGCTCGACCAGTTGCAGGGTGAGCATGATCCCGCCCCTGACCAGACCCTTCACGGCCTGTTCGCCGCCCAGGCTGCACGCACGCCACAAGCCGGCGCGCTGACCTTCGGCGGCCGGCACCTGAGCTATGCCGAGCTCGACCAGCAGGCCAACCGCCTGGCCCGTGCCCTGCGCGAGCGGGGTGTCGGCCCGCAGGTGCGCGTGGGCCTGGCGCTGGAGCGTTCGCTGGAGATGGTCGTCGGCCTGCTGGCGATCCTCAAGGCCGGTGGCGCTTACGTGCCGCTCGACCCGGAATACCCGCTCGACCGCCTGCGCTACATGATCGAGGACAGCCGTATCGGCCTGCTGCTGAGCCAGCGTGCGCTGCTCGAAACCCTTGGCGAACTGCCCGACGGCGTAGCGCGCTGGAGCCTGGAGGACGACGCCGCAGGTTTGTCCGCCTACAGCGATGCGCCCTTGGACAACCTCAACCTGCCGCAGCACCAGGCCTATCTGATCTACACCTCGGGCTCCACCGGCAAACCCAAGGGTGTGGTAGTCAGCCACGGTGAAATCGCCATGCATTGCCAGGCGGTGATCAAGGCCTTCGGCATGCGCAGCGACGACTGCGAACTGCACTTCTATTCGATCAACTTCGACGCGGCCAGCGAGCGCCTGCTGGTGCCGCTGCTGTGCGGCGCCCGCGTGGTGCTGCGTGCACAAGGGCAATGGGGCGCAGAGGACATCTGCCAACTGGTGCGCGAGCAAAAGGTCAGCATTCTCGGTTTCACCCCAAGCTATGGCAGTCAGCTGGCCCAGTACCTTGCCGGGCAGGGCGAGCAAATGCCGGTACGCCTGGTGATCACCGGTGGCGAGGCACTGACCGGCGAGCACCTGACGCGTATCCGCCAGGCATTCGCCCCCCAGCAGTTCTTCAACGCCTACGGCCCGACCGAGACGGTGGTCATGCCCCTGGCTTGTCTTGCCCCTGACACCTTGCCCACCGATGCCGGCAGCGTGCCGATCGGCCGGGTGATCGGTGCCCGCAGTGCCTATATCCTCGATGATGACCTGGCGTTGCTGCCACAAGGCGGCATCGGCGAGTTGTACATCGGCGGGGTAGGGCTTGCCCAGGGCTATCACGACCGCCCTGGCTTGAGCGCCGAGCGTTTTGTCGCCGACCCGTTCAGCCATGACGGTGGGCGCCTGTACCGCACCGGTGACCTGGTGCGCCTGCGCGCCGACGGCCTGGTTGAGTATGTCGGGCGTGCCGACCAGCAGGTGAAGATCCGCGGCTTCCGTATCGAGCTTGGCGAAATCGAGAGCTGTCTGCAGGCGCATGCCGATATCGAAGAGGCTGTGGTGCTGGCTCACGACTTGCCCGGCGGCAAACAGTTGGTCGGTTACCTGGTGTGCAAGCCGGCCAGCGCTGACAGTGAGGTCCAGGCCCGGTTGCGCGAAGCGGTCAAGGCGCACACCCGCCAGCACCTGCCGGATTACATGGTGCCGGCGCACCTGGTGCTGCTGGGCAGCCTGCCGCTGATGGGCAACGGTAAGCTGGACCGCCGCGCCTTGCCGCTGCCAGACCTGGAACAGGCCCGCGAACAGTACCTGGCACCTGCGAACGCGCTTGAGGAGCAACTGGCGCAGATCTGGCGCGAGGTGCTCAACGTCTCCCGCGTGGGCGTACAGGACAACTTCTTTGAACTGGGCGGTGATTCGATCCTGTCCATCCAGGTGGTCAGCCGGGCCCGTCAGCTGGGCCTGCAGTTCACCCCGCGCGACCTGTTCCAGCGCCAGACCATCCAGACACTGGCCGCCGTGGCCAGCCGCAGCGAGGTGGCGAACAGCATCGAGCAGGGCCAGCGCCAGGGCCGCAGCGGCCTGACGCCGATCCAGCACTGGTTCTTCGACAGTGAGGTGGCCCAACCGCAACACTGGAACCAGGCCGTCTTGCTTCAGGCGCGCGTGCCGCTGGACAGCTCCCTGCTGGAGCGGGCCCTGGCCACCCTGGTGGCACACCACGACAGCCTGCGCCTGCGGTTTACCCAGGCAGATGGCCGCTGGCAGGGCGAATACGCCGCATCGCCTGGCGAGCAACTGCTATGGACTGCCACGGTGGCCGATTTCAATGCCTGTCAGGCCCTGTACACCGACGTACAACGCAGCCTGGACCTGGCTCAGGGGCCGTTGCTGCGGGCCTTGCTGGTCAGTGACGGGCAGGGCGCCCAGCGGCTGTTGCTGGCGATCCATCACCTGGTGGTCGATGGGGTGTCCTGGCGCGTGCTGCTCGAAGACCTGCAGGCGCTGTACCGTGGTCAGCCGCTGGCGGCCAAGACCCACGCCATGGCCGACTGGGCTGCGCGCCTGGCAAGCTACGCCGGCAGCGATTCGCTGCGCGATGAGCTCGGCTGGTGGCAAGACCGGCTGGGGGATGTGCGCCATGAACTGCCATGTGATCACCCGCAGGGCGGCAACCTGCAGCGGCATGCCGATACCCTGGCCATCGCCCTGGATGTGGAGCAGACCCGTCAGTTGTTGCAACAGGCCCCCGCGGCGTACCACACCCAGGTCAACGACCTGCTTCTGACTGCCCTGGCGCGCACGCTTTGCCGCTGGACCGGTGACGACGAGGTGCTGGTGCAGCTAGAAGGCCATGGCCGTGACGGGCTGTTCGAAGACATGGACCTGACCCGCAGCGTGGGCTGGTTCACCAGTGCCTACCCGCTACGCCTGAACCCTCAGGCGGGTGAGGACGACAGCGCCCGCGCCACCTCGATCAAACGCATCAAGGAACAGCTGCGCGAGGTGCCGCACAAAGGCCAGGGTTACGGCGTGCTGCGTTACCTGGCTGATGAGGCCGGGCGCGAGAGCATGGCCGCGCTGCCGCAAGCACGCATCACCTTCAACTACCTCGGCCAGTTCGACCAGCAGTTCGACAGTGCGGCGCTGTTCCAGCCGCTGGATGCCCCTGCGGGCCTGGCCCACGACCTCGACGCGCCACTGCCGAACTGGCTGAGCGTCGACGGCCAGGTCTATGGCGGTGCCTTGCAGTTGCGCTGGACCTATAGCCGCGAGCGTTTCGACGAGCAGACTATTGCGCGCCTGGCCGAAGCTTATCGCCACGAACTGCTGGCCCTGGTCGGCCACTGCCTGGCCCAGGGTACGGGCAGCTTCACGCCCTCGGACTTCCCACTGGCGCACCTGACCCAGGAACAGATCGACGCGCTGCCGGTTCCGGCTGCCGAAATCGAAGACGTCTACCCGCTGACCCCAATGCAGGAGGGGCTGCTGCTGC
Source organism: Lelliottia jeotgali (assembly GCF_977070485.1). Classification (NCBI taxonomy): domain Bacteria; kingdom Pseudomonadati; phylum Pseudomonadota; class Gammaproteobacteria; order Enterobacterales; family Enterobacteriaceae; genus Lelliottia; species Lelliottia jeotgali. The sequence continues at coordinate 185,085 of NZ_CDRVFO010000005.1, forward strand.
ATACGCTGCTGGAGCCGGGTACCGGCATCTACTACATGCAGGACCGTTACCGCATCAACAGCGCCCTCGACCCGCAGCGCTTCGCCCAGGCCTGGCAGGCGGTGGTGGCGCGCCACGAGGCACTGCGGGCATCGTTCAGCTGGAATGCCGGCGAAGCGATGCTGCAGATCATCCACAAAGCGGGTAACACCCCTGTCGACTACCAGGACTGGCGCGGCCTCGACGACACGGCCCAGGAACAACGCCTGCAAGCACTGCACAAGCAAGAGCGCGAGGCCGGCTTCGACCTGCTGCGCCAGGCGCCGTTCCACCTGCGGCTGGTGCGGGTGGACGATGAGCGTTACTGGTTCATGATGAGCAACCACCACATCCTCATCGATGCCTGGTGCCGCTCGTTGTTGATGAACGACTTCTTCGAGCTCTACCAGGCCCTCGGCGAAGGCCGCCAGGCCCAGCTGCCGGTGCCGCCACGCTACCGCGACTACATCGGCTGGCTGCAACGCCAGGACCTGGACGAAGCACGACGCTGGTGGCAGGCCAACCTGGCCGGCTTCGAGCGCGCCACGGCGATCCCAAGCGACCGCCCGCTGCGTCATGACCATGCCGGTGACGGCATGCTGGTCGGTGACTGTTACACCCGCCTGGAGGTAAGTGATGGCGTGCGCCTGCGCGAACTGGCCCAGGCTCACCAACTGACCATCAACACCTTTGCTCAGGCGGCTTGGGCCCTTGTGCTTGCACGCTACAGCGGCGAGCGCGACGTGGCCTTTGGCGTGACCGTTGCCGGGCGGCCGGTGAGCATGCCGCAGATGCAGCGCACCGTCGGCCTGTTCATCAACAGCATCGCCCTGCGTGTGCAATTGCCCGAACCGGGCCAGCGCTGCAGCGTGCGCCAGTGGCTGCAAGGCCTGCTGGAGCGCAACATGGAGCTGCGCGAATACGAATACCTGCCGTTGGTGACGATCCAGGAGTGCAGCGAACTGCCCAAAGGCCAGCCGCTGTTCAACAGCTTGTTCGTGTTCGAGAACGCCCCGGTGGAGACCGCGGTGCTCGACCATGCCCAGCACCTCAACGCCAGCTCGGACTCGGGCCGTACTCACACCAACTTCCCGTTGACGGCGGTGTGCTACCCGGGCGACGACCTTGGTCTGCACCTGTCGTTCGACCAGCGCTACTTCGACCATTCAACCGTCGAGCGCCTGCTGGCCGAGTTCAAGCGCCTGTTACTGGCGTTGGTGCAAGGTTTCGACGGGCAGGTCAGCGAGCTGCCGTTGCTGGGTGAGGCAGAGGAACGCTTCCTGCTTCAGGCGTGCAACCACACCGAACGGGCCTATGCCTTGGAGCAGAGCTACGTCGCGCAGTTCGAGGCACAGGTTGCTGCACACCCCGGGCGCACGGTGGCCCGTTGCATGGAGGCGAGCTATGACTATGCCGGCTTGAACCTGGCAGCCAACCGCCTGGGCCATGCGCTGGTCGCTGCGGGTGCAGGCATCGATCAGCCGGTCGCGCTGCTGGCCGAGCGGGGCCTGCCACTGCTGGGCATGATCGTCGGCAGCTTCAAGGCAGGTGCCGGTTACCTGCCGTTGGACCCTGGCCTGCCGTCGGCGCGCTTGCAGCGTATCGTCGAGCTCAGCCGCACGCCGGTGCTGGTGTGCAGCGCAGCCTGTGCCGAGCAGGCGCGCCTGTTGCTGGACGAACTGGCCGGCGGGGCGCGGCCACGACTGCTGGTGTGGGAAGAGGTCCAGGCGAGTACTGTCGCCAGCCATAACCCAGGGATTCATAGCGGGCCGGACAACCTCGCCTACGTGATCTACACCTCAGGCTCCACTGGCCTGCCCAAAGGCGTGATGGTCGAGCAGCGCGGCATGCTCAACAACCAGCTGAGCAAGGTGCCGTACCTGGCGCTGAGCGAGCATGATGTGATCGCCCAGACCGCCTCGCAGAGCTTCGATATCTCGGTCTGGCAGTTCCTTGCCGCGCCATTGTTCGGCGCCAGGGTCGAGATCGTGCCAAACGCCATCGCCCACGATCCGCAGGGCCTGCTGACGCATGTTCAGGCTACCGGCATCACGGTGCTGGAGAGCGTGCCCTCGCTGATCCAGGGCATGCTTGCCAACGATCATCAGGCACTGGGTGGCCTGCGCTGGATGCTGCCGACCGGCGAAGCCATGCCGCCGGAGCTGGCCGCGCAATGGCTGCAGCGCTACCCGGGCATCGGCCTGGTCAACGCCTACGGCCCGGCGGAGTGCTCCGATGACGTGGCGTTCTTCCGCGTCGATCTGGCCTCGACCCGTGGCAGCTACCTGCCGATCGGCACGCCAACCGACAACAACCGCCTGTACCTGTACGGCGAGGACCAGGCCCTGGTGCCGCTGGGCGCGGTGGGCGAGCTTTGCGTAGCCGGTACCGGCGTGGGCCGGGGCTATGTCGGCGACCCGGAGCGTACCGCTCTGGCCTTCATCCCGCACCCGCACGGTGCGCCGGGCGAGCGCCTGTACCGCACTGGTGACCTGGCACGGCAGCGCCCGGATGGCGTGTTCGAATATGTCGGTCGCATCGACCACCAGGTGAAGATCCGCGGTTACCGGATCGAACTGGGTGAAATCGAAGCCCGCCTGCACGAGCAGGCCGAAATCCGCGACGCCGCCGTGGGTGTGCAGGACGGTATCAACGGCAAGCACCTGGTCGGATACCTGGTGGCTCATCAGGGCGTCACCGCAGATGCCGCGCTGCTTGAGCAGGTCAAGCAACGCCTGCGTGCTGATTTGCCGGAATACATGGTGCCGCTGCACTGGGGCTGGTTCGACAGCCTGCCGCACAACGCCAACGGCAAGCTCGACCGCAAGGCTTTGCCGGCCATCGACATCGGCGGCCAGCATGGCCAGGCCTACTTGGCGCCACGCGACGAGCTGGAAGAGGTGCTCACCGGTATCTGGGCCGACGTGCTGAAGGCCGAGCGGGTAGGGGTGCACGACAACTTCTTCGAGCTGGGCGGGCATTCGCTTCTGGCAACGCAGATTGCCTCGCGGGTGCAGAAACAGTTGCAGCTGAACGTCCCGCTGCGGGCGATGTTCGAGTGCAGTACGGTTGAGGAGCTGGCGGAGTATGTGCGTGGGCTGCAGGGCACTGCGCTGGATGAGGACAAAGTCGACCGGCTCAGTGACCTTATGGCCGAGCTCGAAGGGATGTAGGAAAGCGGGGCGCTGGGCGCCCATTTCGCCGGCAAGCCGGCCCACAGGTACAACACGGCTCATGGGCGCAGTGGAATATCTGTGGGAACCGGCTTGCCGGCAATGAGGCCGATGCAGCCGGCTGATAATTCAGCGCTTGCCGAGAATTTTCCCCAACAACTCCGGCCGCGGTGCCCCTTGCTGGCTCTGCAGGTTGCCCTGCTCATCCTGATAGAAGATCGCCGGGGTGGCCTGCAGGCCCATTTCTTCCATCAAGGCCAGGTTCGCCGCCAGTTTCTGCTGCACCGCCTCTGGCACCTTGTCCAGCGCTTTCAGCGTACTGGCCTTGCCTGCTTTCTCATGCTGTTCCAGCGCTTTGGCCGGGTCCTTGGCGGCCAGCAGTGCCGCCGATTTGCCTGGGCTGTCCTCGCGGATGATGCCGACCATGATATGGCGCAGCTGTACCTTGCCCGACTCCACCCATGGCCGTGCCTGCTGCCAGAACATGTTGCAGTACGGGCAGTTCGGGTCGCTGAACAGATATACCTTGCGCGGTGCATCGGCTTTGCCGTCAGCGATCCAGCTGGTTTTTTCCAGCTTTGCCCAAATGGCCTTGGACATGGGCCCGTACACCAGCTTTTCCAGGGGGGCGGCACTGAGGTCCTGGCCCTGTTCGTCAAACAGGCTGCCGACCAGTACATGCTTGCCATCGGGTGTGAGGTACAGGGCGATGCCGTTGTTCTGGTACTCGGCGGCGTAACCGCGCAGGCCATCGGGTGCATCGAAGCTGCCTTTGATCACGGCGCCCTTGGCTTGCAGTTGCTCGATTGCCTTGGGCAGGGTTTCGGCATGCGCCAGCGGGGTGGCCAGCAGGGCCAGGGACAGGGGCAGCAGTGCAGTCAGTCGCATGTCATTTTCCTTGTGCGGCAGGGGCGGGCGCAGCGGCCCGTTCGAAAGGTTCCAGGGCACGGTGCAGGCTGGCCCGGGACAGCTCGCCCAGGTGGCTGCCGATCAGCCGCCCGTTGGCGTCGTAGAACAGGGTGGTGGGCAGGGCCATCGAACCTACCCGCTGGGCCAGAATGCCGGTGCCGTCGAACAGCACATGGGTCAGGCTCAGGCCAGTGGTGGCGAGGAAGGTGCTGACGTTTTCCGGCGTCTCGCCCTGGTTGACGAACAGGAAAGTCACGTGAGGGTACTCACCCTGGGCGTGTTGCAGCACCGGCATTTCCCGGCGGCACGGCGGGCACCAGGTCGCCCATATGTTGATCACCAGCGGCTTGCCGCGATAGCTGTGCAGTGCAACCGATTGCCCGCTGGCATTGCGCAGGCTCAGCTCTGGCAGCTCGGTGCCCTTGCTGTACAGATGGCTGCCAAGGCTGGCCAGCCCCCAGAACAGCGCGCCACTGAACAGCGCCCAGCCCAGCGGGCGGCGCAGCCCGGGGTGGCGCCAGGCTTGCCAGAGGCTGGCGAGCACGACACCGATCAGCCCCGACCAGAGCAGAAAGCCACCATCGCGGATGTCGATCACCTGCACCAGGTCATCGCGGTACATCGGCCAGTAGGCCAGCACGAAGCCCAGGCGAGCGCACAGCAGGCCGATCAGGAACAGGTTGAAAAGCGCCGACTCCGGGCTTTCGCCGCCTCGCCGGGCGACCCACCAGCCGACCAGGCTGGCGATGCCCAGAGCGGCGAGCATCAACAGATGATTGAGGGCCATGGTCAGGGGCCCCAGGGTTACCGTCAGCATCAACCTTGGCTCCTGGTCTGGGCCCAATGTTGCAGGAATGCGGCCGCATCCACCTCGCCGGTGATGCGCCGTGCGCGGCGTTCTTCGCCTTCCGGGCCGAGCCAGATGATGCTGGGTGGGCCGGGTACCTGGTAGCGTTGCAGCAGCGCGCGGCTGGCGGGGGCATCGGCGGTCACGTCCAGGCGCAGCAGGTGCACGCCGGCCAGGCTGGCTTGCACATCGTCACGGGCAAACACCTTTTTTTCCATGACTTTGCACGATACGCACCAGTCGGCGTAGTAATCGACCATCACCCATTGGCCACGGGCTTTGGCCGCATCGAGCTCACGTTGCAGGTCCTCCGGGCGGCTGACGGTGACAAACGCATCTTCGGCGTGCTGAGTGGCCGAAGGTGCGGGGCCGCCGGCAAACGGGCGCAACGGCTGCCAGAGGTCATCGCCACCGGCGGCAGCGCCTATCAGCAGCAGGCCGCCCCACAATGCACCCAGCAGCGGTACGGCGCGCAAGGCAGGCAAGCGCTGCAGGGCCGGCCACGCGGCCCAGCCCAGTGCAATCAGCCATGCACCGCTCAAGGCCAGCAGCAGCGGAGCGGCCAGCAGGCTGCGTACGGTGTACAGGGCCATGGCCAGGAACACGAAGCCGAACACACCCTTTACCCGCTCCATCCAGGCGCCCGGGCGCGGCAGGTAGCGGTTGCCCAAGGTCACCAGCAACAGCAGTGGCACACCCATGCCCAGGCCAAGGCTGAACAGCACCAGCGCGCCTTGCAGCACATCGCCACTCTGCGCGATGTAAAGCAGGGCGCCGGCCAGCGGGGCGGTCATGCACGGCCCGAGCAGCAGGCCGGACAGTGCCCCCAATAGCGCCGCACCGTAGAGGTTGCCGCCCCGGGTGCTCTGCCCGGCACGGTCCAGGCGATCACGCAGGGCGGCTGGCAATTGCAATTCGAAAGCGCCAAACATCGGCAGGGCAAGTATCACGAACAGCGCCGCCAGGCTGCCGAGCAGCCAAGGCTGCTGCAGCCAGGCTTGCAGGCTGGCGCCAAGCAGCGCAGCGACCACGCCGAGCCCTGCATACACCAGCGCCATGCTCAGCACGTAGACCCCGGCCAGCACCCAGCCACGTCGTGCACTGGCGCCGTTGCCCATGACCAGGCCGGCGAGGATCGGCAGCATGGGCAGCGAGCAAGGGGTGAACGCCAGCAGCAGGCCGAGGCCGAAGAATGCCAGCAGGCTCCAGCCAAGGCTGGCGCTTTGCAGGCCGCTGGCCAGGGCTTGGTCGCTTGCCTGGTCAGTGGCAGGCGCGGCGCTGCCGCCCAGGTCGATGACAGTGGTTTGCGGCGGGTAGCACAGGCCGGCGTCGGCGCAGCCCTGCCAGCCCAGGCGCAACTGGCCGTGGGCGTTGGCGGGCAGCAGCAGTTCGAGTTGGTCGCGGTACACCGCGCTGTCGCCGAAGAATTCATCGTGATGGTTGAGGGCCGGCGGCAGTTGCGGGTGCTGCTCGACGGGCAGGCCGTCGAATTTCAGGCGCTTCTGGTAGAGGTAGTAACCCTGTTTGATCTGGAAATAAAGGCGCATCTGGCCGTCGGCCTGGCGGTCGTGGGTCAGGACGAACGCCTGGTTCACCGGCAGGAAGTCGGGTTTGACGTCGAACGGGTTGGCCTGCAGCGGGCCGGCCATAAGGAATGTGAGGAAGAGCAGGAGGACGCGCATGTCTTCGCCTTGGCAGATTTGAACGGGGCCATGCTGGCTTGAGTCGATTAACCCAAGGTTAACCTGTGGCCACGTTCGTGCGAGCTGAGCGTGGACATACCGCGACATACTGTCTGCTTGACTTTGCCAAAACCTACTTGAGTGCTGTAAAGTTGACGTGAAAGTCAGTTTTTGTGGGCGCCCTGTGTCGGCGCTCACCTCCTTCCGCGTTTCCAGCACAAGAATCAAAAGATGGGCAGGCAGCGGCCTGCCCAGAGGATCAAGCATGTCCAACCGTGATATTTCCCGGCGCTCCTTCCTGCAAGGTGGCCTGATCGCCGGTGTCGGCGTGAGCATGGCGCCGCTCGGCAGCCAGGCCTTCGCTGCACTGATGGAAGATCGTGTCACCACGTCGCCGCAAAAGTGGATGAACCACGACGGCAAGGCGCGTTTCCGTAACGACGCGTTGTCCAAGGTGTGCGGCAACAAAGTCTTTGCCCGCGACATCCGCGCCAAGGACATGCCCGGCTGGCCCGAGCAGCAAGGGCACGCCATGTTGCTCAAGACCACCAAAGCCGACCGTATCTACGCCGGTTACGACCTTGAGTGGCTCGGCGCCGGGTTGCAGCCAGACCGCATCGTCACGGCCGCTGACCTGGAAAAGGACGGCATCGCCTGGCCCGAAGCTCATTCGCCCGACCCGCTGTTGCCACCTGGCAAGGTGCCGATGTTCATTGGCCACCCGGTGGCGATCCTGATCTGGAACGACTTCGAGCGCTTCCGCCAGGCCAAGCGCAAGCTGCAGTTCAACGACAAGGCGATCCGCTACGGGGCCCAGGCCCCGCTGTATCAGCGCGACCCTTATGGCAGCTTCCGCTTCGTCCGCGTTGGTGGGGCCACGCCGTTCGACGACGATGAGTTCTCCAGCCTGAAGAACGCCATGCTGTTCCCCACCATTCTCAACCGTAAGCCGGTGTGGTCCAAGCAGCCCAACCAGCACGGCGACCTCACCGAGCAGGGCCTGTTCTACGCCAAACGCATCGGCGAGCAACTGGACAACCCACCCGAAGACTGGCTGGTGTTCGATGAGCGCTACAAGACGCCTTCCATCGAACCGGCGGCGCTTGAGCCCGACAACGGCAATGGCTGGTACGACGCCGGCACCGGCACGCTGCACTTCGTGGTCGCCACCCAGTGCCCGTTCGAAGTGGCGCAGGACTGCGTGCACATGATCAAGCCGTCGCGCTTCGCCCTCAAACACCTCAACATGCACCCGGGTTACACCGTGGGTTATGGCTCCAAAGACAACAACATCTTCGTGTTTTACGCTGCGGTTGCCGCGCTGTATGGCGCCGGTGTGCCGGTCCGCCTGGCCAACGACCGCTATGAGCAGTTCCAGAGCGGCATCAAGCGTCATGCCTTCGACATCCGCTATCAACTGGCCGTGGACAAGAAGGACAACAGCTTCAGGATCTTCCGCGCCGACATGAGCTGTGACGGCGGCGGCCGGATCAACTACAGCCCGTCGGTGGCCGCAGTCGGGGCCACGGCGGCGCAGTCGATCTACTACATGCCGCAGAACGACCTGTCCGTCACCGCCTACCACTCGCGGGGCGTCGAGGCAGGGTCCATGCGTGGCTACGGTACCCTGCAGACCATGGCGGCCACCGAAATGATGGTCGACGAGGTCGCCCAACGCCTGGGTGTCGATGCCATCGACCTGCGTCGGGCCAATGCGCTGAAGTCAGGCATGAAGAACACCCAGGGCGCAGTGCCCGCCGGCGCTTTGCGCCTGCACGAGATCCTCGACAAGGCTGCTGCCCACGACTGGTGGCGCAACCGTGACGCGCGCAAGCGACAGGTGGACGCCAAGGACCCGGACCACTGGTACGGCGTGGGCTTTGCCATTTGCCAGAAGGATTTCGGCACCGGTTCCGAAGCGCCGATGGCCAGCGTCGAGTTCACTGCCGATGGCCGCATCAGCCTGCGCCACATCGGCACCGAACTGGGCACCGGCATGTCCACTTCCCAGGCCCTGGTGGTCAGCGACTTCCTCGGCCGCTCGGCCGACGAGGTGAAGACCGCAGTGACCGAGTGGCCTGAACTGCAACTGGCCACCAGCGGCAACCCTTACCTGATCAGCCAGGCCGAGCAGGATGCGGCGCTGCGCAACCCGCGCTGGGTCGGCAAACTGGCATCGCCATCGTCGGCGACCAACTCGGCGTTCTATTTCAGCCACGCCACCCGGGAAGCGGCGCGCGTGCTGTTCAATCATGGCCTCTGGCCGGCGGCCATGGCCCTGTGGCGCCAAGGCCCGTTCGGCGGTCAGGCCAACCCCTTGGTGGTGCGCCGCGAGAACGCGGTATGGGTCAATGGTGAGCTGACCGGCAACGGGCTGGCGCCCATTCCCTTCGCCGAGCTTGCGAAGAAAGCCCACGAAATGGGCCTGGTCACCGGCGTCAGTGTTCACGGTTTCAACCGTTGGAGCTGGGCAGAAGCCGACTTCGTCATCGACGGCGTGCGCGAGCGCTTCCCGCTCGATGCCGTGGCCGTTAAATACGGTGAGGGTGCACCGAACGCCAAGAAAGCGCAGATGAGCAGCAACGGCTACCACTTGCTCGACCGGCAGAACGCCGCCTACCCGGCCACCCAGTTGAACAACGCCATGGTCACTTACTACAGCCCGGTGGCCACCATCGTCGAAGTGAAAGTGAACAAGGGCACCCATGAAGTCCAGGTGCTCAACCACCACAGCTGGGTCGAGTGCGGCCGGGTGCTGGTACCGGAGCTGGTCAAGGGCCAGCTCGAAGGCGGCATCGCCATGGGCATTGGCCATGCGCTGACCGAAGAGATGCCACTGCATGAGGGTGGCCCGGGGGAGGGCGACTGGAACTTCAACCGCTATCGCCTGCCGCATGCCAAGGACGTGGCCGTCTGGAAGCAGACGTCCGAGATCCTCCCACCGTTGTCGCCCACCGACCCGTCCAAGGGTATTGCCGAGGTGGTGATGATCCCGGTGGTCGGTGCCATCGGCAACGCCGTGGCCCATGCCATTGGCAAGCGTGTTCGCGATCTTCCGATTACTCCAGCCCGCATCAAGGAGGCCCTCAATGGCTAACCGTCCGCTTCAACTGACCCTCAATGGTCAACCTGTCGGTCCGGTCGAGGTCCCCGACGACCTGGCGATGATCGATTACCTGCACGAACACCAGAACCTCACCGGCTCGCGCCTGGGCTGCGGTCAGGGTATCTGCCATGCCTGCGTGGTGATCGTCGACAACCCCGATGGCACCAGTGAAGAAGTGCGCACCTGCATCACCGGTGCCCACTACTTCGCCGGCAAGAAGGTCCGTACCATCGAGAGCCATGCCAAGCAGGACGAGGCCGGCAACTTCACGCTGAACCCGATCCAGCAGAAGTTCGTCGACCTGTTCGCCTTCCAGTGCAGCTACTGTGCACCCGGCTTCGTCAACGCGGCGACCGTGCTGGTGGAAAATGCCCAGCGCCAGCCGGTGAAGAAGAGCGAACTTGAAGACCGCATCGAAGAGAGCCTGGGGCATCACATTTGCCGCTGCACCGGCTATGTACGCTATTACGATGCTACCCGCACGGTCCTCAACGACCTCGGCCTGGTCAAGGAGGGTTGAGCATGGCGTTCGTTCGTTCCGGTCTCACGCTGGCGCTGGGCCTTGCCGTCGCAATGGTTGCCCAGGCAGATGACCAGGCGCTGGTCAAACGTGGGGAATACCTGGCTCGCGCAGCCGACTGCATGGCCTGCCACACCGCCGAAGGCGGCGCGCCGTATGCCGGCGGCCTGCCGATCCACTCGCCGTTCGGGACCATCTATGGCACCAACATCACCCCGGACAAACAGTACGGCATCGGCAACTACACGGCCGACGAATTCTTTGCGGCCGTCACCGAGGGCAAGCGCAAGGACGGCGCCAACCTGTACCCGGCCATGCCCTACACCTCGTACCACCTGATCTCCCGGGAAGACTCGGACGCGATACTTGCGTACCTGATGACCGTGCCGCCGATCAACCGCCCGGCACCGCAGACCAAGCTCAGCTTCCCGTTCAACGTGCGCATGGGCCTGTCGGGCTGGAACATGCTGTACGGCAAGAGCGTGCAGTTGCAGCCCACCGACGGCAAGAGCCCGGCATGGCAGCGCGGGCAGTACATGGTCGAAGTCATGGGCCACTGCGGCGAGTGCCATACCCCGCGTAACCCGATTGGTGCGCTGCAGCAGGATCAGCGCCTGACCGGCGGGCTGCTCAATGGCTACCTGGCACCGAGCCTGCTGGCCAAGGACCTGGCCGAGCGTGGCTGGACCCACCCCGACCTCACCACCTTCCTCAAGCACGGCATCAGCGCCCAGGGCAGCATGTTCAACGAGATGTACCCGGTGGTGCACCATAGCACCCAGCACCTCAAGGACGCCGACCTGGCCGCCATGGCCACCTACCTGTTGGGTGAACAGCCACCGCCTGCCAAGGTCATACAGGAAGTCCCCCTGGACCAGCTCAGCGACAGCGCCAAGCGCGGCCGACAGCAGTATCTCAACGTCTGCGCCGGTTGCCACGGTGTCGACGGCGAAGGCAAGCCGCATATCGCGGTGGCCATGCAGGGCAACACGGTGCTGCGTCAGGGGGACTCGCGCAACCTGGTCAAGGCCATCCTCGACGGTATCCGTGAGCAGCAATTCACAGGCTTCGAACGCATGCAGCCAATGCCAGGCTTTGCCGACAAACTCAGTGATGAGCAGGTCACGGATATGGTCAACTACCTGCGTCAGGCCTGGGGCGGATTGCCGGGTGATTTGAGCGTACAGCAGCTAGCTGAGCTGAAGGCGGAGTAATACGTGCAACATCTTGATCTGCAGGTCGTACACCAGGCGATGCAGTGGTCGGGCAACGGCCAGCGGGTCTGGTTGTGCACGGTGCTTGCCACTTACGGGTCGGCGCCTCGCGCGCCGGGCTCGCTGCTGGCGGTGAACGAGGCAGGGCACTGGGTGGGCTCGCTGTCGGGCGGCTGCGTCGAGGAAGACTTCCTTGAGCGCGTGGCCCTTGGCGAGTTTCCCGAGCCGGTGGCGATCGTGCGTTATGGCGATGACAGCGACCGGCGTTCGAGCATTCGCCTGCCGTGTGGCGGGGTGCTGGAGGTGCTGGTGGAAAATCTGCCGGCCGATTGCGAAGTGCAGGCGCATCTGCGCGCCTTGGCTGGTGCGTTGCAGGGCCAGCGGCGGCTCTTGCGCGAGGTTAGCCTGCCTGACGGCACGCGCCGGCTCAGCGACGACTCGTGCCAAGGCCCAAGGGTCGAACGTGATAGCACCCGTGTGCGCCTGCGTGTGGGCGCCGCCCAGCGGCTGCTGTTGGCGGGGTATTCCAGCGTTGCGCATTATTGCGCCGAGTTCGGCAAAGGGCTGGGTTTTGAAGTCATCCTCTGCGACCCGCGTGACGAGGTGCTCGAAGGCGTGGTGCTGGACGGCATCGAAGTGCGCCGCGAGCTGCCGTCGGAATTCATCGCCAACGGTGGTTGCCATGCCGACACGGCAGTGGTTGCATTGACCCATGACCCCAAAATCGATGACTTGGCCATGCTTGAAGCAGTGCGTACCGAGGCGTTTTACATTGGCGTGATGGGCTCGAAGGCCACCTCCGACAAGCGTCGCGAACGCCTGCAGCGCATCGGTGGCCTGGACAGCGGCGAGCTGGCGCGCATCCACGCACCGATCGGCCTCAACCTGGGCAGCAAGACCCCGGCAGAGATCGCCCTGGCAGTGCTGGCCGATATTCTGCGCATGCGTAACGGCATCGAGCGGGGGGCGCTGTGAGGATCGTTGCACTGGTGCTGGCGGCGGGCAGCAGCGTGCGTTTCGGTGGCGACAAGCGCCGGGCCACGTTGGGCGACGGGCGCAGCTTGCTGGTGCATAGCGTCGAGCGGGCTTGCTCGGTGTTCAGCGATGTTCGCGTGGTACTGCGCGATGGCGAGCGGGGCGAGGACCTGGGCTTGCCGGGCGCATGCCGGATCATTGCCAGCCCGGATGCCGGGTTGGGGATGGGGCATAGCCTGGCGGCCGGGGCTGCGTCGTTGATCGATAGTGAGGCACAGGCGGTGGCGGTTCTGTTGGGCGATATGCCCTGGATCGCTCAGGCAACGTTGGGCCAGCTTGCCGCGGTTGCCGATTTATCCAAGATCGTTTTGCCAGAACATGACGGACAACAGGGGCACCCGGTGTTGTTCGGGCGCGATTTCTGGCCGGCGCTTTCACGCCTGACGGGTGATGAAGGGGCGCGTTCTGTGGTGAAGGCACACCCGGCGAGTTGCATCAGGCTTCAGGTGCAGGACGCCGGGGTGTTGCAGGATGTGGACCGGCCCGAATCTGTTAACCGCTGAGCGCGGTCGTTCTGCCTATTCATTTTCTTCTTCCTCTTCGTCGAGTTCATACGGCTGAAGGTCAGCCAGTTGCGCGAGCAGAATCAAATGCACTTCGGCATCGAGTCGTTGAAGGTTTCCCGGTTCGGCAGAACCTCCCAGCATCAGGGCAGGCACGAACCCATACATCTCGCCAGCCTCCAAATCGCCCAACGCTTTTCTGGCCTCGTCGAAAAGCCCCAGGCCGATGTTTTCGGTCATGGCCCGCATGAGCAAGCTCTGGATTTTGTTGTCCCGTTCTTCGCTGTTGGCGCTTGGCGCACTCAAGAAGTACCGGGAATGGTAGGCCGCAATGGTCAGGAGCGAGCCGGTGTTTTCACCCCACAGGTACAACTCGCCGAAAGCGCTGCGGGCAATGAGGTGGTAGGTGTCGTGGGTGGTGCCACCCAGCCAGGCATCGACTACGGATTCGTATTCACGCGGGTTTACCAGCCAGAAAAGGCCACTGCCGTAGCCGCACCAGCCGTGTTCTTTCCAGTAGTCGAGGAGTTGGTTGGGGAGTTTGTCTTTGTAATGATCGAGGGCCGAGGGCGGTACGGGCTGGTAGCCGATAGTGTCGCCGAAGGCGTCCAGGAAGCGACTATAAACTGTGTCCATTGTATTAGTCCTTTAGGTCGAGTTAGAGGTTTGAAAAACTGAAGGGTTCGAGCTGGCAGATCTCAGAGAGTATTAGCAAATGCTCGACAGCTTTAACTTTTTCGAGGTGGGCAATATCGCAAGGTCCGCCCATTGCTAAGGCGGGAACGAATCCATACATCTCATTGTGGTTTAATTTTCCTAGTTTTTTCTTCGCAGGCTTGAACATGCCGTCGAAATCGACAGATGCCTTTTCTTTGCTGAGGAAAAAGTTCTGGACCTCTCTGTCCATGTCATCTGCCCTTAACTCATATTCGCTAGCCCTGTAGCGCGAGATGTGAGGCAAGATTTTTACGGAGAAACCTGTGGTTTCTCCAAATAAATAAAGGTCGCCAAACGCGCCGCGAGCGATAAGATGATATTTATCTCTATTTTCTAATGGGGAGCCTTCAATGAATGAGGCGGTCACACCTTCATACTCCTGTGGATTGACAGTCCAAAATATTCCGTCACCATATCCACACCAGCCATGCTCCTTCCAATGTTTCAGTAATGTGTCGGGTAGTATTCCTCTATATCGCTCTATGCTTGAAGGGGGCACTGCCTGTCGGAATGCAGGTCCACCGACTTGTTCAATGAATAGCGAGTAAACTTCATCCACGGCGTAGTCCTCGGGGCTCAGCACTTATGCAGTCGTATGTTGAGCAAGCTTGTGCCTGCTCCTGATTTTGACGCTGTCTCAGCGGCAGATTTCATGCTCTCAATTTTGCTTCTCCATTGTGGGCCTATCGTTGAATTAACTTGCTTGTCCCCGAAGTCAGAAATGGCATCTCGCCCACCGGCTATTAAGTCAGGGTTATGCAGGGCAGCTAAGGATGACATGGTTTCCTTCGCTTGCTTGACTGAGAGCTTTCTTGCTTCCAAGGGACTCATGGTTTTCAAAAGGTCTCTCTGAATTCTCTCCTGCAACTCAGCGTAGAGTTCTTTCCTTGCAATTTTTGCGAGGTGGGGATTTCGCTTGGCTGGATTAGCGAGGTTTTCGAGAAACTCCTCAACCGTCAGCCGATTCAACCCGTCCTGCTGTCCCTTCAACTGACGCTCAAACTCGCCATGCTTGGATGTCGGCAATTTGTCCGCCTGAAACATGCCACCGTATGCAGCGGCATGCTACCGGGCTTGCCTGTGGAAGGCTCCTTGTCTTTCCCAGAACGAATCGGAGGCTCAAGGTCGTGATTACCCATCGCCCCCTTACGCCGCTCCGGCAACTGCAAATCCGGCCGCTTCTTCAGCCCCTCTTCATGCTTGAGCATCCATTGCCCAAGCCGCCCCCCCTTGCTGCTGGCCGCCATCTCCTGCGCCAGCACCCGGGCATCGCCCCGGCCACGTGTGAGGTTAGAAACGATCGCCCCCAATAACAGAACCACCACTTCCACATGGCCCAACGCAATGTGATGGGCCGCCCTGGAAATTGCATGCGGATCGTCCCGCCCGAAGGGGTTGAGGTCTTCGTCCCGTGTGCCCTCCCAGGCGATGCGGATGCCATTGATGTAGTACTCGCCGATCCGGGGCAAACCGTCTATGAAGAACTCGGCAATGGAGGCAAGTCCCAGTGCGCCCAGGATCCAGCCACTGACCTTGAGGCCCATCGCCGCGCCAGCGCCGGCCAGGGGAATGGCCCCTGCACCGGCGCCGAATGCCCCGATCCCGGCGCCAATCGCGCCGCCGGTTAACGTGCTGCCGACGACGATCATCGCCATCTGCCTGACGACGATCAGCAGTTCGTCAATGATGCTGGCGATGTCCAGGTCGGCGAAGCGCTGGCGCAGCATGCGCGCGGCCTGCCATTCGGCCTGGTTGAAGGCAGACTGCACCGCCCTGAGTCGGCGTAGGTTGAGTGACAGTGAAGCCACTGGCTGGTTGTGGTGGGTGCGGAAATGGGCGCCTCCCTGATAGCCCACTTTATCGATGATCCGCGACTCGATCTCGTGCCATGACGGCACCAGGTGGCTCAGAAACATGTGTGTCTCCCTGACAACGCTGTGCAGGGGGAAATCACATCATGGGTTGGAGGTGATC
This sequence comes from Lelliottia jeotgali, assembly GCF_977070485.1. Taxonomy (NCBI): domain Bacteria; kingdom Pseudomonadati; phylum Pseudomonadota; class Gammaproteobacteria; order Enterobacterales; family Enterobacteriaceae; genus Lelliottia; species Lelliottia jeotgali. Next base: position 200,783 of record NZ_CDRVFO010000005.1, read on the forward strand.
ATTTCCGTAAACCTTGTAGGAAATGTCTATATCGTCTGCGAAAGGATATGATCATGGTGCAAAATGATCGATGCCCAAGTCTGAGGCCGGGGACTTGGATGCCATGCCCACCATGGCCGAAAAAAGGCCCATAATCCCCAGTTAATCCCTTCATAGTGCAATGCCAGCCATACCACTCCGGGAGCCCCCACCATGCACGTTCTGCTCTGCGAGGACGACGACCTGATCGCCAGCGGCATCTGCGCCGGCCTCACCGCCCAAGGCCTGACCGTCGACCGCGTAGCCAACGCCGGTGCCGCCCGGGCCATGCTCCAGGCGGCGCAGTTCGATGTGATGATCCTCGACCTTGGCCTGCCCGATGAAGACGGCCTCAAGCTGTTGCGCCGCTTGCGTCAGCAGGGTATCGATCTGCCGGTGCTGGTGCTCACCGCGCGCGATGCGGTCACCGACCGGGTCGACGGCCTGCAGGCCGGTGCCGACGACTACCTGCTCAAGCCCTTCGACCTGCGCGAGCTGGCCGCGCGTCTGCACACCTTGCTGCGCCGGGTTGCCGGGCGGGCGGTGAACGTGATCGAGCATGGCCCGCTGCGCTACGACCCCAGTAGCTGCGAAGCGACCCTGGCCGGTCAGCCGGTCGACCTGTCGCGGCGCGAGCAGGCCTTGCTCCAGGCGCTGCTGCAGAACCCGGGCCGGGTGCTGTCCAGTGAACAGCTCAAGGACTGCGTGTACGGCTTCAGCGACGAAGTCGAAAGCAACGCCCTCAACGTACATATCCATCACTTGCGCCGCAAGCTTGGCAACAGCATCGTCGAGACCGTGCGCGGCCTGGGCTACCGCCTTGGCCCGGCGCAGGCGCCAGAGGAAGCCGCATCATGAGCCTGCGGGTACGCCTGAGCCTGATTCTGGGCAGCGCGTTCATCATCATTTGGGTGCTCGCTGCTGCCTGGATGCTGCGCGACCTGCGCCAGCAGATGATGTTCTCCCTCGACCAGCGCCTGGTGGCTTCGGCGCGCATGGTTGCCGGGCTTATCGATCAGTTGCCCAAGCCGCTGACCGCAAAGGGCGAAGAGGCGCATTTTTCCGCCGACCAGTTCACCGTGCCAGACGGCATGGCCTGTCAGGTGAGCTCGCTACGCGGCGAGATTCTTGCCAGCAACCACAAGCATGACGGGGGCATGGACGATGAACAAAGCGGCTTCCGCGACCAGACCATCGACGGTGCACTGTGGCGAACCTTCACCTACAACCATGGCGATGTGCGCATCACCACTGCCGACCGTCACATGGAGCGCGAGGCACTTAACCAGTCGATCCTGCTGGCAGCTTCGGCACCGGTGCTGATGGCCTTGCTCGGCAGTCTGGGGCTGGTGTGGATCGGCCTGGGCAAAGGCCTGGAGCCGCTCAATCGCATGCGTGACGCCTTGCGCAGGCGGCGTGCCGACAGCGTTGAGCCGTTGCAGGTGGCGGGCTTGCCCAGTGAGTTGCAACCCTTGCTCGACACACAGAACCAGCTGTTTCTGCGCATCGCCCAGACCCTCGAGCGCGAACGGCGGCTGACCGACGACGCCGCGCATGAACTGCGCAGCCCGCTGACAGCGATCAAGACCCACCTGCAGGTGGCCCGCATGACCGACGGCGCAGTGCGCGAACAGGCGCTGGAGCATGCGGAACAGGGTACCGACCGCATGCACCGGACCCTGGAACAGCTGCTTCTGCTGGCGCGGGTCGAAGGCAGCCTGTCGTTCGAAGATGGCGTGCAGTGCAGCGCCGAACAGGTCGCCCGGCAGGCCGTGCAGGATGCCGGTGGGGGTGACAACCGGCGCATCGTTCTGCGCCTGCCCGAGCAGGCCACGCAGATCTACCTCGGCATGCCGGCACCGCTGGCGGTGGCGGCGCTGCGCAATCTGCTGGACAACGCCCTGCGTCATGGCGGTGACACTGAAGTGGAACTGGAGGTGCAGATGGCCGATGGGCAGATTGGTTTCATGGTGCGTGACCATGGGCCTGGTATTGCCGCTGATGACCTGCAGCACTTGACCGAGCGCTTCTGGCGCAACGGCCAGAGCGGTGGCTGCGGGCTGGGGTTGGCGATTGTCCAGGCGATCGTGCAGCGCTGTGCCGGCAGCTTGCGCTTCGACAGCCAGAGCGATGGCTTGCGGGTGGTGCTGCAAGTGCCGGCGCGCTCGGGGGCTTGATCTTCGCAGCCTGCACCGGCCCCATCGCCTGCTTGCCGGCGATAGGGCCGGTACAGACCACAAAAAATCCCATAACAAGCGCTAAATCCTCCCCCCAGCCAAGCGTTTTCCAAGCGACAACTACCCGCACATTCGCTTGCTTGCGAGGATTTACCCATGTCGACTGCTTCCAGCCTTGCCCAGGTCCCGCCGGCCAGTGCGCCGCAACCGCTGTACGAGTTCACCGAGTCGCCCCTGCTGCAACGCCAGCAGCAACAGGAATCCAACGCCCGCAGCTATCCGCGGCGCATCCCGCTGGCGCTCAAGCGCGCCCGTGGCATCCATGTCGAAGATGTCGAGGGCAGGCAGTTCATCGACTGCCTGGCGGGCGCCGGCACCTTGGCCCTGGGCCACAATCACCCGGTGGTGATCGAGGCCATTCAGCGTGTACTGGCCGATGAAATACCCCTGCACACACTCGACCTGACCACGCCGGTCAAGGACCGCTTCGTTCAGGACCTGTTCGGCATCCTGCCCGAAGCATTGCGCCGTGAGGCCAAGGTGCAGTTCTGTGGCCCGACCGGGACCGACGCCGTGGAGGCGGCGCTCAAGCTGGTGCGCAGCGCCACCGGGCGCAGCACCGTGCTGGCCTTCCAGGGCGCCTACCATGGCATGAGTCAGGGCGCCCTGAGCCTGATGGGCAGCCATGGCCCCAAGCAGCCGCTGGGCGCGTTGCTGGGCAACGGGGTGCAGTTCATGCCGTACCCCTACGATTACCGATGCCCGTTCGGTCTGGGTGGCGAAGCCGGGGTCAAGGCCAACCTGCATTACCTGGAAAACCTGCTGCTCGACCCTGAAAGCGGCGTGCCGCTGCCCGCTGCCGTGATCCTGGAGGTGGTTCAGGGCGAGGGCGGGGTGATTCCTGCCGATGTCGAATGGCTCAAGGGGGTGCGCCGCATCACCGAGCAAGCCGGTGTTGCACTGATCGTCGATGAGATTCAGAGCGGTTTTGCCCGTACCGGGCGGATGTTCGCCTTCGAACATGCTGGCATCGTGCCGGATGTGGTCACCCTGTCCAAAGCCATTGGTGGCAGCCTGCCGTTGGCGGTGGTGGTGTACCGCGACTGGCTCGACACCTGGAAGCCGGGCGCCCATGCCGGCACCTTCCGTGGCAACCAGATGGCCATGGCGGCGGGTTCGGCGGTGATCAACTACCTGGTCGAGCATCGGCTGGCCGAGCATGCCGAGGCCATGGGCCAGCGCCTGCGTGATCACCTGCAGCGGCTGCAACGCGACTATCCGCAGTTGGGCGATATCCGTGGGCGTGGCCTGATGCTCGGGGTCGAACTGGTCGATGTGCAAGGCCAGCGCGACGTGCTGGGCCACCCGCCGGCCAATCGCGAACTGGCACCCAAGGTGCAGCGCGAATGCCTCAAGCGCGGGCTCATTCTGGAGTTGGGTGGGCGCCACGGTGCGGTGGTGCGCTTCCTGCCGCCGCTGATCATCAGTGCGCAGCAGATCGATGACGTGGCGCAGCGCTTTGCCGAGGCACTGGCTGCGGCGGTCTGACCTCACGAGGGGGCGCGTTGCGCCCCATTTCTCGGCAAGCCCGCTCTCACGGGAGTTGGCGCGACATGCCTGCCGCTTACTGTGCCGCTTACCAGCCGCGCCCGGAGTTGACCCAGAAATTCACCGACAGCGATGTCGACACCGACTCCACTTGGTGGAACCAGCCTTCCGGCAGGAACAACAGGTCGCCGGCTTGCAGCAGCACCCGCAGGAAAGTCACCCCGCGCGCGTCAGGGAAGCGCTGGTAATCCGGTGCATCCGGGTTGAAGTCGCACCCGTCCAGGCCGCCCTTGGGTGAGGTCGACCAGGTGCCGAGTGCCGGGCGATGGTGCGGCGCTGCCAGGATGAACGACTTGTCCCCCCACACCTGGGCGAACAGGTTGTCGGCATCGTCGCGGTGCAAAGGGGTGAGGGTGCCTTTGGGGCCGATCCAGATGCGCGGTGCGATGTACAGCGAGCGCTCGAAGTAGGGCGGGTACTGGATCAGCTCAAGCAACTGCGCAGGCACGATGTTGTTGCCCATGTAAGCCGGTGGCTCGCCGTTGCTGGTGCGTGGCTGCGGGTTGTCCAGCGAGTTGATGAAATCTGCCATGGAGGTGGAGCGAAAGTCGCGCTCGGTGGAGAAGGTCTTCTTCACATAGTCGCCATGGCGGGTGATGCCCTGCAGTTCGGCGAAGTGCTCCAGCGAAGCCTGGCGGTCGAGGTTGAACAGCTTCCACTCACGCAGGGCGTCACTGATCACCACCGGTGTGCCGTACGGCAGGAAGTCGCGCTGGAAACGCTCGGCATCCAGCTGCGCGGCCGGGATTCTTTCTACCTCGGTCAGCTGTGGCAGGCTTGCCGACACACGTTCGCTGTAGCGCGGTGGCGTGACATGGCGCTGGTTCATGTCGGTCTTCTGCGCCGTCACCCCCTTGCGCGCCAGGTCGATGATTTGCGGAAGCAAAGTGGCCAGGCCCAGGTTGCCGCCGATTTTCAGCCGGCCGCCAGCAAACAGCTCTTCGACGTTGGCGCTGCCGGCCATGATGCCCAGCAGGTCTTGCTGGGTGACCTCGATGGTGACATCCGGCGTGGCATGCCGACCGGCCTCGGTGCGCGGCTGGGTACCAGCTTCGCACCAGTAGGCATGCTGCGGGCCGAAGATGAATTGGAAGGTGCCTTCGACGCCTACGGCACCGGCATTGGCGAACAACTTGCTCAGCAAAGGTTGCAGTTCCACGGCGCAGCCTCTTCGTGGGGGAGGGGTGTGAGAACGGAACGAAGGGCAGGCTGCGAAATTTAGCGCGCCGCCCGGCGCTGGCGGAGGGGGGTGGAGGTGTTAATTTTTTGCAGGTTGTATCCGTTTCGTAGGGATAGCCGGGCACTGCCCGTGGTACCCCACTCGTACGGAAAGCAAGCTGATGAATCCCGAAAAGTCCCTGCAACTGGCCCGCCGTTTCATTGAATTGCCGCTGGAAAAGCGCCGCCTGTTCCTTGAAACCCTGGCCAGAGAGGGCATCGACTTTTCCCAGTTCCCTATTCCGGCAGGGGTGGCGGCGCAAGACCGTCTTGCACCGTCGTTCGCCCAGCAACGCATGTGGGTGCTCTGGCAGCTGGATCCGCACGGCGGTGCCTATAACCTGCCAGGTGCGGTCCGCCTCAAGGGGGTACTTGACGAGTCCGCCTTGCAGCAGGCGTTCAGCCACCTGATCGAACGCCACCAGAGCCTGAGCTGTGTGTTCCAGCAGCAGGCCGATGAGCGCCTGTGCCAGGTGCACCGCCCGGCCGCGCCGCAGATCCAGCGCCTGGACCTTCGCGAGCTGGCCGAAGACGCCCGCCAGGCACGGGTGCAAGCCGAGGTCGAGGCCGAGTCGCTGTGCCCCTTCGACCTGGAGCATGGCCCGTTGCTGCGCATCCGCCTGCTGCGGCTGGCTGAGCAGGACCACGTGCTGCTGCTCACTTTGCACCACATCGTCGCTGACGGTTGGTCGATGAATGTGTTGATCGACGAATTCAGTCGCTGCTATGACGCCTGCGCCGCTGGCACACAGCCGCAACTGCCGGCGCTGCCGATCCAGTATGTCGATTACGCCCTGTGGCAGCGGCGCTGGCTTGAAGCCGGCGAACTCGAACGCCAGCTGGCCTACTGGCAAGCCACGTTGGGTGAAGAGCAGCCGGTGCTGGAGTTGCCGCTCGACCGCCCACGCCCGGCCGCGCCAAGTTTCAAAGGCAGCCGCCAGGAGCTGGTGGTGGACACGGCGCTTGCTCAGCAACTGCGCAGTTTTGCGGCGCAGCACAACCTGACGCTGTTCATGGTCCTGCTCGGTGCTTTCGGCGTGCTGCTGCAGCGTTACACCGGCCAGTGCGACCTGCGCATCGGTAGCCCGGTGGCCAACCGCAACCGCGCAGAAGTCGAGGGGCTGATCGGCCTGTTCGTCAACACCCAGGTATTGCGCCTGCAGCCGGATGGCCAAGCTGACGCACTGGCCTATTTGCAGGCCGTGCGGCAAACCGTGCTGGGCGCCCAGGCCCATCAGGACCTGCCCTTCGAGCGCCTGGTCGATGCGTTGAAGGTGGAGCGCAACCTGAGCCACGCGCCGTTGTTCCAGGTGATGTACAACCACCAGCCGCAGGTGGCCGACCTGGCTGCGGTCACGCTGGGCTCTGGCCTGGAGCTGTCCGCACTGGAGTGGCGCAGCCGCACCACCCAGTTTGATCTGAGCCTGGACACGTACGAGCAGGGAGGCGTGCTGCGCGCTGCGTTCACTTACGCGACCGACCTGTTCGACGCGGCGACCATCGAACGCATGGCGGGCCACTGGCTCACCGTGCTGCGTGAGTTGGTGGCTGACCCTGCACGCCCGCTGTGGCAACTGCCCATGCTCGACCCGGCCACCCGCCAACGGGTGCTGCAGGACTGGAACGCCACGGCTGCCAGCTACCCGCTGCAGTATGGCGTGCATGAGCTGATCGAGGCCCAGGCGCAACGCACCCCGCACGCGCCGGCACTGCTGTTCGCCGACAGCCTGCTCAGCTACGCCGAGCTCGATGCCCAGGCCAATCGCCTGGCCCATTACCTGCGTGGTCAAGGTGTGGGCAGCGACAGCCTGGTCGGGGTCGCGGCTCAGCGCAGCATCGAGATGGTCGTCGCCTTGCTGGCGATCCTCAAGGCCGGTGGCGCCTATGTTCCCTTGGACCCGGAGTACCCTGAGGAGCGCCTGGCCTACATGATCGAGGACAGCGGCATTGGCCTCCTGCTGACCCAGCAGGCGCTGCTCGACAGCCTGCCGCTGCCGCACGGTGTGCAGTGCGTGGCGCTCGACACCCTGGTGCTGGACACGATGCCGGACAGCACCCCGGGTCTCAAGGTCGAGCCGACGCAGCTGGCCTATGTCATTTATACCTCCGGCTCTACGGGGCGCCCGAAGGGCGCGGGTAACAGCCACCAGGCGCTGACCAACCGCCTGTGCTGGATGCAGCAAGCCTATGGCCTGGACGCCAGCGATACGGTGCTGCAGAAAACCCCGTTCAGCTTCGACGTGTCGGTGTGGGAGTTCTTCTGGCCGTTGATGACCGGCGCCCGCCTGGCCATCGCGGCGCCGGGCGAGCACCGCGATCCGCAACGCCTGATCCGCGCCATTGAGCACTACCGGGTGACCACGCTGCACTTCGTGCCTTCGATGCTGCAGGCCTTCATCCATGAGCCCGGTGTGCACGCCTGCAGCACCCTGTCGCGCGTCGTCTGCAGTGGCGAAGCGCTGCCGGTGGATGCCCAGCGCCAGGTGTTCGCGCGTTTGTCTGCAGCGGCGCTTTACAACCTTTATGGCCCCACCGAGGCTGCCATCGATGTCACCCACTGGACCTGCGTCGAAGAAGGCAGGGACAGCGTGCCTATCGGCCAGCCGATCGCCAATATCCGCACCTATGTGCTCGACGCCGGCCTTGAGCCCGTCGCTGTCGGTGTGGCCGGTGAGTTGTACCTGGGCGGGGTGGGCCTGGCGCGCGGCTACCACCGGCGCCCAGGGCTGACGGCCGAGCGCTTCGTCGCCGACCCGTTCGGCACCGGCGAGCGCCTGTACCGTACCGGTGACCGTGTGCGCCAGCGTGCCGACGGTGTGATCGAGTACCTGGGGCGCTTCGATCACCAGGTGAAAATCCGTGGTTTGCGCATCGAGTTGGGTGAGATCGAGGCGCGTCTGGCCGAGCATGCGCTGGTACGCGAGTGCGTGGTGCTGGCCCTCGATGGTCGCCGGTTGGTGGCTTACCTGGTGCTCAATGCAACGCCTGAGGGCTGGCAAGGTCAGCTCAAGGACTGGCTGTTGCAAAGCCTGCCCGAATTCATGGTGCCCAGCCAGCTGGTGCCACTGGACGGCCTGCCGCTGACACCCAACGGCAAGCTCGATCGCAAGGCCCTGCCACAGCCCGAGGCCGGGGCACAGGGTACCCATGTTGCGCCTCAGAGCGCGGCCGAACGCCAGCTGGCAAAGGTCTGGTGCGAAGTGCTGGGCGCCGCGCAGGTGGGCCTGGACGACAACTTCTTCGAGCTTGGTGGCGACTCGATCATTGCTATCCAGGTCGTCAGCCGCGCCCGTCAGGCCGGGCTGGCGCTCAGTCCGCGTGACCTGTTCCAGCACCAGACGCTGCGCGCCCTGGCCCAGGCTGCGGGCAGCGTGGACAGCTGCCAGGCCGACCAGCGCCCGGCTGAGGGCGAGGCACGCCTGACCCCGGTGCAGCTGCAGTTTTTCGACACGCCCATGCCGGTGCGCCAGCACTGGAACCAGGCCGTGCTGCTGGTGCCCCGTGAGCCGCTGCAAGCGGCGCAGCTGCAGCAGGCCCTGGCTCAGGTGGTGGCGCAGCACGACGCCTTGCGCCTGCGCTTCATCCAGGCTGATGGCCAATGGCAGCAGCAACACGCGCCGGCCTCCGCTGGCGTGCCGCAGCTCTGGCACCGCCAGGCAGACAGCGAGCAAGCGCTGGCTGCATTGTGCGATGAGGCCCAGCGCAGCCTGCGGCTCGATCAGGGGCCATTGCTGGCGGCGATGCTGGTGGCCATGGCCGACGGCAGTCAGCGCCTGCTGCTGGTGATCCACCATCTAGTGGTCGACGGCGTTTCCTGGCGCATCCTGCTCGAAGACCTGCAACGTGCCTGCCTGGGCCAGCCGCTGCCTGCCCGGACCAGCAGCTACCAGGCTTGGGCCGAGCGCCTGGCCGGGCATGCCGACGCCTGTGCGGGGCAGCTCGATTACTGGCTGGCACTTGGTGAGGCCGGGGCGCAGGCCCTGCCACGTGACCGTGCGGTAACTCAGACGCGCGTGGCGGATGAGCGCAAGGTACGGGTCAGTTTCCCGCCGGCCTTTACCCAGGCCCTGCTGCAACAGGCGCCGAGTGCCTACCGTACGCAGGTCAACGACCTGCTGCTGGCGGCCCTTGCCCGTGCCCTGTGCAACTGGAGCGGCAATCAGCAGGTGCTGGTGCAGCTCGAAGGGCATGGCCGTGAGGAGCTGTTCGAGGATATCGACCTGACCCGTACTGTGGGCTGGTTCACCAGCCTGTATCCGGTCGCCTTGCGCCCGCAAGCACAGCCCGGTGCCTGCATCGCGGCCATCAAGGAACAACTGCGCGCCGTACCACAGCGAGGCCTGGGCTATGGGGTGCTGCGTTATCTGGGCACACCGGCGCAACGCGAGCAACTGGCGCGCCAGGCGCAACCGCGGGTGACGTTCAACTACCTCGGCCAGTTCGACAGCCAGTTCGAGAAGGGTGCGCTGTGGCAGCCCGACCCTCAAGGGGCCGGCCAGGGGCAGGATGGCGACGCGCCGCTGGCCAACTGGCTGAGCGTGGAGGGGCAGGTCTACCAGGGCGAGCTGGGCATCAGTTTCGGCTACAGCCAGGCGATGTACGACGAGGCCACCATCGATGCCCTGGCCAGCGATTTCGCCAGCCAGCTACGCGCGTTGGTCGATCACTGCCTGCAACCGGGGGTTGCCTGTGCCACGCCGTCGGACTTCCCGCTGAGCAACCTGGACAGCACCGGGCTTGCCGCCCTGGCAGTGGACCTGGCCCAGGTCGAGGACATCCTGCCGCTGTCTCCCTTGCAACAGGGCCTGCTGTTCCACTGCCTGCATGCGGCCGCAGCCGGCGACTACATCAACCAGTTGCGCCTGGATATCGACCAGCTCGACCCGCAACGCTTCCAGGCCGCCTGGCAGGCGGCGCTGGACACCCATGCGGGGCTGCGTGCCAGCTTTCACTGGCCGGTCGACGTGCAACAACCCGTGCAGGTGATCCGCCGCCAGTTGCAGCTGCCGTTCAGCCAGCTCGACTGGCGCGACCAGACCGCGTCGGCCGACCACCTGCAAATCCTGGCCGAGCAGCAGCGCCTGGCCATGGCCGCGACTGATCAGGCGCCCTTGCTGGGCATCACCCTGGTGCGCCTGGGCGAACAGCGCTGGCACATGATCTACACCCATCACCACCTGCTGCTCGATGGCTGGAGCCATGCCCGGTTGCTGGCTGAAGTGATGCAACGCTACCGTGGCCAGCCACCCCGCCAGGCACCTGTGCATCCTCGTACCTACCTGGCCTGGCTGGCCACGCGTGACCGCCAGCAGGACCAGTCGTTCTGGCAGGCGCAGCTGCAGGGCATGCAGGCGCCAACACTGCTCGCCAGCCAGCGCCGCAGCGTTGAAGCGGCCAGCTACGGCCTGTGGCAGCAACGCCTTGGCAGCGCTGCATCGGCGCAGATCAAGGCGGCGGCGCGGGCGCGCAAGGTTACCGTCAATACACTGGTGCAGGCGGCCTGGCTCTTGCTGCTACAACGGCACTGCCGTCAAGACACCGTCTGCGTCGGTGTTTCGGTATCGGGGCGGCCTTCTCAGTTGCCGGGCATCGAGGCGCAACTGGGGCTGTTCATCAACACCGTGCCGTTGGTTGCCGCCCCGCGCCTTGAGCAGCGCCTGGACGACTGGCTGCAACAGCTGCAGGCCAGCAACCTGGCACTACGCGAGCACGAATACACGCCACTGGCCGACATCCAGCGCTGGGCGGGCAGGGCTGGCGAGGCACTGTTCGACACCTTGCTGGCGTTCGAGAACTACCCCGTGGCCGAGGTGCTGCAAGGTGGCGGTGACGGGCCGCGCTTCGGTGTACCGGACAGCCACGAGCAGCCCCACTACGCCTTGACCCTGTCAGTGGGCATGGGTGAGCAGTTGCAGGTCGACTATCGCTTGCGCCACGACGCTTTCAGCCTGGCCGACGTGCAGCGCCTGGCCGACCAGTTTGGCCACCTGTTGCAGGCGATCGCTGGCGCTGGTAACCCATGCCTGGCTGAGCTGAGCCTGCTGGATGCCGCCAGCCATCAGCGTTGCCAGGGTCAATGGCAGGCCGCTGAAGGTACTGTTCCGGCACTGGGCGTACACCAGCTGATTGAGGCCCAGGCGGCGCGCAACCCGCGGGCCGTGGCGGTGGTTGCCGACGACGGCACGTTGGAATACGGCCAGCTCAACGGCTTGGCCAACGCCTGGGCGCAACAGTTGATCGCGCGGGGTGTCGGCCCAGAGGACCTGGTAGGGCTGTGCAGTGAGCGAGGCCTGGCGATGGTTGTCGGCCTGTTGGCGATCCTCAAGGCCGGTGCCGGCTACGTGCCGCTGGACCCGCAATACCCGCGTCAGCGTCTGCAGGACATGCTCGACGACAGCGCCGTCAGGCTGGTGCTGGGCACCCGTACTGCCGCGCAGCCACTGGCGCTGGCAGGCACGGCCGACTGGTTGTGGCTGGACCAGCCCCTGGCGCCGCAGGACGATAACCCAGCGCCGCGAGCCTGCGCCGACAACCTGTTGGGGTTGATCTACACCTCCGGCTCCACCGGTCGCCCCAAGGGTGTGGCCCTGACCCATGGCGCCATCGCCGCGCACATCGCGACCATGGTCGGCCAGTACCAGGTGACGGCGCAGGACCGCTTCGTGCACTTCGCTTCGATCAACTTCGACTGGGGCACTGAGCAGTGGTTGTTGCCGTTGAGCCAGGGCGCCTGCTGCATCGTGCGTGGCGATGACATCTGGACCGCGGCCCAGGCATTCGAGGTGATCGAGCGCGAGCGCGCCAGCGTGGTCTACTTCCCCACCCAGTACGCCTGTCAGCTGGCCGAGTGGGCGCATCAGCAGGGCCGGGCACTGCCGGTGCGCTGCATTAACGTGGCCGGGGAGGCGCTGTCGCGTGAAGGCTTCGAGCGAATCCAGGCCCACTTGCAGCCGCAGCGTATCGTCAACGGCTACGGCCCTACCGAAACGGTGATTACCCCGCTGCTGTGGCAGGCCGACGGGTCTACCCGCATCGACACCGGCTATGCGCCGATCGGAACGCCGGTGCCGGGGCGTACCGCTTACCTGCTCGATACAGCCTTGCAACTGCTCGATACCGGCACTGACGGCGAGCTGTATATCGGTGGACCCTGCCTGGCGCGTGGTTACTTTGGCCAGGCGGCGCTGACCGCTGAACGTTTCGTGCCCGACCCCTACGACACGGTCGGCGGGGGCCGCCTGTACCGCAGTGGTGACCTGGTGCGGCAGCAGGCCAATGGCGAGCTGGTGTTTATCGGCCGCCTGGACCACCAGGTGAAAATCCGCGGTTTCCGCGTCGAGCCCGGTGAAGTCGAAGCCTGCCTGTTGGCCCAGCCTGAGGTGCGCGAGGCCGTGGTGATGCCGGGCGGTCAAGGTGCCGACCTGCACCTGGCCGCCTGGCTGGTGCCGGTCGACGGTTCGCAGGCCGATGCCGGGTTGCGTCAGCGCATCCTCGACGCGCTGCGCGCCGTGCTGCCGCCCTACATGGTGCCGTCACGCCTGCAACTGCTCGACAGTTTGCCGCTGAATCCCAACGGCAAGGTCGACCGCAAGGCATTGCCGTCGATCGAGGTCGACACCTCTGAAGAAGCGTTCAGTGCGCCCCTGGATGCGCTCGAACGCGAGGTCGCCCAGGCCTGGGCCAGTGTGCTGGGCAGGCACGAAGTGGGCCGTTTCGAGCACTTCTTCGAGGCTGGTGGCCACTCATTGCTGGCCACTCAGGTGGTGGCGCGGCTGCACCGCGACGGCCACACCGGGATTGGTGTACGCGACCTGTTCAGCGCCCCGCGCTTGTGTGATTTCGCTCAGCGCCTGCGCCAGGCGCAGCCGGTAAGCGATGCCGGCCCGCAACTGCGCGCACTGGGCGCCAAGGCCAGCGCACCGCTGTCGCTGGCCCAGCGCCGTTTGTGGATTGCCGAGCAGTTTGCCCAGGGTAGCGGGGCGTACGGCATGCCGCTGGGCCTGCGCCTGGACGGGCCGTTGCAGCCCGAATGCCTGAAGCAGGCATTACAGGTGCTGGTGCAGCGCCACGAAGTGCTACGCAGCGCGGTGGCCTGTGACGACGAAGGTGAGCCGCTGCTGGTGATCCAGGCGGCGGTCGACCTGGACCTGCCAGTGGACGACCTGAGCCTTTTGGCTGCCGCCGAGCAACAGCTGCGCGTGCTTGAAGCGCAACTGGCCAACGTGCGTCAGCCGGTGCCCATGGACCAGGCGCCGATGCTGCGTGCACGCCTGCTGCGCCTGTCCGGCGACGCCCATGTGCTGCTGCTCAACATGCACCACATCATTTCCGATGGTTGGTCGATGGCGCTGATGGTCAACGAACTGATCGCCAGCTACAGCGCCCTTGCCCGTGGCCAGGCGCCCGTGCTGGCGCCGCTGGTGCTGCAGTACTCAGACTATGCGCTATGGCAGGCCGAGCGCGAGCGTGCCGGGCTGCTGCAGGCCCCGGCGCAGTGGTGGCGCAAGGCGTTGCACGGTAGCAGCGGGCGCTTGCCGTTGCCCACTGACTTGCCGCGCCCGGCCAAGGCGTCCCAGGCGGGGGAGAACCTCTATCACGAGCTGCCGCCGACTACGGTCGTGGCGGTACGCGAACGGGCCGCGCAATTGGGCGTGACCCCCTACATGCTGCTGCTGGCGGCGTTCCAGCTGCTGATGCACCGCGCCAGCGGCCAGCACGATCTACTGCTCGGGGCTGATGTCGCCGGCCGCGAACATCCCGACCTTGAGGCGCTGATCGGCTTCTTCGTCAATGTCCTGCCACTGCGCTCGCAACTGGACGAACAACTGGACTTCGCCGCGTGGCTGGCGCGCACCCGCACCACCTTGCTCGATGCCAGCGAGCAGCAGGCACTGCCGTTCGACCTGATCGTCGAGGCTGCTGGCGCGCCGCGCCACCCAGGCATGAACCCGCTGGTGCAGGTGCTGTTCGTGATGAACGACATGCCGGTGGCGCATGGCGGCCTGGCCGACCTGAGTGTGCAGGTGCTGCCGCAGGCGGGCGGCTATTCGAAATTCGACATGGCGCTGTTCATCGACCCGGTCGCGGACGGCTGGCGCGTCACCTGGCAGTACGCCACGGAGCTGTTCAAGGCAGAACGGGTCCAGGCACTGCTGCGTGGCTGGCTGGACATCCTGGGCCAGGTGCTGGGCAACCCACACATCCAACTGAGAGAGATCACTATGGCGGTTCACAGTGAAATCGTGGCGGCGCCTGCCGCTGCCGGCGGGCAACCCAAAAAGGACAAGCTGGGCAGTTTCCTCAGGCGCGGCGCCGGCACGCCAACCCGGCCGGCCAGCGCAGTGCGCGAGGCTGCGATGGTACCGGGGCAGGCCTTTCCGTTGCTGATCGAACCGGTCGATCCCGGTGTGAGCCTGACCGACTGGGTGGTGAAGCACCGTGCCGAGATCGAACGCAAACTGGTGGCTCATGGCGGCATTCTGTTCCGCGGTTTCGGCTTGCAGACCCCGCAGGACTTCGAGGCCTTCGCCGAGGCTGTTCAGCCTGGGCTGTACGGCCAGTACGGTGACCTGCCTAAGAAGGAAGGCGGCAAGAACACCTACCGCTCCACGCCGTATCCGGAGCAGAAGATGATCCTCTTCCACAACGAAAGTGCCCACCAGGACCGCTGGCCGCGCAAACAGCTGTTCTTCTGTGAACTGCCTTCGCCGGTTGGCGGTGCCACCCCGGTGGTCGATTGCCGGCAGATGTATCAGCGCCTGCCCGCACCCCTGCGCCAGCGTTTCGAGGACAAGGGCCTGCTCTACGTACGTACTTTCACCGACAAGCTGGACGTGTCCTGGCAGCATTTTTTCAAGACCGACTCGCGTGCGGATGTCGAGCGCCGTTGCCAGGCGTCGGGTATCCAGTGGCGCTGGCTGGACAACGACGAACTGCAGATCCGCACGCCTTGCCCGGCGGTGATCGAGCACCCGGTCAGCGGTGAGAAGAGTTTCTTCAACCAGGTGCAGCTGCACCACGTGTTCTGCCTGGATGCCGACGTGCGCGAGGACTTGTTGGCGCTGTATGGCCTGGAGCGCATGCCGCGTCAGGTTTACTACGGCGATGGCAGCCCGATCGAAGACGCCGACATGGCGTTGATCGGTGAGCTGTACGAGGCGTGCGCGGTGCGTTTCGACTGGCAGGCCGGTGATGTGATCCTGCTCGACAACATGCTGGCCGCACACGCCCGCGACCCGTTCCAGGGGCCACGCAAGATCGTCGTCGCCATGGGCGACATGATGCAACGTGCCGACCTTGAAACCCTCACCTTGAACCGCACAGGAGTGCAAGCATGAACATCACCGTCGAATCGAGCGGCCTGCCGTTGTTGCCCATGCAGGTGCTCGAGCTGACTGCACTGCCTGGCCGCTGGCGGGACGCGGCGCGCTGCATCACATTGCAGCTCGACAGCGTGCCGGCGCCCGCCGCGCTGCGCGCCGCCCTGCAGCTGTGGCAGGGCCAGCACGACGCGCTGCGCCTGCGTATCGGCCAAGCCGCAGGTTATCGCGGCCTGCGTCAGTTTTTTCAGCGCGAGGCGGCAGGGGTGGACCTGACGTGGCTGGCGGCGGGCGATACCGCCGGCCGCCAGGCCTGGTTCGAGCGTGAGGTGGATGTGCAGGCCGAGGCGGGCGTCGCCGTGCTGGTGTGCGAGCAGGCCGAGGGGCGCTGCCAGTTGGTGCTTGGTGTGCTCGCTGCGCTGGTTGACGCTGCCAGCCTGCCGGCCCTGGCTGCAAGCCTTGCGGCGATCTGCCAGGGCGCACTGGAAACAGCCGAAGACGGCGATTTCGAACAGTACCTGCAGTGGCGCAGCGAGGTGGTGGTGGATGAAGACGCCAGCACTGCGCGCAGCTACTGGACCGCGCTGAACGGCAAGCCCGCAAGCGCCCAGCAACTGCCCTGGCGCCTCCCCCAAGGCAGCCCGCGCGGTGAGCGCGCGCAGGCCCGCGCGGCAATTGACCCGGCCGTTGTGCAGCACCTGGCCGGCCTTGGCCTGCCCTTGGACATGGTGTTGCAGGCAGCCTGGTGGCTGCTACTGGCGCGGCTCGATGGTCAGCCTGCGCAGGTGGTGAGCTGGTGCCACGACAGCCGTGGCGACTACGCCTATTTCGCCGACAGCGCAGGGGTGTATCACAAGCAGCTGCCGGTGCTTGTCGACTACCAGGCCGAGCAGCCACTGCGTACCTGGCTGCACGGCCTGGCCGCGCAGTTGGAGCAGCATGCCGTTTGGCAGGAATACTTCACCCCCGAGCAGACGCCCGCGCTGGAGCCTGCCGCCATCGGTTTTCGCCTGATCCCCGCCTGCCCGCCGCTGGCCGGAGGTTGGCAGGTAGTGGGCATGGACGCGCCGATGGTGGGCCCCGACCTGCTGCTGCAGGTCGACAGCGACTGCGTAGCGCCACAGGCGCTGTTGCAGTACTGGGCCTCGTGGCATAGCCCGGCACTGGCGCAACTACTGCTCGAGCAGTACGTAACGCTGCTGGCAAGCATTGCTCAGACACCAGACGCGGCCTTGGTCAGCCTGGGGCTTGTCGGTGAGCAACAGCGTCGCCTGGTGCTTGAGCGTAACGCCCAGGCTGCACTGCCAGCGGTCACCGAACTGCTGCCGGAACGGGTCGCCCGCTGGCTGCGCGAACAGCCCCAGGCGCTGGCGATCATTGATCAAGGGCAGGGGTGGAGCTGGCAGCAGCTCGACCAGCTGGCCACTGCGCTGGCCGCCCACCTGCAGGCCCAGGGCGTTGGCAGCGCCAGCGTTGTCGGCCTGGCCCTGCCGCGCTCGGTGCACTGGCTGGCGGCGGTGCTGGCCTGCTGGAAGTGCGGGGCTGCGTACCTGCCGCTGGACCCGCTCTGGCCCGCAGCGCGACGCGAGCAGGTCAGCCGCCTCGCCGGCGCGCAGTTGCAGATCGATGCCACGCTGTTCGAGCAGCTGACGGACACCTCTGCGCCGTTCGAGGCGCAAGCGCTCACGGCCAATACGGCGGCCTATGTGCTGTTTACCTCGGGTTCGACCGGTGAGCCCAAGGGGGTGGTCATCGAACACGGGCAACTGGCCGGGTACCTGCAGGCCGCTGAGCAGGCCTTGGAGCTCTCGGCCTGCAGGCACTTTGCGTTCAGCGCCACGGTGGCGGCGGACTTGGGTCATACCAGCCTGTTCGGCGCCTTGCAGGTTGGCGCCACCTTGCACGTTGCCAGCGACGCAGTGATGCAGGACCCGGCGGCCTTTGCCGCATTCGTGCGCGACGAAGGTATCGATTGCCTGAAGATCGTGCCGTCGCACCTGGCGGCGCTGCTCGACAGCGCGCAGCCCAGCCTGCCAGCAACCCTGGTACTGGGCGGCGAAGCGCCGAGTGCGCAGTTGCTGGCGCGCATCGCACGGCTGGCGCCTCAGGCTCGGGTGTTCAACCACTATGGCCCGACCGAGGCCACCGTCGGCGTGCTGGTCCAGCCACTGCGGGCCGAGGCGCCGATGGCGAGCCTGGGCCAGGTGCTGGCCGGCAACCGCGTTTACTTGCTGACGCCTGCAGGGCAACTGGCGGGCGTGGGTGAGCTGGGTGAACTGCATGTGGCCGGGCGCCAGCTGTGCCGGGGCTATCTGGAAGCCGAGCAGGGGGCGTCGCGCTTTATCGACAACCCATTGCAAGCCGGCGAGCGCCTGTACCGCAGCGGTGACTTGGCCCGTTACCAGGCCGATGGCAGCATCCTGCTGCAGGGGCGGCAGGATCACCAGGTGAAGATTCGCGGGTTCCGTGTCGAGTTGGCCGAAGTAGAAGCGCGCCTGCTGGAGATCGACGGGGTCGCGCAGGGGGCGGTGCTGGCGATCGAAACCCAGCCCGGGCAACTGGAACTGCTGGCTTGCTACGCCGTGCACGGCGAAGCCGAAGGGCTCGATGAAGCCTCGCTGCGTGCGCGGCTTGCCGAGTGCCTGCCAGCGGCCATGGTGCCGACGCAGCTGCGTTGCCTGCCGAGCCTGCCGCGCCTGGCCAACGGCAAACTCGACCGTCGCGCGCTGCTGCAGCTGCCGCAGCAGCAGGGTGGCCAGCAGGATGCACCACAGGATGCATTGCAGACGTTGCTGGCCCAGCGCATGGCGCAGTTGCTCGGGCGCGACAGCATCGGTATCCACACCGACTTCTTCGCTGCCGGCGGCCATTCGCTGCTGATCATCAAGCTGGTGGCAGGGATTCGTAAGTTGTTGAACTGTGAAGTGGCGCCGGCGCTGGTCTTCGAGCACCCCACAGTGGCGGGGCTGGCCGAGGCGTTGCAGGCCAACGAGGCAAACCGCGGGCATTTGCTCAAGATTGCCCAGGCGCGCCTGCAACTGGAGCGCATGAGCCCTGAGGAAAAGGAGCAGATGCTGGCCAAGGCGAAGAACCTTACGGCATAGCTCAGACAGCGTTTGATAGGGCTGCTACGCAGCCCATCGCCGGCAAGCCGGCTCCCACAGGTACAGGGTAGGCCTCAAGAACCGCGCTGTACCTGTAGGAGCCGGCTTGCCGGCGATGGGCCGCAAAGCGGCCCCAAATCTATTGACCGACTGGCATTAGCCTTCGGGTTTTTCATGAGTGCGAGCTTAGGCAGCCCCGAGCCATCGACAAATTGAACGCAAATGAAAAAAGTTATCAGTTTTTTTCACGTTCGTGCGTCTTACCTGTAAGCCGCTGAAAACGCGTCGCTCGAACGCGTAAGGGCCTTATAGAAACGGTACGTCGAGACCGTCACCTACACACTCATAGAACAGTCGGAGTCAGTTGCGCACATGAAGTCCAAACGTATGCGAAACAAGGGGGCAGCCTTGGCCGCCGGGCCATCGAAGTGGAGCCTGCGGGCTTCGGCGCTGGTGCTGAGCCTGGCCATGGCCCATGCCCATGCCCAGCCGGTTGCGGTGGACATCGCAGCCCAGCCATTGGACCAGGCACTGATCGCCCTTGGCCAGCAGACCGGCCTGCAGATGGTCTACTCGCCCGACCTGGTCAGCGGCAAGCGTGCACCCAAGGTCAGCGGCACCATGGAGCCGGACCAGGCCCTGTCGCAACTGCTGGAGGGCGCAGGCCTTACCTACCGCATCGAGAACAATTCGGTCCTGTTGATCAGCACCGACACCAGTGATATCGGCGCCGGTGCTCTGGTTATCGGCGAAACCACCATCATGGGCCAGGGTATGGGCCAGGCTACCGAGAACACCGGCTCCTACACGCCGGGCCTGACCAGTGTCGGCTCGAAAAGCCCGACCTCGTTGAAGGAAACCCCGCAATCGGTATCGGTGATCACCCGCCAGGTCATCGAAGACCGCCAGTTCACCGACATCAACGATGCGATGAAGGCCGTGCCGGGTGTGACCGTGCAGAGCAACACCTTCCGTATCCAGGACTTCTATTCGCGCGGCTTCCCGATCCAGAACATCCAGCTCGACGGTGCCGCCCCCATGGCGTTGGGCACCACCGCCGGCAGCTTTTACGCGTCGAACATTTACGACATCGCCGAGTTCGACCATGTCGAAGTGCTGCGTGGCGCCAGCGCACTGTTTGGCGGCACCGGTGACCCGGGCGGTATCATCAACCTGGTGCGCAAGCGCCCGCTGGACTTCTACCAGCTCAAGTTCACCGCCTCGGCGGGCAGCTGGGACAACTACCGCAGCGAGCTGGACGTGACCGGCCCGCTGGGCTTCGATGGCAAGCTGCGTGGCCGTATGGTGGTGGCCTACCAGGACCGCCAGTACTTCGTCGACAACCGTGCCACCGACAAGCCGTTCTTCTATGGCGTGCTTGAAGCCGATGTCACCGACGACACCATGCTCACCGCAGGCTTGCGTTTCAACAAAGTCCACGAGACCGGCACCGCCTCGGCCGTGCCACGCTACAGCAACGGTGCCGACCTTGGCCTGCCGCGCCATACCGGGCTGTCTACCACTTGGGCGTACGCGGACGGCTTTTCCCGCGAGTATTTCGCCAAGGTCGACCATCGCCTGAACGATGACTGGAAGCTCAACCTCAGCTACACCAACATCTACGACACCATCACCACCAACAACGCCACCACGCTGGGCTCTGTAAACCCGGTCACCGGCACCGGCGTGACCCGCTACGGCACCTACAACACCCAGTGGAGCGAGCAGAACCTCTGGGACGTCAACGTCTCCGGCGACTTCAGCATGTTCGGCCTCGACCACCGCCTGGTGGTGGGTGGCGACTATCAAGAGATCGACAGCCGCTGGCGCGGCACTGGCCGCTTCACCACTGCCGGCGGCCCGGTCAATGTATTCGACCCCGATTCCACCCCATGGGATGATCCAGGCGCCCGGCCGGTCATCAGCCGCGACTACAAACCCAACAGCCAGACCCAATACGGCTTGTACTCGAGCCTGCGCCTGCAACTGGCCGAGCCGTTGCACCTGATCGTCGGTGCCCGTGCACAGCGCTACAAGTTCGACCAGACCTACCAGACGGCAGACGCCACCGGGTCGACCTGGACCCAGCAGTCGCGGGTGGACATGCGCGAACCGACCAAGGTCACCCCGTTTGGCGGCATCGTCTATGACCTGACGGACGAATGGGCGGCCTATGCCAGCTACGCCGAGATCTTCAAGCCACAGCAGAACCTGCTGGCTGGGCCTGCGACCTCTGGCAGCACCCTCGACCCGATGACCGGCAAAACCTACGAGACCGGCATCAAGGGCGAGCTGTTTGGCGGCGCGGTCAACACCAGCATTGCGCTGTACTACACCAAGCGTGAAGACCAGGCTGTGCAGGACCCGAACTACCCGTTGAGCCAGGTGGCATTCGGCGGTAACTGCTGTTACGTCAATGGTGGGGAAACCATCAGCAAGGGCATCGACATGGAAATCTCCGGCGAAATCTTGCCGGAATGGATGATGATGGCCAGCTACACCCTCAACATCAACAAGAACCGCGACACGGGCTCTGCGCTGAGCACCGTCACGCCCAAGCACATGGCCAAGCTGTTCACCACCTACCGCTTGCCGGGTGTGCTGAACGACTTCCGCGTCGGGGGTGGCGTGGACATCCAGAGTGCGACCAAGGTCAGCGGCACTGCAGCGACTTACGACAGCCTGGGCAACGTAGTGCAGTCCAGTGTGCCTTTCGAATACCAGCAGAGCGGTTATGCGATCTGGAACGCGATGGTCGACTACCGTATCGACGAGCACTGGAACGTGACCCTCAACGGCAACAACCTGTTTGACAAGAAGTACTACCAGACCGTCGGTACCTCGACCTACGGCAACTACTATGGCGATCCCCGCAACTTCATGCTGACGGTACGGGCGACGTACTGATTTCAGTTAGCGTAATCAGGGCTGCTGCGCAGCCCATCGCCGGCAAGCCGGCTCCCACAGGGAACTCGCAGTTCTTCAGGTCTGCGCTGTACCTGTGGGAGCTGGCTTGCCGGCGATGGGCCGCAAAGCGGCCCCAGATTCGCTTCAGGCCAGCACCTGCTCCAACCAGCATCCTGCCGCGGCATACACCTCGCCAGTCGCTCCGGTGATTCCCGACATGCGCAGAAAATCGTGGGTCAGTCCCGCTTCTATGCGCAGGGTGGTCGGTGTGCCGCTCGCCTCAAGCTTGCGCGCATAGTCCAGGCCTTCATCGAACAACGGGTCGTACTGGGCCAGGTTCACATACGCCGGCGCCATGGCCGGCAGCGCCGGGTGCAGCAGAGGCGAGGCGCGCCAGTCATTGTGCGCCTGGGCGGCGCCCAGGTAGTGGTCATAGAACCAGTCCAGTGTGCCGCTCTCCAGCAGATAACCCTCGGCATACCGCTGGTGCGAGGCGCGCCGGGTATTGCTCTCGGTCACCGGGTAGAACAGCAACTGTGCCTTCACTGCCATGGCCTGCGGGTGTTGCGCGGCTTCGATCGCCAGAACCGTGGCCAGGGTTGCACCCGCGCTGTCGCCGGCCAGCACCAGCGCGCTCGGCAGGCCCAGTTCGGTGGCGCTGTGCTGCAGCCAGCTGGCGGCGTCCTGGCAATCGTGCAGGGCCGTCGGGAACGGCTGCTCCGGCGCCAGCCGGTAGTGCGCAGCGAACACCGCATAGTCACCCAGGCAGGCCAGGCGCCGGCACACGCAGTCATGCGAGTCCAGGCTGCCGACCACATAGCCACCGCCATGCAGGTAGAGCAGGGTAGCCTTGGGCGTGACGCCCGGGCGTACGTAGAGGCGGGCGGGCAACTGCGCACCATCGCGGCAACTGAACTGCAGGGCGCGCACCTCGACGTGGGCGGGAGGGTCGGGGTCGAGCAGGCGCGAGGCGTTTTCGAATTCCGCCCGCGCCTGGGCGATGCCCAATTGATGCATGGGCTGGCTCTTGCCCGTCAGACGGCCGAGTTCGGCCAGTTCCAGGAACGCTTCCAGATCGCAATCCAGGGACATTCGGGTTTCCTTCACATTGTTGGATAAGGGCCCGGCCGCGCAGGGCGGCCGGGCACAGGCTCACAGGGTTGGTGCGGCCACCGGCTGCAGGCGGTGAAGCACGGTTTCGAGCAGTGCACCATGGCTGACGATGGCGTAGTGATCTGCGGCCAGGCGCTGGCTGGAGTGGATCGCGTGGTGCGCTTCGAAGGCCTGGCAGACGCCCGGTTCGCTGCTCTGTGCCCACCAGCAGTCCAGGCTGGCGCGTACCGCAGGCAGGGCGTGCACTTGCAGCGACAGGGCCTTGAGGGTCATGGCGACGGTAAACGTACGCGCCAGCTCCTCGCTGCTTTGCAGGTCGTCCATGGCCTCTGTGCCCAGGCTCCGCTCGATCAGTGCCTGCAGCTGCGTGGCATCGGCATTGGCCGCTACCGGGAACAGCGGCAGGCTGTCGGCCGGGCGGCCACTGACCACGGCGAGGAAAGCGCGCAGGTCGCCGCCGCAGTCTTCGTCCAGGGCCGCACCTGGCTCACCCGGTACATACGGGTCAACCAGACCAAGCAGGTCGATCTGCTGGCCCTGGCTCTCCAGCTCGCGGGCCACCAGTAGCGCCAGGGTGCCACCCAGCGACCAGCCCAGCAGGCGGTAGGGGCCTTGGGGCTGCTTCTGGCGGATGTACTGGGCGTAGTCGATGGCCATGGCTTCGAGCGACTCGTCTTGCCACTGGCGGTCGAGCAGCATGCGGTTCTGCAGGCCATAGACACTGCAAACGCCGTCCAGCTGCTGAGCCAGTGCGCGGTAGTCGAACACCGTGCCGAAGCCCGCATGCATGCAGAACAGCGGTGCCTGGCGTTCGACCTTGCGGTTGAGCAGCAGCAGTGGGTCGAGTGCCGTTTGCTCGCGCGCCTCGGCCGGGCACAGTTCGGCGATGGTCGGGCGGGCGATCAGGTCGCGCAGCTTCAGGTTCAGGCCCAGTTGCGGTTGGTTGCGCAAGCGCGAGAGCACCTTGAGCACACTCAGTGAATCGCCCCCCAGTTCGAAGAAATGATCACTCACCCCAACCTGCTCCAGGCCCAACACATCGGCCCATATCGCCGCCAGCGCACGCTGGCGGTCATCCGCCGGTGCCTGGTACTGGCGTTCGCACATGAGAGGCTCGGGCAGTGCGCGGCGATCGACCTTGCCATTGGGGGTCAGCGGCAAGGCATCGAGCACCATCAGTTGCGCCGGTACCATGTAGTCCGGCAGTACCTGGCGCAGGTACTCGAGCAGCGGGGTGACAGCCCGCTCGCCGTCGCCACGTACCACGTAACCGACCAGCTGCTTACCGTTCGCACCCTCGCGCGCCACCACCACGGCATCGAGCACGTTGGCGATATCGCGCAGGCGCGCCTCGATCTCACCCAGTTCGATGCGAAAACCGCGGACCTTCACCTGATTGTCCAAACGCCCGAGGTAGTCGAACACCCCGTCCGGGCGCTGGCGTACCAGGTCGCCGGTGCGGTACAGGCGCCCGCCAGTGGCGCTGAACGGGTCGGCGACGAAGCGCTCGGCACTCAGCCCCGGGCGGCGGTGATAGCCACGGGCAAGGCCCTCGCCACCGATGTACAGCTCGCCGGCCAGGCCTGCCGGCAGCGGGTTGAGGCAATCATCCAGTACATACAGCGTGCGCTTGCCCACGGCCACGCCAATGGGGGCATACACCGCTTCGCAGCGCGCCGTCACCGGCACCTTCCACAGCAGCGGGGTGACCACGGTTTCGGTAGGGCCGTAGCCGTTGGTGAGGTACTGCGGTTTGAGTACCTGCTTGACCTGCTCGAAGTTGGCATCGGCCACTGCATCGCCGCCGAAGCAATAGATGCGCACGGGGGGCGGGGCTGGTTGGGCCTGGCCATATTCGGCCAGTTGCTGCAGGTAGGCCGGCGGGAAGCAGGCGATGCTGATGGCCTCGGCATGCAGCACGTCCCAGGTCTGCTGCGGGGTCCACAGGGTGTTGCCACGCACCACCAGCAAGCCCCCGCTGATCAGGGTCGACAGCCAGCGCTCCTGGGCACCGTCGAAGGCGAACGACATGAACAGCAGTTCGCGGGTCGACGGGCCCATTTCATAGCGTTCGATGATCGCCTGGCAGTGCATGCGCAGCGGGCCTCGGGCCACGGCCACGCCCTTGGGGTTACCGGTGGAGCCGGAGGTGTAGATCATGTAGCTGAGCTGATCGTCCAGCGTCTGCTGTTGCGGCGCGTGACGCTGCGCGGACAGCTCGCACCGGTCCAGGTCCAGGCGGCGCTCCGGGGCGATGCCCAGGCGCTCGCCGATAACGCTGTCGGTCAGCAACAGGGCCACGTCGGCGTCGCCGATGATCCACTGCAGGCGTTCGGCGGGGTAATCGATGTCCAGCGGCACATAGGCCGCGCCAGCCTTCATCACCGCGTAGAAGGCAACGATGGTGCGCACCGAGCGGTCCAGGGCGATGCCCACCCGGTCCTCGCGCCCGATACCGCGTTCGAGCAGGGTCCAGGCCAGGCGGTTGGCCTGCTCTTCCAATTGGCCGTAGGTCAGTTGCACCCCGTCGCAGCGCACTGCCACCTGGTCTGCACGCTCCTGGGCATGACGGCCGATCAGGCTGGCCAGGTCATGCTGTGCTGTATCGCAGGGCTGTGCGTGTGGCTGCACGACGGTGTCGAGCAGGCCGAGCGTGCCGACTGCCGCTTCGGGGTGGCTCAGCAGGCGTTCGAGCAAGGCTTCGAAGTGGCTGCGGATGGCCTCCACCTGCTGCGCCTGGAAATGATCCAGGCGGTAGAGGAACTCGATACGCAGACGGGTATTGAGGTGCACCGCCAAGTCCATCGGGTAGTTGGTGACGTCGCGCAGTTGCGCTTCGCCGAAACGCAGGCCGGCGGCACCGGCCGATTGCAGGCGTTCATCGATGGGGTAGTTCTCGAACACGATGATGCTGTCGAACAGCGCCTGGCCGTTGCTCTGGGCCCAGCGCTGGATGTCCACCAGCGGCGTGTGCTCATGGTCGCGTACTTCCAGGTTGCAGGTCTGCAACTGTTGCAACCAGTCCTGCACCGGTTGTGCCGGGTGCGGGGCCTGGATGATCGGCAAGGTGTTGATGAACAGCCCCAGCAGGCTGTCGGCACCCGGGAGGCTGGCCGGGCGACCGGACACGGTGGCGCCGAAGCACACGGTCTGTTGGCCGGTGTAACGTTGCAACAGCAGCACCCAGGCAGCCTGCACCAGGGTGTTGGGGGTAACGCGCAGGCGCTGGGCCTGCTCGCGCAGCCAGTTGGTGCGCTGCTCGTCCCAGTGCAGGTAGAGCGCGCCGTGGCCTTCCTGGGCGCTGCGGCTGCCGGCCGCACCGGCCAGCTGGGTGGGGGCCTGCAGCTCGGCCAGGCGTGGCCGCCAGAAGGCTTCGCTGGCCTGTTGCGCCGGCGCCTGCAGCCAGCGGATGTAGTCGCTGTAGCGGCCTTGCTGAGCCGGCAACGGCTGGCCGGCGTAGCACTGGAACAGTTCACCGAGCAGGCGTGACTGGCTCCAGCCATCCATGAGGATGTGGTGGCTGGTCAGGATCAGTTGGTGGCGCTCGTCATCCAGGCGCACCAGCAACAGGCGCAGCAGGGGCGGGGCGAGCAGGTCGAACGGGCGGCGGCGCTCGGCTTCGGCGGCGGCGGTCAGGCGCGCCGGCTCGACGGCCTGGCCACGCCAGTCCAGCTCCCGGGCGTCGAGCTGGCCCTGGCGCAGCACCACCTGCAGTGGCTCGCTCAGCTGCGGCGCCTGCCAGAAGGCACTGCGCAGCATCTCGTGGCGCTCCACCAACCGGCCCCAGGCGGCGATGAAACGCGGCGCCTCCAGGCCTTGGACCTCGACGCTGGTCTGGTTGATGTAGAAGTCCCCGGCACCGGCATCCTGGGTGTGGAACAGCATGCCCTGCTGCACGGTGGACAGCGGGTAGATGTCCTCGACCTGGTCGCAGGCGAAGGGCAACAGGGCCAGTTGGTCCTGGCTCAGGCGGGCCAGCGGCACGTCCGAAGGGGTCAGGCTCCGGCGTACGCCCTGGCCGCACAGGGCCACGACCTCGCGCAACTCGGCGGCGTAGTCATCGGCCAGGCGCTGCAGTTGAGCCGGCTCGAACATCCGCTGGCTGAAGCTCCAGTTCAACCGCAGCTCGCCGTCGAACACCTGGCCATTGAGTGCCAGCCAGTTCTGCAGCGGTGCATCGGCGCTGTGTTCGCGGCCTTTGTCTGCCGGGATCGGCCGCATCAGCGTGGCGGCATCGTCGTTGCCACTGTCGAACTGGCCCAGGTAGTTGAAGGTGATACGCGCAGCGGGCAGCGCGGCCAGGGCCTCACGTATTGCCGGGCTGGCGAAGCTGCGCAGGGCACCGAAGAAAGCACCTTTGCCCGGCAGGGCGCGCAATTGTTCCTTGGTCAGCATGATCGCTTCGGCCAGCGAGCTGCCGGCGCTGATGCGGGCCGGGTAGAGGCTGGTCAGCCAGCCGACGCTGCGGGTCAGGTCGGCCTCGAAGTCGGCGAAGGCTTCGCGGCCATGGCCTTCGAGTTCCACCAGATGGTCACCGGCGCCGGTCCAGCGTTGCAGCACGCGGGCGAGGGCGGCCAGCAGCAGGTCGTTGATCTGCGTGCGGTAGGCGGCCGGGCAATCCTTGAGCAGGCGCGTGGTGGTCGCGGCATCCAGATGGGTGGTGACGCTGCGGCTGTCGCACAGGCGCAGCGTAGCGTCGGCATCGATCACCGGCAGCGTGCTGTCGATATCGGCGCACTGGCGTTGCCAGAAGGCGGCTTCCTGCTCCCCGGCCGGGCTCTGTGCGTGGGCTTGCAGGCGCAGGGCCCAGTCCTGCACCGACAGGGTACGCGGTGGCAGCGCGCAGGCCTGGCCGGCAGCCGCCTGGGAATAGGCACTTTGGAGGTCTTCAAGCAGGATGCGCCAGGACACACCGTCAACGGCCAGGTGGTGGATCACCAGCAGCAGGCGCTGCTCACCGTCGACCACCCCCTGCACTGCGCGCAGCAACGGGCCTTGGGCCAGGTCGAGGCTGCCCTGAGCGCGGTCGCACAGGCCCTGCCAGCTGTCGCCCTGGCTTGGCTCGAACAGCCAGAGCACGTCGTCGTCTGGCACGTGCGGGGCGAAGCGTGCCTGCCACTCGCCTTGCACCTGGCTAAAGCGCAGGCGCAAGGCATCGTGGGTGGCCAGCAGCGCAGCGAGTGCCTGGCGCACATGGGCCGGGGCCAGCGCCTGGTTGGCCTTGAGCATCACCGACTGGTTCCAGCGCTGCGCCTGTGGCACGGCCCGGGCGAAGAACTGCTGTTGCATCGGCAGTAGCAGGCTGCGACCGCTGGCCGGCAGGTATGCGGCCTCGGCCGGTTCGGCCTGGGTCAGGGTGACTTGGGCCAGAGTGCGCACGGTCTGGTGGCTGAACAGGTCTTTGGGGGTGAAGTGCAGGCCGTCGCGTCGAGCCTGGCTCACCAGTTGGATGGACACGATCGAGTCGCCGCCCAGCTCGAAGAAGTTGTCATCAATGCCCACGTGCTCACGCTTGAGCACCCGCTGCCAGACCTGCACCAGGCGTGCCTGCAGTTCATCTTCGGCGGCGCTGTAGCTGGCCTGGGCCTGCGCCAGCCCCGGGGCGGGCAGGGCCTTGCGGTCGAGTTTGCCATTGGGGCTCAGCGGCATGCGCTGCAGGAACAACCACTGGTTGGGCACCATGTAGTCGGGCAGGTGGGCCAGCAGTGCCTGGCTCAGTTGCTCGCGCTCCGGCAGCGGTGTGCCGGCCTTGGCCACCAGGTAGGCGACCAGCTGGTTGTCCACGGCCAGCACGGCGGCCTCGTGGATGGTGGGTTGTTCCATCAGGCGCGCTTCGATCTCGCCGAGTTCGATGCGCAGGCCGCGAATTTTCACCTGGTGGTCGATGCGCCCGCAGTACTCGATCACGCCGTCAGCGCGGTAGCGCGCCAGGTCGCCGGTGCGGTACATGCGCGCGCCAGGCTGGAACGGGCAGGCAACGAAACGCTCGGCGGTCAGTGCCGGGCGCTGGTGATAACCGCGGGCAAGGCCCACGCCGCCCAGGTACAGCTCACCGATGACGCCCGCAGGTTGCGGCTGCAGGCCGGCATCGAGGATCCAGCAGGCCAGGTTGGCGATCGGTTTACCAATCGGCACGCCGGTCTTGCCCTCGTCACGGCAGGTCCAGTGGGTGACGTCGATGGCCGCTTCGGTGGGGCCGTACAGGTTGTACAGGCGGGCCTGCGGCAGTTGCGCGAACACTTGCTGCTGCGCCTCCACCGGCAGCGCTTCGCCACTGCAGACGATGCGCTGCAGGCTGCTGCAGCGGGCAACCTGGTCGTCGAGCAGGAAGGCCTGCAGCATCGAGGGCACAAAGTGCAGGGTGGTGACCTGATGCTGGACAATCAGTTGTACCAGGCGCGCGGGGTCGCGATGGTCACCCGGCGCGGCGATGGCCAGGCGGGCGCCGGTGATCAACGGCCAGAAGAACTCCCACACCGACACGTCGAAGCTGAAGGGGGTCTTCTGCAGCACTGTGTCGCTGGCATCCAGGCCGTAGGCCGCCTGCATCCACTGCAGGCGGTTGGCCAGGGCCTGGTGGCTGTTACCCGCGCCTTTCGGCCGGCCGGTGGAACCAGAGGTGTAGATGACGTAGGCCAGTTGCTCGGGCGCGCACGGCAGTTGCGGATCGTGCTCGGGCTGCGCGGCCAGCGCCTGGTCGAGCAGGAGCACGGGCAGCCGGGGCGGCAGCGGTAGGCGATCGCGCAGGTGCGACTGGGTCAGCAGCAGGCTGATGCCACTGTCTTCGACCATGTACCTCAGGCGCTCGGCGGGGTATTCAGGGTCCAGCGGCACGTAGGCGCCGCCGGCCTTGAGGATGGCCAGCAGGCCAACCACCAGTTCCAGGCTGCGCTCGGCGGCGATGCCGACCGGCGTGTCCTGGCGCACACCTTGGGCGATCAGGGCGTGGGCCAGCCGGTTGGCCTGACGGTTGAGCTGGGCGTAGCTCAGCGGGGTGTCGCCGAACAGCAGTGCGGTGGCATCGGGTGTGCGGCGTGCCTGGGCTTCGACCAAGGCATGGATCGACGGCGTGGCAGGGTAGGCGTGGGTGGTGGCGTTCCACTGGGTGAGCAAGCGCTGGCGTTCTTCATCGGCCAGCAGTGTCACCTCGCCAAGCGCCTGCTGCGGGGCATGCACCACTTGCGCCAGCAGGCGCAGCCAGTGGTCACCCAGGCGTTGGATGGACGTATGGTCGAACAGGGCTGTGGCGTAGGTCAGGCTCGCACTCAGGCCCTGGGCGTCCTCAAAGGTATTGAGGGTCAGGTCCAGCTGCGCGGTCTCGCCTGCCAGTGGCAGCGGCTCGATGGCCAGGCCGTGGCCGAGGGCCGTTTCGTTCGGCTGGGGCGCGCCGACCTGATGGTTGAACATGACCTGGAACAACGGGTTGTGGCTGAGGTTGCGCTCCGGCTGCAAGGCCTCGACCAGTTGCTCGAAAGGCAGGTCCTGGTGGGCCTGGGCCTGCAAGGTGGTGGTTTTGACCTGGTCGAGCAGTTGCTCGAAGGACAGGGTTGGCTGGCACTGGCCATCGATGACCAAGGTGTTGACGAAGAAGCCGATCAGGTCTTCGGCCTCGACTCGGTTACGGTTGGCGCTGGGCACGCCGACGCGGATGTCCTGCTGGCGGGTATAGCGGTGCAGCAGGGCCATGAACGAGGCCAGCAGCACCATGAACGGTGTGACCTGGCGTGCCTGGGCCAGTTGGCGCACGGCCAGGGCCAGGGCCGGCGGAATGGCCAGTGGCAGGCGTGCACCGTCGAACCGCTGCACGCTCGGGCGTGGCCGATCCAACGGCAGCTCCAGCACGGGCACTTCGCTGCCCAGGCGCTGGCGCCAGTAGTCGAGCTGGCGTTCTTGCTCGCCGGCTTCCATCCAGTGGCGTTGCCAGATGGCGTAGTCGGCGTACTGCAGCTGCGGTTCTGGCAACTGGCTGGTCAGGCCCTGGCTGAAGCGGGCGTAGCAGTGGGTCAGCTCCTTGACCATCACCTGCATCGAGCGGCCGTCGCTGATGATGTGGTGCTGCACCAGCAGCAGCACATGGTCATCGCTGCCCAGTTGCAGCAACTCGGCACGCAGTAATGGGCCGCAAGCCAGGTCGAAAGGTTCACGTACCCGCGCCTGGATATGGGCCTGTACGGCCTGTTCATCGAGCGTGGTGAGCTTCAGTGCCAGCGCGACGGTGCTGTCGACCTGCTGCGCGACGCCGTGCTCGTCTTCGACGAAACGCGTGCGCAGGCTGTCATGGCGGCGCACCAGCGCCTCAAGGCTGGCCTGCAGCGCAGCCACGTCCAGTGCGCCGCGCAGGCGCAGGGCGCAGGGGATGTGATAGGCGCTGGCCTGGCGATCGAACTGCCAGAGGAACCATTGGCGTTGCTGGGCGAACGACAACGGCAGGCGGTCGAACGCTTCACGTACCTGAGGGATCGGCAGGCTGGCCACCGACAGGCCTTCCTCGCGCATCTTCAACAGGTACTGCCGGCGCTTTTCCAGCGGCAGCAGGACAAAGCGCTTGGCAATTCTCGAAGCGGCAGTGCTGTCCATCAGTGTTCCTCCATTTCGTCGAGCCAGGCTTCGAGGGTGTCGAGCTTGTTTTCATCGACCGCAGTTGTAGTGGTGTCCAGGTGAAGCGCCAGGGCTTGAAGGGTCGGATGCTGGAACAGGGCCTGAGGGGTCAGCTCGCGGCCCAGCTCCAGCTGGATGCGCGAAACGACGTTGATCACCAGCAGCGAATGGCCGCCCAGCTCGAAGAAGTCGTCGTCCAGGCCCACGGCCTGCACGCCGAGCACCTGTTGCCAGATGCCGGCCAACTGCTCCTGCAACGGTGTGTGGGGGGGGCGGAAGGTGTGTTGGGCGTTGCTGTCGGCCGGTGCCGGCAGGGCACTGCGGTCGAGTTTGCCGTTGACGGTCAGGGGCAGCTGTTCGAGCCACATGCAATGGGCCGGCACCATGTAGTCGGGGAGCTGCGCCTTGAGCGCGGCGCGCAGGGCGCCGGTGTCGCCGCCCTGGCCTTCATGTGCCACCAGGTAGGCGAGCAGGCGGGTGCCGGCGGGCCCCTGGTCGGCAATCACCACTGCCTGCGCCACCGCCGGCTGCGCCAGCAGGCTGGCCTCGACTTCGCCCAGTTCAATACGGAAGCCGCGGACCTTCACCTGTTGGTCGATGCGCCCGATGTATTCGAGGGTGCCGTCGCCACGGCGGCGCGCCAGGTCGCCGGTGCGGTAAAGGCGGCTGCCGGGCTGGGTGGAGAACGGGTTGGCGATGAAACGCGTGGCGCTCAGCCCGGCGCGGTTGAGGTAGCCTCGGGCAAGGCCCGCCTGGCCGATGTACAGCTCGCCGACGCAGCCCGCCGGAACCGGCTCGAGTTCGCCGTCTAGCAGGTAGCCGCTGAGGTCGTCGATCAGTTCGCCGATCGGGCTCACCGTGCGGTTCAGGTCAGCCAGGCCAATCGGTCGATAGGTGACGTGCACGGTGGTTTCGGTGATGCCGTACATGTTCACCAGTTGTGGCCGCTGTGCGCCGAAGCGCTCGAACCAGGGGCGCAGTGCAGCCACGTCGAGCGCTTCGCCGCCGAAGATCACAAGGCGCAGGGCAAGGTCTGCCGAGGTGGCGCTGCACGCGGCCTGGGTCAGGGGTTTGAATGCCGAAGGTGTCTGGTTGAGTACGCTCACACGCTCGTCCACCAGCAGCTGCAGGAAGCCCTGCGGGTCGCGGCTCAAGGCCTGCGGCACGATCACCAGGCGGCCTCCATGCAGGAGCGCACCGAAGATCTCCCACACCGAAAAGTCGAAGGCAAAGGAGTGGAACAGGGTCCAGACGTCATTGTGGTCGAAGCGGAACCAGCGATCGCAGGCGCTGAACAGCCTCAGGACATTGCGCTGGCTGAGCAGCGTGCCTTTGGGCAGGCCGGTGGAGCCGGAGGTGTAGATGATGTAGGCGAGGTTGTCGACGCTGCTGCGCGGCGCGGGATTGTGCACCGGCTGGTCGTCGTAGCCGGCCTCCAGGTTCAGGCGCAGCAGCCCGTCGTACTCTGGCAGTTCGGCGAGCAGGCCTGGCTGGTCGAGCAGCACCTTGATGCCGCTGTCGCGGACCACGAAGGCCAGGCGCTCTGCCGGGTGCGCGGGGTCGAGCGGCACGTAGGCGCCGCCGGCCTTGAGGATGGCCAGCAAGCCGACGATCATCGCGAAGCCGCGCTCGGCCGCCAGGCCCACCGGTACCTCGGCGCCCACGCCCGCCGCGATCAGGCGGTGTGCCAGGCGGTTGGCGCGCTGGTTGAGCTCGGCGTAGCTCAAGGCCTGACCCTGATAGCGCAGGGCAACGGCCTGCGGCTGCCGTTGTGCCTGGGCTTCGATGCGTGCGGCCAGCGCTTGCGTTTGTGGGTGGGCGACCGGCGCGCCGTTCCAGGCGTCCTGGACCTGCAAGCGTTCAGCCGGGTCCATCAGGGCCAGTCGTGCGAGCGGCAGCCTTGGCTGGGCCAGGGCCTGTTCGAGCAGGTTCAGCCAGTGCCTGGCCAGACGTTGCAGGGTGCTGGCGTCGAACAGCGTGCGGTCGTAGGTAAAACTGGCGCTGAGGCCCTGTTCACCCTGGGCCGTGCTTAGCGCCAGGTCGAACTGGGCCTCCTGCGGCTGGCTGTCCAGTGCCTCCAGGCGCAGCGCACCCAGTGGCGCGGCATCGGCCGCCTGGTGGTGGTTGTACAGCACCTGGAACAAGCCCTGTTGCGGGCCGCGCTGGGGCAGCAGGGCTTCGAGCAGTTGCTCGTAGGGCAGGTCCTGGTGGTCTTGGGCTTCGACCATGGCCTGGCGGGTCTGCGCCAGCAGCCCGGCAAACGACAGGTCGGCGGTGCACTCGGCGCGCAGCACCAGCGTGTTGACGAAGAAGCCGATCAATTGCTCGGTTTCCAGGCGGTTACGGTTGGCCACCGGTACACCGATGCGGATGTCCGGCTGGCCGGTGTAGCGGTGCAGCAGGGCCTGCCAGGCAGCCAGCAGCACCATCGGAACTGTCGCCTGGTGCGCGCTGGCAAAGCGTTGCACGGTTTCGCCCAGTGCCGTGGGCAATACCAGATGCAAGCGTGCTGCCGGGCGCTTGGCGTTGTCGCGACGGGGGTGATCGCAGGGCAGCTCGAGCACCGGTTGCTCGCCGGCCAGGCGTGTGCGCCAGTAGGCCAACTGGCGCTCGCGCTCGCCGTCATCCAGCCAGCGACGCTGCCAGGCAGCGAAGTCGGCGTATTGCAGTGCCAGTGCGGGCAAGGCTTGGCCTTGATAGAGCGCGCACAGCTCGCGGACCATCACCTGCATCGACCAGGCGTCGGAGACGATGTGGTGCTGCACCAGCACCAGCACGTGGTCGTCGGCCGCCAGGCGCGCCAGGCCTACGCGCAGCAGCGGGCCGCTGGCCAGGTCGAAGGGCTGGCCGAGCTGGCCTGCGATGAAGGCTTGGCACTGGCTTTCTTCAAGTGGCTGGCCCTGCAGGTTCAGCGACCAGGGGGCGAGGATGTGCTGGCGCGGCCTTTCGCCTTCGAGGGTGAAGCAGGTGCGCAGCGCTTCATGGCGGGCGATCAGCTGGTCGAAGGCTCGGCTCAGGGCGGTGACATCCAGCGGGCCGCGCAGGCGCAACACGCTGGGAATGTGATAGGCACTGCTCTCTGGGGCCAGCTTCCACAGCAGCCACTGGCGCTCCTGGGCGTAAGACAGCGGCAGTTGGTCGCGCGCGGTCTGCACCGGCAGGGCCAGCGGCGTAGCCTTTTGCAGCTGCGCCAGGGCCTGGCAGAAGTCGCCCAGGCGCGGCTGGTCGAACAGCAGGCGCAGGGGGAAGTTAAGCGCCAGCTCATGGCGCAGGCGCGAGACTGCTCGCGCCACCAGCAGCGAATGCCCGCCCAAGGCGAAGAAATCATCACCCAGCCCGACACGTTCGGCCTTCAATAGCTCGGCCCAGGTGGCCGCAACCTGGCGTTGCAGGTCAGTGGTCGGCGCCAGGTATCGAGCCTGCACCGGGCTTTCGTCGACCACCGGCAGGGCCTTGCGGTCGAGCTTGCCGTTAGGTGTCAGCGGCATGGCCTGCAACAGGTGCAGGCGTGCTGGCAGCATGTAGCCCGGCAGTTGCTCACGTAGCGGCGCCAGGCAGTGTGCGGTGAATGCCTGGATGTCGGCGGGCCTGCTGGCGGGTACTACATAGGCGACCAGTTGCGCGCCATCGACGCCGTCGCGGGCGACCACTGCGGCTTCGCGCACCGCGTCCAGGGTGAGCAGGGCCGATTCGATCTCACCCAGCTCGATGCGAAAGCCACGGATCTTCACCTGATGATCGACCCGGCCAAGGAAGTCCAGGCTACCGCTGGCGTGGCGGCGCGCCAGGTCGCCGGTGCGGTACAGGCGCTCGCCGGGCTTGCCATAGGGGTGCGGCACGAAGCGTTCGGCGGTCAGGCCGGGGCGCTGGTGGTAACCCTGGGCCAGGCCGTCGCCGCCGATGTACAGGTCGGCCGGTACACCCGGCGGGCTGGGCAGCAGGTTGCCGTCGAGCAGTAACAGGCCGGTGCGCTCGATCGGCTGGCCCAGTTCGGGGCGGGCGCTGGCGCGGGCCAGTGCGTGGCGTGCCGACCAGATGGTGGTCTCGGTCGGGCCGTACAGGTTCCACAACGCGGCGCAACGGGCCAGCAGCCTTACCGCCAGGTCATCGCCGAGCGCCTCCCCGCCGCATAGCGCGGTCAGTGCAGGCAGGCGTTGGTCGGGGTCATTGTCGAGCAGCATGCGCCATGTCGACGGGGTGGCCTGCAGCACGTCGATGTGCTCGCTGATCAGCAGGTCGAGGATTGCCGCCGGGTCCTGCACGGTGTGCTTGTCGGCCAGCACCATGCACGCCCCGGTGCACAGCGGCAGGTACAGCTCCAGGCCGAAGATGTCGAAGGAGCAGGTGGTGATGCTCAGCAGGCGCTGGCCCGGGTGCAGGCCGGGGGCCTTGGCCATGGCCGCGACGAAGTTGGACAGTGCCCCATGGGGCACCATCACGCCCTTGGGGTTGCCAGTGGAGCCGGAGGTATAGAGCACGTAGGCCAGTTGCTGCGGTGGGCAGTCCAGGGCCAGGGCCGGTTCGGGCTGGTGCGAGGCCTGCAGGTCGAAATCATCGAGCAGCAGTACCTGCTGGCCTGGCGTTGGCAGGGCAGCCAGCACCGAAGCCTGGCTCAGCAGCAGGGGGGCGCCGCAATCTTCAAGCATGTAGGCCAGGCGTTCGGCGGGGAACTGGGGGTCCAGCGGCACATACGCCGCGCCGGCCTTGAGGGTGGCCAGCAAGGCGACGATCAGCGGCGCGCCGCGCTCCAGGGCCACCGCCACTCGCTCGCCCGGGCGGATGCCGGCGGCTTGCAGCCGGCGGGCGAGGTGCTCGGCGGCGTTGTCGAGGGCGCGGTAGCTCAGGCGCGTGTCACCGGCTACCAGCGCAACGGCCTCGCCGTGGCTGCGCGCCAGGCGTGCGAACTGCTGGTGCACGGCCAGGCCGTCGAGGGCATCGCCAGCGGGGCCCTGTGCGGCCGCCAGCCACTGTTCACGCTGCAAGGCAGGTTGCGCATGAAGCTCACCGATTGCGCACTCGGGGTGGTCGAGCATGGCCTGGAGGATAGCCAGCCAGTCCTCGCCCAGCCGCTCAGCGGTGGCTGCCTCGAACAGCGCGGTATCGTAGTCGAGGCTGATGCCGAGCTGCTCGCGACCCGCCTGAACGTTGAGGCTGAGGTCGAACTTGGCGGCAGTCGGCGCACTGGGCAAGGGCTCGATGTGCAAACCTGCGAAACCGGCCGGGGGCTGCTCGGCATTGTCGCTGGTCCAGTTGAACAGGCAGTGGAACAGTACGCCGTTGGTGCCTTGGCGTTGTTCAGCAAGCGCTTGCTCAAGCGGATAGTCGGCATGTTCCAGGCACGCCAGGGCGTGCTTGCGCACCTGCTCAAGCAGGCCGGCCACGGACTGGCGCGGGTCCAGGCGTGCCCGGTGGATCTGGCTGTTGACGAAAAAGCCGATCAGGTCCTGTACCTGTTCCTGGGTGCGCCCGGCATTGGGCACACCAACGATGAAATCCTCCTGCCGGGCATGGCGGCCAAGTACCAGTTGCCAAGCGGCCAGCAGCACCATGAACGGCGTCAGGCCATTGGCCCGGCAGGCTGCCTGCAGCTGGCTGAACAGCGCGGCGGGCAACGCCAGGGTGCAGGTCCCGGCAGCGGTGGCTGGGCGGCTGTCGCGCGGGTGATCGGTGGGCAGTTCCAGCCGTTGCAGGCCACCTTGCAGGTACTGGCGCCAGTAGCTGGCGGCGCGTTCGTGGGCCGGGCTGGCCTGGTAGACGCCGCGCTGCCAGTGGGCGAAGTCCAGGTACTGCACCGCTGGGCGAGGCAGCTGACAGTCACTGCCGGCGCAGGCGTTGGCGTAGGCCTGCGAGAGGTCGCGCAGCAGCACCGGATTGGACCAGGCATCACTGACGATGTGGTGGCTAGTCAGGGCCAGCACATGGCGTTGAGCGCCCAGCTGGTACAGGCAGGCGCGCAGCAGTGGGGCCTGGGTGAGGTCGAACGGGGTGGCGGCTTCGGTGTGCAGCGCCTCGCGCAGCACGTGCTGTGGTTGGCTGCGCAGGTCGACGCAGCGCAGGTTCAGCCGCGCTGCGCGATCGACCTGCTGGCGTGGCTGGCCCTGCACCTCGTTGATGCGGGTACGCAGGATGTCGTGACGGTCGATGACCCGGTCCAGTGCCTGTTGCAGGTCTTGCGCCTGCAGCGGGCCCTGGAGCAAAAAGGCGCGCGGCTGGTTGTAGGTGGCGGCATTGGGGTCGAGCTGATCGAGCAGCCACAGCTGTTCCTGGGCGAACGACAGCGGCGCGTGGTCGGCGCCGTGGGCAACGATGCCGGCAGGGGCAGCGGCGGTTTCGTCGAGCTCGCAGAGCAGGGCCAGCAGCGCGTCATCGGTGGATTGGTTCTGGGGTGTCATCTCGGTCTCGCCATCACTGGAGAATTAAGCGTACTGAGAGAGACGAAGGGGCAGGTGGGTGATTTAGGCAGGTGGCGAAACAGCTGCACCCGGCGCGCGTGGGGCGCGCCGGGTGGGGCTCAGGCGAGGGCGGGTGCGTGTTCGACGACGACTTTGCCGGCCTGCAGCCGCACCAGTTGGTCGGCAATGTCGAAGTAGCGGTCATCGTGGGAAATGACAATGATGGTCTTGCCCAGGCGCTTGAGGTCGGGCAGCAGCTCAGTGTAGAAAATCCGCCGGAAGGTCGGGTCCTGGTCGGCGGCCCATTCATCGAACACCAGCACCGGGCGCTCTTCCAGCCAAGCGTTGATCAGCGCCAGGCGCTTGCGCTGGCCGGTGGACAGGTCGGTGGTGCTGAACGCACCGTCCTTGACGCTGACCTTGTGGGCGATTTCCAGGCGCTCCAGGTAGCGGTTGGCGTCTTCGGGGATGTGCGTGTCCCCCTGCACCACATCATCGAACAGGTAGTAGTCGGCGAACACTGTGGTGAACAATTGCCGGTAGTCGTCGCGAACCTGTGCGTCGACGGCCTGGCCGTTGAGTAGGATCTGCCCCTGTTGCGGCGGGTACAGGCCCAGCAGCAGCTTGATCAGGGTGGTCTTGCCACAGCCGTTTTCACCGACCACGAAGACGATGTCGCCCTGGGCGATGCGCAGGTTCACCGGCCCTACCTGGAACGGTTGGGCGCCGGGGCTGGCCCGATAGGCGTAGCTCACCTCGCGCAATTCCAGGCTGTCGACCACGACAGGCTGGTTGCCGTGGTCCTCCAGCAGCAGGTGCGGTTCAGGCGAAGAAAACTGCTCGGAAAGCTCGGCGATACGGCGAAAGGCGATTTGCGCGCGGCTGACCACCGGCAAGGTGCCGATCAGGTGTTCCAGCGGGCCTTTCATGTACAGCAGCACCAGCACGAAGCCGCTGATGGCCTTGGGGTCGGCGCTTGGCCAGAGGAACTGCAGGGTCAGGCCCAGGCCGATGACCACGAAGAACAGCATGGAGCCGAAGCTCTTGGCAATGACGAACGTGTTGATCGAGCGGACCTGGGTGGCGCAGATCGCGTCGGCGGTGTCCTGGATGCCCTGGCGGAACATACGCTGGCGCCGCGGGCGGTGGATGCGCAGCTCCTTGGCCCCCTCGGCGATGGCGTGGTAGTGCTTCTGCAGCCGGTCTTCTGCGTCGCGCGCCGCCATGAAGCCTTTGATGCCACGGCCTCGGGCGATGTACTGGACGACACTGCCGATACCGATTGCCAGCAGCATCATCAGGAACATCGGCAATGACAGGGTGGCCAGGTAACCCAGGCAGCCAAGGGTTACGGTCAGCGAGATCGCCAGGGGCGCAAAGGCAAAGGCGAAGTCGCTGATGGTATCGACGTCATGGGTCAGCACCGGGATCAGGCGGTGGCTGCGGAAACGTTCGATCTGCTCGATCGGGGCCGACAATACCTTTTCGCCCAGGGCTTTGCGCAGTTTGGCGATGATGTGCTGGCCAACGTAGTTGGTGCCGATGTCGGAGCAGATCGAGCTGGCCAGGGCCAGCGCGCACAGCCCGGCGAAGCCGAGGATCACGCTGTTGCTAAGGCCACCGTCGGCGTGCAGGCCACTGTTGATGGTGGCCAGCAGTGCGGTAACGCTCAGGCCGCCGACCATGCCCATGACGACCGACAGGGTGACGATCGGCCAGAACGGTTTGAGCAGGGTGAACAGCTCGCTCAGTGCCCCGCGGGTTTTGGAGGTCATGTTGAATTCCTGGATCAGAGGCAAAAGTACATCGTTATGACGAGTGGCCCGCGGGGCAATTTAACCGCGTACCGTCACAGGTCGCGGACCACCCGCACACCCAGCCAGTCACCCAGGCGGCCCGGGAAATTGGTGTTGCGGTTGCCGGAGCGGGAGAAGATCGGCGCCTCGCCCCAGTCGTTGCCGCGGATACTTACCACCTTGCAACTGTCCTTGGCCCGGCTGGCCTGGCCCCAGGCACTGCCGTCGGCAGGGGCGCCTTCATAGCTGTTGTGGTAGCAGTCGGCGACCCATTCGTAGACATTGCCGTGCATGTCGTACACGCCAAAGGCGTTGGCCGGGTAACTGCCCACGGGCGAGCTATAGCTGTAGCCATCCTTGGGGCCATAGACGTTGGCGTGCTGGCTGATTTCCAGGGTGCTGTCCGGGTCGATCGGGAAGGGGAACATACCGGTGCTGCCGCCGCGTGCGGCATATTCGCGTTGGGCCTCGCTGACCATGCGGTAATGCTTGCCGGTCTTTTTCGACAGCCAGGCCACGTAGTCCTGCACATCGTGGTAGCTCATGCACACTGCCGGTTGCTGCGGGCCCTGTTTGTAACTGGGCTTGCTGGCGGTGCAGCGGCGGCCAGGGCGATCGTCGCCGTCGGCGATGCGCGTGCCCGTGGCCTCGAGGTAGCCGTCCCATTGCTCGGCGGTCACCTGGAAGCGGCTGATGGCGAAGGGCTTGGCGAAGGTCACCGCATGCTGCGGACCTTCGTCATCCTGGCGTCCCATTTCGTCGGCCGGGGTGCCCATGTTGAAGGTGCCGGCGGGCAGCACCACCATCTCCGGGCAGAGCTTGTCGCAGTCACGGAACACCGTGCCTGGGGTATTGGCGGCTTGTGCTGCCAGGGCCGGCAGGCTGCAGGCGGCCAGCAGGCCGGCCAGGGTCAGGCGATGCAGGGAAGCGGTCATGGGGATGCCTTGTCAGAGTTGTTGGGTAATCAGGGCCATGGCCCGGTCGATCTGCTGCTCGTCATTGAGCAGGCTGGGGGCCAGGCGGATCACCGGGCCGACATCGCGATACACCGCATCGCACATCACCTTGTTGGCGGTGAGGTGGGCGGCGACGGCGTCGGCGTCGCGGTCCTTGATGCGGAAAAACGTGAAGCCGGCCGAGTAGCGTTCGCTGCGCGGTGTCACCAGCTGGACCTGACGGTGCTCGGCGAGGCGCGCCTTGAGCAGGCTGTTGAGCTGGTGGATGCGCTGTTGCACGTCGGCCTTGCCCAGCGCCAGGTGCAGTTTGAAGGCCTCGTTGGTGGCCCAGCGGTGTTCGAAGGCGTGGTAGCCGCCAGGGGTCATGATGGTGGCGAAGTCTTCATCGCGGGAGAACGTGGCGATGGTCGGGGTGAGGTGCTCCATGCCGGTGGAGGCCGCGCAGATGATGCCTGTGCCGCGCGGGCCGAACATCCACTTGTGAGTGCCAGCGATGAAGTAGTCGCAGTTGAAGTCGGCAAAACGCACGTTCTCCACGCCGAAGCCGTGCACGCCGTCGACCACATAGAGGATGCGCTCGGTTTCACTGCGGTTGCGGTTGTGCTGGCGCACCAGCGCGCCGATCTCGCCTATCGGCAGCTTGACGCCACTGCCGGAATGCACCCAGGTCATGCCCAGCACGCGGGTGTGTGGCTGGATGGCTTTGTCCAGGGTGCTCAGTACCTGGTCGGTGGAGACTGTCCATGGGTCGTCGAACAGGCGGATCTTGCGGGTCAGGGTGCCCTGGCGCTGGGCGCGGAAGGCCAGCGCCTTGTGGGTGGAGTAATGTTCGTGCTCGGTGACCAGGATCTCCTGGTGGGCGCCGACCTTCAGGCCGCCATAGATCATCGCCAGGCCTTCGGTGGTGCTGCCGGTCAGGGCCACCTGGCGCGGTTTGACTTCAAGGTAGCGTCCGGCCCACTCGCGCACTTCATCCTCACGCTGCCATTCGTACTGGCTTTCCCAGTCCATCAGGGCAGCGGGGTTGCGGTCCAGCGCGGCACGGTGGCGGTCGATCGCTGCCTGTACCGGGCGCGGGTGGGCGGTCACCAGGAAGTTG
Organism: Lelliottia jeotgali; assembly: GCF_977070485.1. Classification (NCBI taxonomy): domain Bacteria; kingdom Pseudomonadati; phylum Pseudomonadota; class Gammaproteobacteria; order Enterobacterales; family Enterobacteriaceae; genus Lelliottia; species Lelliottia jeotgali. The sequence goes on from NZ_CDRVFO010000005.1 coordinate 242,088, forward strand.
GCGAAGTGCGCGACCTGTGGGTCGAGCGGGAACAGCGTGCGCAGGTTGCGCCATTTGTCGGGGCCGCTCAGTGGTGTGCTGGCTGCAGCCAGGGCCTGGGGCAACAGTGGCAGGCTCGCGGCCATCAGGCCGGCCTGTTTCAGGAAACTACGGCGGTTGCTCATGGTAGGCAGGGCTCGGCTCAACGGTTGGCGACAGGCTGGGCAGCGTTCTGGACTTGCTCCCAGGCGCGCAGGAAATTGCCTGCCCAGAGCTTTGCAATGTCCGTTTCGCTGTAACCGCGGGTCAGCAGTTCGGCGGTGACGTTGCTAATTTCGCTGACGTCCTTCCAGCCCTCCAGGCCGCCACCATCGTTGAAGTCCGAGGCGATGCCGACGTGGTCGATACCCACCTTTTTCACGGTGTAGTCGATGGCGTCGACATACTGTTTCAAGGTTGCTTTGGGTTCGTCTTCAAGGATGGCGTACAGCGAGCTTGCATACTCGCCGAAGCGTGCCTCGGGCCAGATGGCGATCACCGCGTCGCCCGGCATCAGGGCATTGGTCAGGCCTTGCAATGGTTGCAAGTCGAAGCGCGCACGCAGGGCATCGAGCTTGTCCACCACCGGCTGGGTCAACGGCTTTAGGTACTGACCGAAGCCGACCACCTGAATCACGCCGCCGCTCTGCTTGATCAGTTGCATCTCCTTGTCGGAGAGGTTGCGCGGGATATCCACCATCGCCCGCGGTGCCGAGTGCGAAGCGACGATTGGCGCACGTGACAGGCGAGCGACATCTTCGAGTGCCAAGGTGGACATCTGTGACACGTCGATGATCACCCCCAGGTCGTTCAGGCGTTTCACTGCCTGCTCGCCCAACGGTGACAGGCCGCCGAGGGCGTCGGCGGTGTCGTTGAAGAACGGCAGCGGCCGCGAAGAATCGGCCCAATCGTTGTTGCCGACGTAGCTGAAGCCGAACATGCGCATGCCACGTGCTGCCCACAGGTCTAGCTGCGACAGGTCGTGGCCCAGTGGGTAGGCATTGAGCATGCTGATGAAGATGGCGAACTTGCCTTCGCCGTTGAGGCGCCGGAAGTCGTCAGGGGTGTAAGCGATACCGACCTGGTTGGGGAAGTCTCGGACCATGCCGGTGATGATCTTGTAGCGCCCTTCCTGTTCTTGCCGGGCGGCATCGACGAAGCCGGGGGTTGGGCGGTGCGGGGCGTTCGGGCCGTTCCAGATTTCCGGCCAGCCGAACACAGTCAGGGCGGCACCAGAGAGGCGGCCGCGGTTGGCCTTGACCAGGTCGAACTGGCCCGGGCCATCCTTGTCCACTTCGTGCCCCTCGCTGCCCATGCTCAATGGCACGGTGATATGGCTGTCGAACGAGAGCATGTGCTCGTGCAGCTCCTCAGCCTGCTGCACGATCTTCAGCGGGTAGCCTGCGTGCAGGTGCCGCCAGTAGAAGTAGCCAGCGGCACTTGCCAGGGCAACGGTCAGGGCCAGGGGCAGGCCGATGTACAGGGCTTTGCGGGAACGGGTCTTGGTCATTGCCATCTCGTTGCGCGGTGATCGGGGCGGCTGCCGGCTCAGGGTTTGCTGCGCGGGCAGGGCTTGGGTATCAGGTGGACGAACAACGGCGGGGCAAATTTATCGTTGGCTGCGCCACAGGCCGTCCGCCCGCGGCGGTAAATTTTGCCTACTGCACAACGTTCTAGCCTTGGACGGGCCGTGCTCCATGGCCGCAATGAATGCTCAGGTAGTGCAATGACGATTTCTCGACGCGGGTTCATCGCCGGTGTGGCATTGACAGGCGTGGTGGTGCCCGGTGCGCTGTATGTGCGGCACGTGCAGCGCCAGCAGTTCGACGAGCAGTTTCCTGAAACTCCGGGCGAAGCCGTTGTCGAACTTGCCGATGCGCCCCTGCAGCAGTTGGGCGACACCTTGCGCGGGTGCTGGCGCTGGACAGCGCAGGGCAGGGACGCAGGGCTGCACGGTTTGCCTGATGGGGAGCTGGAGCTGTTGCTAGACGTTGCCCACAGTGGGCGTGGCTTGCGTGGTTACTTGGACACGCCCGAGCGCCTGCGTGGTCCGCAAGAGCCGCGCTATCGCGTGATGGGCGACCTGCTGGGGGGCAAACCAGGGACACTGCGCTGGCGGCTGTTTTCGACGCAGCCGGGCCAGGAGCAGGCGAACTATGAGTGCCAGGTGGTCCTAGACGAGGCTTGGGGCGGGTTCGGCAACGCCGGTCAGGCGACACTCAATGGCCGCATCCTGCCGCTGGACCGCGCACTGACGCTGCCCGAGCAGGACAACCGGTTTCTTGCGCTCAAGCGGCCTTTCCCCGAGGCCCGCGAACGGGCGCCCTTGGCACCGGCCTTGCTGGCGAGGCTGATCGCGCCGGAGCATCGGTTGTTCCACCAGCTCTGGCATGCCTCGCGCGACAAGTGGCACAAGCTGGACGAGGACAAACAGGCGGCGCTGCGCGGCCTGGGCTGGCAGCCAGGGCCGCGGGGCCATGAGCGCGATGCGCGGGGCCGGCACAAGGACCGCAACGGCTCGGGCGTGGATTTTTTCTTCATGCACCGGCACATGCTGGGTGCGGCTCGGGCCCATCAGGATTTACCCTCCTGGAAGCGTTTTCCTCTGCCGCAACCTGAGCTTGAGCGCGACCGCATCGGCTTCGCCCGCTATTTCGACAACCATGATGGCAATGCCTTGCCGCCTACCTGGCTGGCTTCGGGCGATGCCGCGTACACCCAATGGGTGCGCGATATAAAGACGCCCGATACGTTCCACGCCAACTTCCAGGTCTGGGAGTCGAAGTACACCGACCCGCACTACCTGAGCACGCTTACGCTGGGGCAGTTCGGTTCGGAAATGGAGCTGGGTTTGCACGACTGGCTGCACATGCGCTGGGCTTCAGTGCCTCGCGACCCTTCCAGTGGCCTGCCAGTGCCGTTCGCTCGCAAACCGGAGGATTTTGCCGCGCGTTGGTTCCAGGCCGAGAACGACTTCCTCGGCGACCCGTTTTCATCCCATGTAAACCCGGTGTTCTGGCACTTCCACGGCTGGATCGACGACCGTATCGAGGATTGGTTCCGTGCCCATGAGCGGGTCCACCCGGGCCAGGTCAGGCGCCTGGAAGTCAATGGTGTGCCGTGGTTTGCGCCTGGGCGCTGGGTCGAAGTGGCCGACCCGTGGCTGGGGCCAGACACCCACGGTTGCTCGACGGTACCGGGGCTGCGGCCTGGGCGCAGTGTGGAGATGGACCCGGAGACCATGAAGCTGGCGTTGCGCATCATCTTTGGCGACGATGACCTGTTCGCCAAGCTGCGGCCGAAAGTCCCGCAACGCCCTTGGTACGCGCGCAATCTGAAGCTGGCTCAGCGCTGAACACACTGGCCGCAAGCCGTGCGCGGCCTTTTCAGTGCGGTACCTGCCAGCCGCCCCCAAGCGCCTTGTACAGCGCCACGCTGCCCTGCAGGCGGGCCAGGCGCAACTGCACTTGCTGGTCCTGGGCCAGGTAAAGCGTGCGCTGGGTTTCCAGCACGGTCAGCAGGGTCTCGGCGCCAGCCCCATAGCGCTGTTGTGCCAGGTCGAAGGCCTGGCGTGCCTGCAACACTTCCTCGTCCTGCCACAGCCGTTGACGCTCCACACCCTCAATGGCGTTAAGGGCTTTTTCAACATCGGCAAAGCCGGCGAGGATGCTGCTGCGATAGTTTTCCAGCAGTTCGTCCTGCTCGGCTTCGGCCAGCTCGCGTGAGGCGCGCAGCCGGCCGTTGTTGAAGATGGGCGCGACCAGGCCGGCGGTGAGTGTGTAGTAGGAGCTGTCGAGCACCTCGGCAAAGGTGTTCGCGCCCGTGCCAAGGTTGGCGCCAAGCGTCAGCTTCGGCAGCATGGCCGCCCTGGCCACCTGCACATTGGCGTTGGCGGCGGCCAGACGCGCTTCGGCAGCGGCGATGTCGGGACGGCGAGTCAGCAGCTCGCTGGGAACGCCGCTGCCGATTGCCGGCCACTGCAGGGTGGTGATCGGCTGGTGGCTGGCCGGCAAGGTCTGCACCGGGTCACCAAGCAAGGTGGCGAGGGTGATGCGGCTGTCTTGCCGCTTTTGCTCGAGCAGCGGCACCTGGCGCTCCTGAGCCGCCACCAGGCTGCGCTGCTGTGCCAGTTCAAGGCGGGTGGCGGACCCTGCACGCTGGCGGGTTTCGACCAGGTTGAGCACCTCACGTGCATTGCGCAGGTTAAGGCGTGCGATGCGCAGCTGTTCTTCCAGGGCGATGCCTTGCAGGTAGCTGTCGGCAACCGCACTTACCAGGGTCAGCTCCACTGTCTGGCGGTCGAACCGGCTGGCGTCGAGGCCGTGCAGCGCGCTCGCCCGAGCCGCGCGCAGGCCGCCCCAGAAGTCGAGTTCGTAGCTGGCGGTGAGTTGCAGGCCGAAGGCTGTGTAGGTGGGCTCGCTGCTACTGACGTCCAGCTGGTCGGACCCTTCGCCGTGCAGCAGGCGTTGGCGGCTGCCATCGAGGCCCCCTTGCACCTCTGGCAGCAACGGCGCGCCAGCGATCACAGCGCGGGCCTGGGCCTGGCGTACGCGGGCCGCGGCAGCGGCGAGGTCATGGGCGTTGTGCTGCGCGCGCTTGATCAGTTGGTCCAGCTCGCTGCTGGCGAACGCCTGCCACCAGTGCACCGATGGCAGCTCGATGGCGGGCGCAGCAGCCTCGCCTTGCCAGCGCTGCGGTGCGCTGATACCGCTTGAGGGCGCAGGGGGTGTGCTGCAGGCGGTGAGGCCCAGGCACAGGGTCAAGAGGCTGATGCGGCTTGGCAATATCATGGATTATTCGCTGGTAAGGGCTTTGACCGGGTCGAGTCGGGCGGCCTTGCGTGCTGGCATGAAACCGAACACCACGCCGGTGACGACGGCGCAACTGAAGGCGCCAAGGATGGCGGGCAGCGTGAAGGCCACGGCGACTTCGGCGAGTATCAGCGCGCTTCCGATCAGCAGCGCAAGCACGATGCCGGTCAACCCGCCGACCATCGACAGCATGACCGCCTCGCTGAGGAACTGGCGCAGGATGTCACGCTGGCGTGCGCCGGTGGCCATGCGGATACCGATTTCACGGGTACGCTCGCGCACGGTCATTAGCATGATGTTCATCACGCCGATACCGCCGACCAGCAATGAGATCGCAGCGATCGCCCCGAGCATCAGCGACAAGCTGTTCTGTGTGCGTGCCTGGGCCTGGATCAGTGCCGCATCGTTGGTCAGCTCGAAATCGTCCTTGCCTTGATGGCGCTTGCGCATCAGGCGGTGGATCGCTGTTTCTGTCTCGGCGACCCGGGCCGAGTCGGCTGCGGCGATGATCACGTATTCCGGGTCGTGGCTGCCGAACAGGCGCATGGAAGCGGCGGAATAAGGCACCACGATGCGCTCATCGCTCTTCTGGTCACCCGAACTTGCGCCCTTGCCGGCGAGCAGACCGACGACCTGGAACGGCACGTTGCCGATCAGCAGGTACTGGCCCAGCGCGTCGGTGCCGGGTGCCAGCAGTTTGTCGCGGACTTTCTGGCCGATGACCGCCACGGCAGCGCCACTGCGTTCGTCGGCTTCGCTGAAAAAGCTGCCCTGCACGACCGGCCAGTTGAGGATGGCAGGGAATTCGACGTTGTTGCCGCCAACGTAGAACCTCTGGTTGTTGTTGCCGTGGCGCACCATCAGGTCGCCGCCGATGACCGGCATGACGCGCCGAACCTGGGGCAGTTCGGCGATGGCGGCGACGTCATCGAGGGTGACGATGCCGCCTGGCTCGCGCAGCGTCGGCGGGCGACCGTTGAGGTAGAGGATGTTGGAGCCGAACGCAGCCATTTGTGCCATGACCTGGCGTTTGCTGCCTTCGCCCACGGCCAGCATGACCACGACCGAAGCCACGCCAATGACGATGCCAAGCAATGTCAGGGCAGTGCGGAACCGGTTGATCCACATGACCCGCCACGCTGCCTGTAAGGCCTCGAGCAGCTCGCCTTTCCATGCGCCACGCAGGGTCGCGCCGCGGTCCAGGCGCTGGCGCAGGTCATCGGCCTGCAGGCCTTGTTGTGCAGCAGCGGGAGGCTGGTCGCAGGCCGAGTCGCTGATCATCAGGCCGTCGCGGATTTCCACCACCCGGCGTGCCCGCGCCGCCACCTCGCGGTCGTGGGTGATCAGGATGATCACATGGCCCTGGCTGGCCAGCTCGTCCAGCAAGGCCATGACCTCGGTACCGCTGTGGCTGTCCAGGGCGCCGGTCGGCTCGTCGGCAAGGATGATATGGCCGCCATTCATCAGCGCGCGGGCAATCGACACGCGTTGCTGCTGGCCGCCGGACAATTGATGCGGGCGGTTGCCGGTGCGGCTGGCCAGGCCCAGGCGTTCAAGCAGGGCGGCTGCGCGGGCGTGGCGCTCGGCGGGCGGGGTGCCGGCGTAAATGGCCGGCATCTCGACGTTTTCCTGGGCTGAGCCTGAAGGGATCAGGTGGTAGCCCTGGAACACGAAACCAAACGCTTCGCGGCGCAGCCAGGCCAGTTCGTCACGGCCCAACTGGGCCACGTCCTTGCCGGCGAACAGGTAGTGGCCCGAGGTGGGGCGGTCGAGGCAGCCGAGGATGTTCATCAGCGTCGATTTGCCCGAACCGGACGCACCGACGATGGCGATGAACTCGCCGGGGTGGATGCTCAGGCTGATGCCGCGCAGTACGTCGACCTTGGGGGAGTCGATACCACCGTAGGATTTGCGGATGTCGCGCAGTTCGATCAGGGGAACGGCCATTCAACCTCCGCTGGCCAGGGGCGCACCCATGACCAGGCGCTCGCCTTCGCTTAGGCCATCGAGCACTTGCGCCCGCAACCGGTCGCTGAGGCCGATGCGCACTGTGCGTTGTTCGACCTTGCCATCCTGGCCCAGTACCTGGGCCAGGCGCAGGTCATCGGCCTCGGTGTCGTCCAGTGCTGCCAGCGGCGCTGTGAGTACCTGGCTGGCCTGGCCGGCGACGAAGAACACCTGGGTGGTCATGTCGGCCATCAACGCTCCATCGGGGTTGTCGACGTCGAGCAGCACGGTGTACTGCACCACCTGGCTGCCTGTCGTACCGGCGATCGCGCTGGCAGGGCCGCCGCCGCCCTGGCTGGTGTGCGCCAGCGGCTTGGGCGGAATCGGCAGGATCTGCCGCACGGTGCTGTTCCAGCGGCGTTTGCCGCCGGCCAGGGTGGTGAAATAGGCGGTCATTCCAGGTTTGACTTTGCCGATGTCGGCTTCGGACACCTGGGCCCACACGGTCATCGGCGAGAGCTTGGCGATTCGCAGAATCAGAGGCGTCTGCTGCTGGGCGTTGAGGGTCTGGCCTTCACGGGCATCCACCGCTACCACGGTACCGTCCATCGGCGCGTAGATGCGTGTATAGCCAAGCTCCGCCTCGTCGCTGCGCAGGTTGGCCTGGGCCTGACGGATCTGCGCCTGGATCATGTCGATGCGGGCCTGGGTGACCTTGAGCTGGGCGTCGGCCGCCTGCAGGTCTTCCTCGCGTGTGGCGCCTGCACCAGCCAGTTCGCGCTGGCGCCGATACTGCTGCGTGGCCAGCAGGTACTGTGCGCGCTGCTCGGCCAGTTGCGCCTTGAGGTTGTCGATCGAGAACCGTCCGGCGTCCAGCCTGGCCTGTTGGGTAGAGGGGTCGATCTCTACCAGCAACTGCCCCGTGTGCACCTGATCGCCAGCCTCCACGTGCAGCTTGCGGATCTGCCCGGAGGCCTGGGCGCCTACATCCACATACCGTCGTGGCTGCAGGGTACCCAGGGCGGTGACGCTGCTTTCGATGTCCGCGCGGGCGACTGCGACGGTACTCACGGGCAAGGCGCCCAAAGGGAGCACCTTCCAGGCCAGAAGGCTGCCAAGGGCCAGCAAGCCGAGGCTGCCAGCCAGCAGCTGGCGGCGGGTGTTGGGTATGCGTGTCATGCGGACTTCCAGCCAAAGGGTGGCCACACGCAGCCAGGTCAAGGTGCGCACGGAGGTGCCAGTTAAACGAAGGCGCGCGGGGCGGATTTAGATGGGCTGGCGCTGGGGGAGGAGAGTTGCTGAGAATCATTATAATTTGTAAGATCCCACGCTGATATCACATGACCCTGTCCGAGCCTGTCAGGACGTACCCCAGGTGCCGTCGTGGAACATTACTATCGCGAATTGGTGAGCTTCCTTTCCGCGCGCCTGGGCAGCCGCCAGGCCGCTGAAGATGTGGCTCACGATGCCTATCTGCGGGTGCTCGAACGCACCGGTACGCAGCAGATCGAGCACCCGCGCGCGTTCCTTTACCGCACGGCGCTGAACCTTGTGATCGACCGTCATCGGCGGCACCTGCTGCGCCAGTCCGAGCCGCTGGAGGTGCTGGACCTGGACGAGCGCTGGCACAGCCCGGCCCCCACCCAGAACATGCAACTGGATCAGCGCCTGGCGCTGATGCAGAAGGCACTCGATGAATTGAGCCAGCCCTGTCGTGACAGCTTCCTGTTGCGCAAGCTCGAAGGCCTGTCGCATCAGCAGATCGCCGAGCACCTGGGCATCTCGCGCAGCTTGGTGGAAAAGCACATCGTCAACGCCATGAAGCACTGCCGCGTGCGCATGCGCCAGTGGGAATCCTGAAAAACCGGTGGTGTGTCGGTGAAAATTCTGTGTGCTGGCAACTTGATTTCTAACTGTTTCAAGACAACTATCTAGATTGACCCCGCCAGGCGCCGACCTGGTGGTTGCCTGTCACTGGCGCAGTTTGGTCAGGGAGCGTGTCCCTATTCACCTGACTGCCCAGGTCCGACAATGACCAACAAGACCCTGCGCATCCTGATCGCCGATGAGCACCCGTCCCAGCGCTTGCAGCTGGAGAGGCTGCTCAATGGCCTGGGCTATTACCGGATTGCCCCGGTGGACTCCTTCGACGAGCTGCAGCGCCTGGTGCACTGCGCGCTGCAGCCGTTCAACCTGCTGGTGGGCAATATCGAACTGGCCAGCCATGCAGGTGTCGACCTGGCGCGCTTTTGCCGGGTGAGCACGCAGATTCAGCATGCGTTGCTGTATCACTCGCGGCATCTGAGGGTCCCGAGTGTGCCGCAGACCGAGCGCCAGGCGGTCAATGTGAGCCTGCCGCAGGTGCCGGACAACGAGGCCCTTGAGTCCTTCATGGCGCTCATCGATGCGCCAGTTGTGGTCGGCAAGCTGGCCTTGCCGTCCGAGCTTTCCAGCAGTGGGCCGCCGGCCTACCCGCGCAGGAACTTCGCTCACACTGTCTTCAGCCGCTAGCTGCAGCGGGCAAGGCAGCGGGTATTTGTTATCCTCTTGCCCTTTGCCGATCTGCGGACCTGTGCCATGACTGCCATCGATACCGCTCGCCTGCCACGGTTCAGCCGTGGCGACCACCGGACCCTGGGCCTGGCGGCGCTGGGCGGCGCGCTGGAAATCTACGATTTCATCATCTTCGTGTTCTTCGCCCTGACGCTCAGTCAGCTGTTCTTCCCGCCCGAAATGCCGGAGTGGCTGCGCCTGCTGCAAAGCTTCGGGATTTTCGTCACCGGCTACCTGGCGCGGCCGTTGGGCGGCATCGTCATGGCGCACTTCGCCGATCACCTGGGCCGCAAACGGGTATTCAGCCTGAGCATCCTGATGATGGCTCTGCCGTGCCTGCTGATCGGGGTGATGCCGACCTACGCCGACATTGGTTACGCGGCCCCGCTGATCTTGCTGGCATTGCGCATTCTGCAGGGCGCTGCGGTCGGTGGCGAGGTGCCGAGCGCCTGGACATTCGTTGCCGAACACGCACCGCAAGGGCGGCGGGGTTACGCCCTGGGCTTCCTGCAGGCCGGTTTGACCTTTGGCTACTTGTTGGGGGCACTGACCGCGACACTGTTGGCTCAGGTGTTCACCGCCCAGGAAATTCTCGATTACGCCTGGCGTTACCCGTTCTTGCTCGGCGGGGTATTTGGTGTTGTCGGCGTGTGGTTACGCCGTTGGCTGAGTGAAACACCGGTGTTTTTGGCCTTGCGCGAGCGCAAGGAGCAGCCGGTGAAGTTCCCGCTGCGACGGGTGCTGGGCGAACATCGTGGGGCGTTGATCCCGGCTGCGCTGCTGACCTGCGTGCTGACCTCGGCGGTGGTGGTGCTGGTGGTGATCACGCCGACGGTGATGCAGCAGCGCTTCGGCATGACGGCCGCGTACACCTTCGCCCTGAGCAGCGTAGGCATCGTCTTTCTCAATATTGGTTGTGTGCTCGCCGGGCTGCTGGTCGATCGCCTGGGCGCCTGGCGGGCGCTGATGATCTACAGCGTGCTGCTGCCGCTGGGTATCGGTGCCTTGTATGCGAGCCTGGTGGGGCAGTGGGGCATGACGTGGCTGGCTTACGCGTTGGCCGGGCTGTGCTGTGGTGTGGTGGGGGTGGTGCCGTCGGTCATGGTCGGGCTGTTCCCGGCGCAGATCCGGGTGTCGGGTATTTCCTTTACCTACAACGTGGCTTATGCCTTGTGGGCTAGTACCACGCCGCTGGCGTTGATAGCGTTGATGCCGTGGAGCCCGTGGGTCTGTGTGGGCTTTTGTCTGATCATGGGCGCGGTGGGGCTGCTCACGGCCCTGTACTTTGGGCGTCGGGAGCCTTTGGCGGTCGCGGCGGAGCCAATGCCGATCATGTGCGGTGACAAATGAACGGGTAACGCCTGGCGGGCAGTGAGGCAGACTTCCGGGTGGGGGCTATTGGAATAACCTATTAGCCAAACTTAACCTGGAAGGTTAATTTCTCATGGAAAAGAGAACGCCTCATTGTTCGCTGGAGCGGATCAGGGCCTTGGTCAGCGCTGGGCGCATCAGCCCGACAACCGCCTCTTTGCGGGGCGCCCAGGCACTGGGGATGGATTACCCGGACATGCTCGAGATAATCAACGGTCTGGAGCGCAGAGACTTTCAAAAAAGCATGACATGTCACGGTGATTACCGCGTATGGCAGGACGTTTATCGCCCCCTTACGGGCAAGGGATACGTGTACCTGAAACTGTCTGTGGTGGATGACGTGCTCATCGTGTCTTTCAAGGAGTTGTAATCATGAAGTGTCCAGTTTGTGGGGGGGCGGAGCTTGCACCTGATACCCGGGACATGCCCTATCGATACAAAGGTGAAGCGACCGTTATCCCAAATGTCAGTGGCGGATACTGTACAGCCTGTGGGGAGGCGGTTCTCAGCCATGATGAAGCGATGCGCATCAGTACTTTGATGTCCGCATTCAATCGCCAAGTCAATGCCGCGGCAGTGGACCCCGACTTCATTGTCGCTGTGCGCAAGAAATTCGACCTCGACCAGCGTGAAGCCGGCGAAATCTTTGGCGGTGGGGTCAATGCGTTCTCTCGCTACGAAAATGGGAAAACCAGGCCGCCGGTTGCTCTGGTCAAACTGTTCAAGCTGCTCGACCGTCATCCGGAGCTGTTCGAGGAAGTCCGTACGGCCTGAGCGGCCCTGAACGAGAAAGCCCCCGGGCCGTGAGGCCAGGGGGCTTTTTCTTGCTGCAAGGGCCGGGCTACATGTTCGGGTAGTTCGGCCCGCCAGCGCCTTCAGGGGTAACCCAGGTGATGTTCTGGGCCGGGTCCTTGATGTCGCAGGTCTTGCAGTGCACGCAGTTCTGCGCGTTGATCTGGAAAAGCTTGCTGCCGTCTTCCTGGCTGACCACTTCGTACACGCCTGCCGGGCAGTAACGCTGAGCTGGCTCGTCGTACAGCGGCAGGTTGCTGGCGATCGGGATGCTCGGGTCGGTCAGCTTCAGGTGGCAGGGTTGTTCCTCTTCGTGGTTGGTGCTGGAGAGGAACACCGAGCTGAGCTTGTCGAAGCTGAGCTTGCCGTCTGGTTTTGGGTAGTCGATCTTTTTCGAGTCGGCCGCAAGCTTGAGGCAGGCGTAGTCCGGCTTGGTGTCGTGCAGGGTGAAAGGCAGCTTGCCACCGAACCAGTTCTGGTCGATGTAGTTGAACGCACCACCGAGGATCGGGCCGAACTTGTGCAGCGCCGGGCCGAAGTTGCGGCTGGCGAACAGCTCTTCATGCAGCCAGCTGGCTTTGAAGGCGTCGACATAGGTAGTGAGCGCATCGCCGCCTTCGCTACCAGCGATCAGCGCATCGGCCACCGCTTCGGCTGCGAGCATGCCGGACTTCATGGCGGTGTGGCTGCCTTTGATCTTGGCGAAGTTCAGTGTGCCCAGGTCGCAACCGATCAGGGCGCCACCGTTGAACACCATCTTGGGCAGCGAGTTCAGGCCGCCCTTGCAGATGGCGCGGGCGCCGTAACTGATGCGTTTGCCTCCTTCGAGGTACTGCTTCATCACTGGGTGATGCTTGAGGCGCTGGAATTCGTCGAAAGGCGACAGGTAAGCATTGCTGTAGGACAGGTCGACGATCAGGCCGACCACCACCTGGTTGTTTTCCAGGTGATAAAGGAACGAGCCGCCGGTGTTTTCAGCGCTCATCACGTCCAGCGGCCAGCCGGCGGTGTGTACCACCAGGCCTTGTTCGTGCTTGGCCGGGTCGATTTCCCAGATTTCTTTCAGGCCGATGCCGTAGTGCTGGACGTCGGACTCGCTGTCGAGGTTGAAGCGCTTGATCAGTTGCTTGCCGATATGGCCGCGGCAACCTTCGGCGAACAGGGTGTACTTGGCGCGCAGTTCCATGCCCGGGGTGTACAGGCCGTCCTTCGGGTTACCCTCGCGGTCGACACCGAGGTCACCGGTGACGATGCCTCGGACCACGCCGTTTTCATCGAACAGCGCTTCCTGGGCGGCGAAGCCCGGGTAGATTTCCACGCCCAGGTTCTCGGCCTGCTGGGCCAGCCAGCGGCACAGGTTGCCCAGCGAAATGATGTAGTTGCCTTGGTTGTGCATGGTCTTGGGCACGAACAGGTCAGGGACCTTGGTCGAGTTGCCGGCGTCCTTGAGCACGTAGATGTCGTCGCGCTTGACCTCGGTGTTGAGCGGCGCGCCGAGTGCTTTCCAGTCGGGGAACAGCTCGTTCAGGGCGCGGGGCTCAAACACTGCGCCGGAGAGGATGTGGGCGCCGACTTCAGAGCCTTTCTCGACCACGCAGACGCTGATCTCGCTACCGGCTTCGGCGGCCTTCTGCTTCAGGCGGCAGGCGGCTGACAGGCCTGCCGGGCCAGCGCCGACGATGACCACGTCGAATTCCATGTATTCGCGTTCCACTGGTTCTCTCCTACTCATCAAGGCTCGTGCTGTTGCTTTGTCTTATGGGTGTGGCGTGATCATGCGCGCCGCGCTTCACGGGAGCGGAGCTGTAGCGGCACAGAGGATGGACTACACCGTTTTGTCTTGGCCGCGCATTATATCTACACCACTTGGCGGGTCCAATACAAACGTTTGTTTGAATTTGCCGCAGGCCAGTAAAATCAAAGGAGCGCGGCTGGAGGGTGACCGATTTGCCGTATTGACCGGATTGGGTGTTGCGGTCAAGATACGAGCGGTTTTACGTTCGCCGTAGGCTTATCGCCGGGCGCAGGTACACCTCTAAAGACCAGGTGTGGGGTAAGGCTTTCGGGCCAGAACACGGTTTGTAGTGGAGTTTACACGCCACCACAGGAAATGACCCGCGAGTATTTGCCGCAAGAGTCTCAACAGGACTGATCGGTCACCGTGAAGATTGCACCTCGCGCATCGTTTTCAGAGGTGCCCTTGTACCCACGCGCATCGCAGGGCTTAGCCCCAGGCGACTATCTATTCACCGGAGAGTAACGAGGAATCCATGAAGGTTCTTGTAGCTGTCAAACGAGTGGTCGACTACAACGTCAAGGTTCGCGTCAAAGCGGACAACTCCGGCGTCGACCTTGCAAACGTCAAGATGTCCATGAACCCCTTCTGCGAAATCGCCGTGGAAGAAGCCGTGCGCCTGAAAGAGAAGGGCGTGGCAAGCGAGATCGTCGTGGTCTCCGTCGGCCCGACCACTGCCCAGGAGCAGCTGCGTACTGCCCTGGCCCTGGGTGCCGATCGTGCCATCCTGGTCGAAGCTGCTGACGAACTGAACTCCCTGGCCGTGGCCAAGGCGCTCAAAGCAGTAGTCGATAAAGAACAGCCGCAGCTGGTGATCCTTGGCAAGCAGGCCATCGACAGCGACAACAACCAGACTGGCCAGATGCTCGCGGCGCTGACTGGCTACGCCCAAGGCACCTTCGCCTCCAAGGTTGAAGTGGCTGGCGACAAGCTGAACGTCACCCGTGAAATCGACGGCGGCCTGCAGACCGTAGCGCTGAACCTGCCAGCGATCGTCACCACCGACCTGCGCCTGAACGAGCCGCGCTATGCGTCGCTGCCGAACATCATGAAGGCCAAGAAGAAGCCGCTGGAGACCTTGACTCCAGACGCGCTGGGCGTATCGCTCGCCTCCACCAACAAGACCTTGAAAGTCGAAGCGCCAGCTGCTCGCAGCGCGGGTATCAAGGTCAAGTCGGTGGCCGAACTGGTCGAGAAGCTGAAGAACGAAGCGAAGGTAATCTAAATGACTATCCTGGTTGTCGCTGAATACGAGAACGGTGCCGTAGCCCCGTCCACCCTGAACACTGTCGCCGCAGCCGCCAAGATCGGTGGTGATGTGCACGTGCTGGTCGCTGGCCAGAACGTCGGTGGCGTTGCCGAATCCGCTGCCAAGATCGCTGGCGTTGGCAAGGTACTGGTTGCCGACAACGCAGCCTACGCCCACGTCTTGCCAGAAAACGTCGCGCCGCTGATCGTCGAGCTGGCCAAGGGTTACAGCCACGTGCTGGCCCCGGCCACCACCAACGGCAAGAACATCCTGCCGCGCGTTGCCGCGCTGCTGGACGTCGACCAGATCTCCGAGATCATTTCGGTTGAATCCGCCGACACCTTCAAGCGCCCGATCTATGCCGGTAACGCCATTGCCACCGTGCAATCGAGCGCTGCTGTGAAGGTGATCACCGTGCGTACCACCGGCTTCGATGCTGTGGCTGCCGAAGGTGGCTCCGCTGCTGTTGAAGCTGTGGGCGCCGCGCACGATGCCGGTATCTCCGCCTTTGTTGGCGAAGAACTGGCCAAATCCGACCGTCCAGAGCTGACCGCTGCCAAGATCGTCGTTTCCGGCGGCCGCGGCATGGGCAACGGTGACAACTTCAAGCACCTGTACAGCCTGGCCGACAAGCTCGGCGCTGCCGTGGGTGCCTCGCGCGCTGCGGTCGACGCAGGCTTCGTGCCCAACGACATGCAGGTTGGTCAGACCGGCAAGATCGTTGCCCCGCAGCTGTACATTGCCGTCGGTATCTCTGGCGCGATTCAGCACCTGGCCGGCATGAAGGACTCCAAGGTGATCGTTGCGATCAACAAGGACGAAGAAGCGCCGATCTTCCAGGTGGCCGACTACGGCCTGGTCGCTGACCTGTTCGAAGCGGTTCCAGAGCTGGAAAAGCTGGTCTGATCCGCCTGCTTCACTTATAAAGAAGCCCGGCCCTTGTAACGAGGGCCGGGTTTTTTTATGCGGGCAAGGAGTGAAGGATGGCGTTTCGTGAAGCAGGCAAGGTGCTGGTGTGCACGATGGCGATGCTTTCACCTCTGGCGATGGCGGCTGGCAAGTGTGAGCTTCTGGTGGCGACTGGCAGCCCGGATGCTCCACCTTACTCCTGGCAGGACCCGAAAGACCCGAAGCACCTTATCGGCGCCAACGTCGATCTGTTGCGCCAGGTGGCCAGGGAGTTGGGTCTGAAAGTGGAAGTCCTCAATGCCGGCAGGCGCGATCAGGCGCTGGGAGAGGTGCGCAGTGGACGCATGGATCTGTTGCTCGACACCCCCCTGCAGGTGGAGCAGTTGACCGCCCTGGACTACATCCACCCGCCCTTGCAGCTCAATGAATACCTGGTCTGGACGCGGCATGATGCTGACGTGGAATTCAACGGCCCCGCGGATCTGGCCAGATACCAGGGTAGCCTGTCGGAGCGCGCCCGCCTGACCCCGGCTTTCAGTGCATTCGCCAAGGCGCAGTTGAAGCTGGTACCGGCGCAGAACCTGACCCAGGCATTCCAGAAGCTGGTGCTGGGCCAGGTCGACTACGTGCTGGCTGGGCGTTACTCGGGCATGGCCATAACCCAAAGCCTGGGTATGAACAATGACCTGATCGCCCGCGGCCTGCCGGTCGACCGGCCAGGGCTGTACTTGGCTGTGTCGCACAACTCGGCTTGCAATGACACCTGGTTGCGTGGGCAACTGGCAAAAAAGCTGACAGAATTGCCGATCTCTGGTGCGTCTGAAGCCGTGCTGCAACGTAATGTCGAGCGCTGGAAAGCGCAGATGGACGTGCAGGCGGACGCCCCCAAACAGTAGGAAGAGTGCGTGAGAACCCAATCACTGATCCTTGCCGTGGCCATGCTCGGCCTGGCCGGCTGCGCCAACGACCCGGCGCCCAATGAACAGATGCGTATTTCCGAGCAGGCGCTGGAACAGGCCAAGGCGGTCGGTGCCACCGACCAGGTCGAGGCGCTCAAGCTTGCCGAAGACAAGCTCGCCCGAGCCAAGAGCGACATGCTGACCGAGGACTACCGCAACGCCCGCATGCGTGCCGAGCAGGCCGAGCTCGATGCCCGCCTGGCCGAGGCGCGCGTACTGAACCAGAAGAGTGAGGAGCAGCTTGACGTATTGCAGTCGCGGGTCAAGCGCTTGCGCAAGCAACTGGAGATGCAGCCATGAAGTGCTTCAAACCAATGGCGGCGTTGACATTGCTGGCGCTGGCTGGCGGGCTGCAGGGATGCGCCAGTCAGCGCAGTGCAGCGGCGCTGGACGATGCTTCCGTGGCCTTCCAGAAGGTCAAGGATGATTCCGCTGTACTGCGTAGCGCACCGCGTGATGTGATCCGCGCCGGTGAGTCGCTGGCCCGCGCCGAGCGCTTGTCCAGCTACATCGGCACCGGCAGCGACGTGCGCCACTATGCGTATCTGAGCCAACGTTACAGCGAAATCGCCGGTGAGCACGCGAAGTTGGCGCTGAGCCAGGAGCGTCTGGCCAAGCTCGACCTTGAGCGCCAGCGCCTGCAACTGGCCCTGCGCGAGGCCAAGCTGGCCAGCGTGCAGCAGCAGGGTGAATGGGTTGAAGCGCAGATTGCGGCGCTGGCCTCGCAGCAGGCCGATCGCGGGCTGGTAATGACCCTGGGCGATGTTCTGTTCGACACAGGTCGTGCGGACCTCAAGAATTCTGCTAGTCGCACGGTGCTCAAGCTGGTCCAGTTCCTTCAGCTCAACCCGCGTCGGGTGGTGCGGATCGAGGGCTATGCCGACAACACTGGCGCGCCGGAAGATAACCTCAAGCTGTCCCGCGACCGGGCGCAGGCAGTGGCCGACATGCTGGTCGACCTGGGTGTCGACGAAAAGCGTCTGCAGGTTGAAGGGTATGGCGATCAGTACCCGATCGAGGCCAATGCCTCGGAGCGGGGCAGGGCGCAGAACCGCCGGGTGGAGATCGTCTTCTCTGATGACAAGGGCAGGCTTGCTCCGGCACGCTGACCGCTGGCGCCTCTTCGCGGCTTGCGAAGGGGCGCGCTGGTTAACCCTTTCGATAGCGGCCACGCCAATGTAATGTCGACTATTGTGCAATCTGTCCCAGTACACTTTGCAACTGTTACGGTATCCTCTACCGTAAGTGAGTCGTACAAGAACAATGAGCCGTCCGCGCGTCGAGATATCGCCATGACCAACCTGCTGCTGTATCAGCGTATCGCCCAGCAACTGGCCGATGACATCCGCCGTGGTGTCTATCAGCCAGGCGAGCGCGTGCCGTCCGTGCGCAAGATGAGCGCCCAGCTCAACGTCAGCCATGCCACGGTACTGCAGGCCTATGCCAATCTCGAAGACCAGGGGCTGATCCGCGCCCGGCCGCAGTCTGGCTACTACGTGCACCAGACCCCGGCTTTGACTGCGCAGACACCGGATATTGCCAGGGTCGAGCGCCCCGGCCTGGTCACCCGCGCGAGCATCATCCAGCAGGTACTGACCGAGGCCCGTCGTGATGGCGTGTTTGCGTTCGGTGCCGCCGTTCCCCATGTCGACTACTTGCCGGTGCGTGCCTTGCATCAGCAGATTGCCAAGGTCACCCGTTTTCACAGCCCACGTGCGTTCAGCTATATGTTCAGCCCGGGCTTCGAGCCGTTGCGTCGGCAGATCGCTATCCGCATGCGTGATGCGGGCGTGCTGGTCGATCCCAGTGAAGTGATCGTTACCCATGGCTGTGTCGATGCCCTGCAAATGTCACTGCGCGTGCTGACCCGCCCGGGGGATCTGATTGCTGCGGAGTCGCCCACCTATTACGGCCTGCTGCAGTTGGCTGATTTGCTCGGGCTGAAGGTGATCGAGATCCCCAGCGACCCGTCCACCGGCATCAGTCTGGAAGCGCTGCAACTTGCGGCCAATCAATGGTCGATCAAGGCGCTGGTGCTGACCACGCGTCTGAGCAACCCACTGGGCGGCACTATTCCCGAAGAGCGGCAGAAGCAGTTGTTGCGCCTGGCTTCGGACTTCGACATCCAGATCGTCGAAGACGACATCTATGGCGAGTTGATGTTCGAGCAGGGCAAGACCAAAGCGCTCAAGGCATTCGACCGGCTGGACCGTGTGATCTACTGCTCGAGCTTTTCCAAGACGTTGTCACCCGGCGTACGCGTTGGCTGGATGGTGGCGGGGCGATACCAGGACGAAATCCAGCGGCTGCAGACCTTCACCACCCACTCGGCCTGCAGTGTCACGCAGATGGGGGTGGCGGCTTACCTGGAGAACGGCGGCTATGATCGCCACCTGCGGTATATCCGTCAGGAGTACCGCAAGAACCTCAGTGCCTACCAGTTGGCTGTGCAACAGCACTTTCCCGAGGGTACGCAGATGACCCGGCCCACGGGCGGCTTCATTCTGTGGGTCAGCCTGCCGGGGCGGGTCAATACTCAAGAGCTTCACGTGCGTGCGCTTGAGCAGGGGATCAGTATCGCCCCTGGGCTTATCTTCAGTAATACCGAGCAGTTCAACCACTGCATCCGTCTCAACTGTGGGATTCCATGGAACAAGGAAGCCGAACGGGCGGTTATGACGCTGGGTATGCTGGCCCAGCAATTGTGCAGGGAGTCTGCAACTGCGCTTTTGTAACGCTTGCCAGGCGCAGGCGGAACAGAGAGCATACGCACTCTTGAAGCTTGCCTATCGATGTCCATGAAACTGTTGCGTCGTATTGCCCTGGTTTTTTGCCTCACGCCAGTGTGTTTGACCTCTGGTGTGGCCCACGCTGCGCAGCCTGCCAAAGCGGACAACGCCAAGGCGTCGCCTGCGCACAAGCCCGCAAGCAAGGCGGCAACCCAGCAATTGCCCGCGGCGCACCTGGATCTGAGCCTGCCTGCCGAGATGGTCAACCAGCTTGAGCCCAGCGTCGGCAGTTCAGTCACGCGCCGCAAGCCCTTGCTGCCGGCCATGTTTACGGACAAACCGCATGCCGGTGACAGCCCGTTCCAGCTCAATGGCCGCTTGATCAGTAACGAGATGCAGCTGCAGTTGCGCAATGACAGCCGGCGTGATGTGGAAGGGGCGGCGATCGAGTTTGAGTTCCGCCAATAGCCTGGGCGAACTGACTGCCGGGTCACTGCAGATTTCATCGGGCCAGCAATTTCAAACGTATGTTTGAGCGGTTAGTATCCGGGGACGTTCGTCCCGTTTTGTTTCAGGGGGTCCTGATTTCATGAAATGCCGTGAGGGTTGCGGTGCCTGCTGCATCGCCCCGTCCATCACTTCCGCAATGCCACGCATGCCGGACGGCAAGCCGGCTGGCATGCGCTGCCTGCACCTGACCGCCGACAACCTCTGCGACCTGTTCGGCAAGCCCGAGCGGCCGGCGGTCTGTGGTGGGTTCAAGGCGGATATCGAGGTGTGCGGCAATGATCGCGACGAGGCAATCAGGATTCTCGGTTGGTGGGAGCAGATGACGGCGGCGTGACAAGGCTGGATCTTCGACAACAAGGATAAAGATGATGAGATCGTTCAAGCGTATTGCACTGCTGTGTGGCGTGGGCTTGCTGATGGCGCCTGTGGCCTGGGCCGAGAACTGGCAGGTGGCCAAGGACGAGGAGGGGATCAAGGTCTCTCTCAGTGAAGTGCCGGGTTCCAAGTACAAGGCCTACCGTGGTGTGACCTTGATCAAGGCGCCTTTGGCCAAGGTGCAGGCATTGCAGGAAGACGTGGCAGGCGCGTGCACCTGGATACATGAGTGCAAGTCTCAGAAGCTGCTCAAGCATGAAGGTGATCAGAGCTGGACCTACACCCAGTTCAACACGCCTTGGCCGGTAACGCCGCGCGATTCGGTGTTGCACGTCACGACCGTCGAAAGCGCCGATGGCAGCCTGACGCGTAACCTCAAAGAGGAGCCGACCTATATACCCGAAGAGAAGGGCTTTGTACGGGTGGCGAAAGTCGAAGGCTTCTGGAAGTTGGTGCCCAAGGGGGGCAGTACAGAAGTGACCTATCAGGTACACACTGAGCCGGGTGGTAGTGTGCCAGCCATGGTGGCCAACAAGTTTGTAGTAGATGCGCCGTTCAATACCCTGAAAAGCTTGCGCGAGCGGGCAGAGAAGAACTGAAGCCAGCAAGGGACAAGGCAATAAAAAAGGCTGCCCGAGGGCAGCCTTTTGCGTTCGGCTTCAAAAGCTTACTTGCGGTCCTTCAGCTCAACGATGTCACGCTGCAGCTCGCCGGTATACAGCTGGCGCGGGCGGCCAATCTTGTACGGGCTGGAGAGCATTTCTTTCCAGTGCGAGATCCAGCCCACGGTACGTGCCAGGGCGAAGATCACGGTGAACATGCTGGTTGGGATGCCGATCGCCTTCAGGATAATGCCTGAGTAGAAGTCGACGTTCGGGTACAGCGAGCGCTCGATGAAGTACGGATCGGTGAGCGCGATCTCTTCCAGGCGCATCGCCAGTTCCAGCTGCGGGTCGTTCTTGATGCCGAGTTCGCCCAGGACTTCGTCGCAGGTTTTCTTCATCACGGTGGCGCGCGGATCGCGGTTCTTGTACACGCGGTGACCGAAGCCCATCAGCTTGAACGGGTCGTTCTTGTCCTTGGCCTTGGCGATGTACTTGTCGATGTTGGAAACATCGCCAATTTCATCGAGCATGGTCAGCACGGCTTCGTTCGCACCGCCGTGGGCAGGGCCCCACAGTGCGGCGATACCGGCGGCGATACAGGCGAACGGGTTGGCACCCGAAGAGCCGGCCAGGCGGACGGTGGAGGTGGAGGCGTTCTGCTCGTGATCGGCATGGAGGATGAAGATCTTGTCCATTGCCTTGGCCAGTACCGGGCTGATCGGTTTGATCTCGCACGGGGTGTTGAACATCATGTGCAGGAAGTTTTCCGCGTACGACAGGTCGTTGCGCGGGTACATCATCGGCTGGCCCATGGAGTACTTGTAAACCATCGCGGCCAGGGTCGGCATCTTGGCGACCAGGCGCACCGCGGAAATTTCGCGGTGTTGCGGGTTATTGATGTCCAGGGAGTCGTGGTAGAACGCCGACAGGGCGCCGACCACGCCGCACATTACGGCCATGGGGTGGGCGTCGCGGCGGAAACCGTTGAAGAAGGACTTCAGCTGCTCATGAACCATGGTGTGGTTCTTGACGGTGCTGACGAACTGGGCCTTCTGCTCGGCATTGGGCAGTTCGCCGTTGAGCAGCAGGTAGCAGGTTTCCAGGTAGTCCGATTGCTCGGCGAGTTGTTCGATGGGGTAGCCGCGGTGCAGCAGCACGCCCTTGTCGCCGTCGATATAGGTGATCTTCGACTCGCACGAAGCGGTCGCCATGA
The DNA here is from genome assembly GCF_977070485.1 of Lelliottia jeotgali. Classification (NCBI taxonomy): domain Bacteria; kingdom Pseudomonadati; phylum Pseudomonadota; class Gammaproteobacteria; order Enterobacterales; family Enterobacteriaceae; genus Lelliottia; species Lelliottia jeotgali. The sequence continues at coordinate 263,924 of NZ_CDRVFO010000005.1, forward strand.
AACCAGGGTCGAAGGTGAAGTGACCAGTGGCCCCCAACCCGCGGACGTCGATTACATCAGGACCAACGGTGCCGGTTAAAATGGGCAGCTCGACGGGGGCAGCGCCCTCGATGACCAACTGCGCTTTTTTGTCAGCCATGTGGCCTCCTATTAATGCTTGAAATCATCAGACAGACCCCCCACGCAGGGCCCGCACCACTATAGAGAAGTAAATTCGAATGTCAATTTGCCTAAAGGCTGGTTGAAACCCGCTCTGGGGCCTGATTTTTCGCGAAATTCTCGCCCATTTACGCCTTTTGCTCGCTAAAGGCAATGCGCTATTTGGGCTACCCCGTCACGTTGTCATAAGCAGCCTAACTGTCTATACTCGGCACCCGACCGCCAGGGGCTTGCAAGCCCGAACTGCTGGGGGTCGCCGTTCCCTGGGTGGTGGGTACCTGACCAGTACACTTACCAACAACTTTGCCCTGATTCGCTAGGGGCTCTTCAGTGTGAAAAAAGCCGTGAAAAGCCAACGACCTGTAAACCTAGACCTAAGGACCATCAAGCTCCCTGTCACAGCGTACACGTCCATCCTGCACCGTATCTCCGGCGTCATCCTGTTCCTCGGCCTTGCCATCATGCTTTATGCACTGGGCAAGTCGCTGGGTTCCGAGGAAGGCTTCGGTGAGGTGAAGGCGTGTCTGACCAGCCCGCTGGCCAAGTTCGTGACCTGGGGCCTGCTATCCGCCCTGCTTTATCACCTCGTGGCAGGTGTGCGTCACCTGATCATGGACATGGGTATCGGTGAGACGCTGGAAGGCGGCAAGCTGGGCTCGAAAATCGTGATCGTCATCTCCGTGGTGCTGATCGTTCTGGTGGGAGTTTGGGTATGGTAACCAATGTCACGAACCTGTCGCGTTCGGGCCTCTATGACTGGATGGCGCAGCGCGTCTCGGCGGTCGTTCTCGCGGCTTACTTTCTCTTCCTGATCGGCTACGTGGTCGCCCACCCAGGCATCGACTACACCCAGTGGCATGGTCTGTTCTCCAATAACGCGATGCGGATCTTCAGTCTGCTGGCCCTCGTTGCCCTGGGCGCTCACGCCTGGGTCGGCATGTGGACCATTGCAACCGACTACCTGACGCCAATGTCGTTCGGCAAGTCGGCAACTGCGATTCGTTTCCTGTTCCAGGCGGTATGCGGCGTTGCGATGTTCGCTTACTTCGTCTGGGGTGTGCAGATTCTCTGGGGTATCTGATCCATGGCTAGCATTCCAACCATTTCCTTCGACGCCATCATCATCGGTGGCGGCGGCGCCGGCATGCGCGCAGCGCTGCAGCTGGCCCAGGGCGGTCACAAGACTGCCGTGGTCACCAAGGTCTTCCCGACCCGTTCGCACACTGTTTCCGCCCAGGGCGGCATCACCTGCGCCATCGCTTCGGCCGACCCGAACGACGACTGGCGCTGGCACATGTACGATACCGTCAAAGGTTCCGACTACATCGGTGACCAGGACGCTATCGAATACATGTGCCAGGAAGGCCCTGCTGCGGTCTTCGAGCTGGACCACATGGGCCTGCCGTTCTCGCGTACCGAAACCGGTCGTATCTATCAGCGTCCGTTCGGCGGCCAGTCCAAGGACTTCGGCAAGGGCGGCCAGGCTGCGCGTACCTGTGCTGCTTCCGACCGTACCGGCCACGCACTGCTGCACACCCTCTATCAGGGCAACCTGAAAGCGGGCACCACCTTCCTGAACGAGTACTACGCTGTTGATCTGGTGAAAAACCAGGACGGCGCGTTCGTGGGTGTGATCGCGATCTGCATCGAAACCGGCGAAACCCTGTACATCAAGTCCAAGGCCACCGTATTGGCCACTGGCGGTGCGGGCCGTATCTACGCCTCGACCACCAACGCCCTGATCAACACCGGTGACGGCGTCGGCATGGCCCTGCGTGCCGGTGTGCCGGTGCAGGACATCGAGATGTGGCAGTTCCACCCGACCGGCATCGCCGGCGCTGGTGTACTGGTTACCGAGGGTTGCCGCGGTGAGGGTGGCTACCTGATCAACGCCCACGGCGAGCGTTTCATGGAGCGTTATGCTCCGAACGCCAAAGACCTGGCCGGCCGCGACGTGGTCGCCCGTTCCATGGTCAAAGAGATCATCGCTGGCAACGGCGTGGGCCCGAACAAGGACCACGTACTGCTGAAGCTGGACCACCTGGGCGAGGAAGTGCTGCACAGCCGCCTGCCAGGCATCTGCGAACTGTCCAAGACCTTCGCTCACGTCGACCCGGTTGTAGCGCCGGTGCCGGTCGTGCCGACCTGCCACTACATGATGGGTGGTGTTGCCACCAACATCCATGGCCAGGCCATCACCATGGACGCCGAAGGCAAGGACCACATCATTCCGGGCTTGTTCGCCGTGGGTGAAGTGGCGTGCGTATCGGTTCACGGTGCCAACCGCCTGGGCGGTAACTCGCTGCTCGACCTGGTCGTATTCGGCCGCGCCGCCGGCCTGCACCTGGAGAAGGCGCTGAGCGAAGGCGTCGAGTACCGCGATGCCAGCGATACCGATGTCGACGTCGCCCTGAACCGCCTGAACAAGCTCAACGAGCGTACCACTGGCGAAGACGTTGCAAGCCTCAAGCGTGAGCTGCAAAGCTGCATGCAGAACTACTTCGGTGTATTCCGTACTGGCGAATACATGCAGAAGGGTATCGAGCAGCTGGCTGGTCTGCGTGACCGCATCGCCAACGTGAAGATCAACGACAAGTCCCAGGCCTTCAACACCGCGCGTATCGAAGCGCTGGAGCTGCAGAACCTGTTGGAAGTCGCCGAAGCTACCGCCATCGCGGCCGAAGCCCGTAAAGAGTCCCGCGGCGCTCACGCCCGTGAAGACTTCGAAGACCGTGACGACGAAAACTGGCTGTGCCACACCCTGTACTACCCGGGTGAGAAGCGCGTGGCCAAGCGTGGCGTCAACTTTGCGCCGAAGACTGTTCCAGCCTTCGAACCAAAAGTCCGGACTTATTGAGGGTGACTGCTATGTTGAAAGTCGAAGTTTATCGCTACAACCCGGATACCGACTCGGCGCCCAAGATGGAGTCGTTCGACGTCGATACCGGCGGCAAAGACCTGATGGTGCTGGACGTGCTGGCGCTGATCAAGGAGAAGGACGAGGGCTTCTCGTACCGTCGCTCCTGCCGTGAAGGCGTTTGCGGTTCCGATGGCATGAACATGAACGGCAAGAACGGCCTGGCCTGCATCACGCCGCTTTCCGGTGTGGTCAAGGGTAACAAGCTGGTTCTGCGCCCGCTGCCTGGCCTGCCGGTCATTCGTGACCTGGTCGTCGATATGAGCATCTTCTACAAGCAGTACGAGAAGGTGAAGCCATTCCTGCAGAACGACACGCCGGCCCCGGCCATCGAGCGTCTGCAGTCGCCGGAAGATCGCGACAAGCTGGACGGTCTGTACGAGTGCATCCTGTGCGCTTGCTGCTCGACTTCCTGCCCATCGTTCTGGTGGAACCCGGACAAGTTCCTGGGCCCCGCCGCCTTGCTGCAGGCCTATCGCTTCCTGGCCGACAGCCGTGACACCAAGACCCAGGAGCGCCTGGCGTCCCTGGATGACCCGTTCAGCGTCTTCCGCTGCCGCGGGATCATGAACTGCGTCAACGTTTGCCCTAAGGGTCTGAACCCGACCAAGGCAATCGGCCACGTACGTAACATGCTGCTGCAAAGCGGCACCTGATTCAAAGCGTTGTAACTGCAGTAAGCCGAGGTGCGGGTGGTGAACCCGCACTGAGGTAAAACCTGAGCAAGGGCCCAAAAAGCCCGCGCTCGATACCTATGAAGATATGAGACCAGCAGGGGCTTTCCGGGCTGGTACCCGGAAAATCAGCAGGATCCAAGTGGCGTGGTTCAGTCGCTGTGTTCGGACTTTTCCAGGTTTGCTGTGGCTCTCGCCGATCAGTCCCCTAACCGAGGGTGACCAAGCATGCAAGAAAGCGTGATGCAGCGCATGTGGGAAAGCGCCCACCTTTCAGGTGGTAACGCTGCATATGTGGAAGAGCTCTACGAACTCTACCTGCACGACCCTAACGCTGTGCCAGAAGAGTGGCGCACTTACTTCCAGAAGTTGCCCGCCGACGGCAGCACCGCTACCGATGTATCGCACTCGACAATCCGCGACCATTTCGTACTGCTGGCAAAGAACCAGCGCCGCGCCCAACCGGTATCTGCCGGGAGCGTGAGCAGTGAACACGAGAAGAAGCAGGTTGAAGTTCTGCGACTGATCCAGGCCTATCGTATGCGCGGCCATCAGGCTGCCAAGCTCGACCCCTTGGGGTTGTGGCAGCGCCCTGCGCCCGTAGACCTGTCGATCAATCACTACGGCTTGACCAATGCCGATCTTGATACGACCTTCCGTGCCGGCGACCTGTACATCGGCAAAGAGGAAGCGAGCCTACGCGAGATCGTCGAGGCGCTCCAGAAGACATATTGTCGCACCATTGGCGCCGAGTTCACCCACATCGTCGATTCCGAGCAGCGCAGCTGGTTCCAGCAGCGCCTGGAAAGCGTGCGCGGCCGTCCGGACTTCTCCGCCGACGTGCAGGCCCACCTGCTTGAGCGCGTGACGGCCGGTGAAGGTCTCGAGAAGTACCTGGGCACCAAGTACCCGGGGACCAAACGTTTCGGCCTTGAGGGTGGCGAAAGCCTGATCCCGATGCTGGACGAAATGATCCAGCGGTCCGGCTCCTACGGCACCAAGGAAGTCGTGATCGGCATGGCCCACCGCGGCCGTCTGAACGTGCTGGTCAACACCTTCGGCAAGAACCCGCGCGAGCTGTTCGACGAGTTCGAAGGCAAGAAGATGAACGAGCTGGGCTCCGGTGACGTGAAGTATCACCAGGGCTTCTCCTCGAACGTGATGACCACCGGTGGCGAAGTTCACCTGGCCATGGCGTTCAACCCGTCACACCTGGAAATCGTCTCCCCGGTGGTCGAAGGTTCGGTGCGCGCCCGTCAGGACCGCCGCAACGATACCGCCGGCGACAAGGTGCTGCCGATCTCGATCCACGGTGACGCTGCCTTCGCAGGCCAGGGCGTGGTCATGGAAACCTTCCAGATGTCGCAGACCCGCGGTTTCAAGACCGGCGGTACCGTGCACATCGTGATCAACAACCAGGTTGGTTTCACCATCAGCAACCCGCTGGACTCGCGTTCCACCGAGTACGCCACCGACGTTGCCAAGATGATCCAGGCTCCGATCCTGCACGTGAACGGCGATGACCCGGAAGCGGTGCTGTTCGTGACCCAGCTGGCCATCGATTACCGCATGCAGTTCAAGCGTGACGTGGTCATCGACCTGGTCTGCTACCGTCGTCGCGGCCACAACGAGGCCGACGAGCCCAACGGTACCCAGCCGCTGATGTATCAGCAGATCAGCAAGCAGCGCACCACCCGTGAGCTGTACGCCGAGGCGCTGATCCAGGCCGGTCGCATCGATGCCGAGCGCGCCCAGGCCAAGATCGACGAGTACCGCAATGCTCTGGACAACGGCCTGCACGTGGTCAAGAGCCTGGTCAAGGAGCCGAACCGCGAGCTGTTCGTCGACTGGCGTCCGTACCTGGGCCACGCCTGGACTGCGCGTCACGACACCCGTTTCGACCTCAAGACCCTGCAGGACCTGTCGGCCAAGCTCCTCGAGCTGCCGGAAGGCTTCGTCGTCCAGCGTCAGGTGTCGAAGATCTACGAAGACCGTCAGAAGATGCAGGCCGGTGGCTTGCCGATCAACTGGGGTTACGCAGAGACCATGGCGTACGCCACCCTGCAGTTCGAAGGTCACCCGATCCGCATGACTGGCCAGGACATCGGCCGTGGCACCTTCTCGCACCGCCACGCGGTGTTGCACAACCAGAAGGATGCCAGCACTTACGTGCCGCTGCAGAACCTGTTCCCGGGCCAGCCGCGCTTCGACCTGTACGACTCCTTCCTGTCGGAAGAAGCGGTACTGGCCTTCGAATACGGCTACTCGACCACCACGCCGAATGCGCTGGTGATCTGGGAAGCACAGTTCGGCGACTTCGCCAACGGTGCGCAGGTGGTGATCGACCAGTTCATCACCAGCGGTGAGCACAAGTGGGGCCGCCTGTGCGGTCTGACCATGCTGCTGCCGCACGGTTACGAAGGGCAGGGCCCGGAGCATTCCTCCGCGCGTCTGGAGCGTTACCTGCAGCTGTGCGCCGAGCACAACATCCAGGTCTGCGTACCGACCACCCCAGCTCAGATCTACCACCTGCTGCGTCGTCAGGTCATCCGTCCGCTGCGCAAGCCGCTGATCGTGCTGACGCCCAAGTCGCTGCTGCGCCACAAGCTGGCCGTCTCGACCCTGGAGGACCTTGCAGAAGGTTCGTTCCAGACCGTGATCCCGGAAATCGACACCCTGGATCCTGCGAAGGTCGAACGCCTGGTGCTGTGTGGTGGCAAGGTCTATTACGACCTGCTGGAAAAACGCCGTGCCGAAGGCCGCGAAGACATCGCTATCGTGCGTATCGAGCAGTTGTACCCGTTCCCGGAAGACGACCTGGTCGACATCCTGGCGCCGTACACCAACCTCAAGCATGCCGTCTGGTGTCAGGAAGAGCCGATGAACCAGGGCGCCTGGTACAGCAGCCAGCACCACATGCGCCGTATCCTGGGCCGCCACAACAAGGCGCTGGTCCTGGAATACGCCGGCCGCGACGCTTCCGCCGCGCCAGCCTGTGGTTACGCTTCGAAGCACGCCGAACAGCAGGAAAAACTGCTGCAAGACGCCTTCACTGTTTAACGCCTTCGCGCACCTGAAACCGAATTTAAGGAAACACTGATAATGGCTATCGAGATCAAAGCCCCAACCTTCCCGGAATCGGTTGCCGATGGCACCGTTGCCACCTGGCACAAGAAGCCGGGCGAAGCCGTCAAGCGTGACGAGCTGATCGTCGACATCGAGACCGACAAGGTCGTCCTGGAAGTACTGGCTACCGCCGATGGCGTTATGGGCGACATCGTCAAGGGCGAGGGCGATACCGTCCTGTCCGACGAAGTGTTGGGTTCGATCGTGGAAGGTGGTGCTGCTGCCGCCGCGCCTGCTGCCGCTCCGGCCGCGGCTGCTCCGGCCGCCGTTGCCGCCGACGCCGGCGAAGACGACCCGGTTGCCGCTCCAGCCGCGCGCAAGCTGGCTGAAGAGAACGGCATCGACCTGGCTACCGTTGCCGGTACCGGCAAAGGTGGCCGCGTCACCAAGGAAGACGTGGTTGCTGCAGTTGCCAACAAGAAGTCCGCACCTGCCGCTGCTCCGGCTGCCAAGCCTGCCGCTGCCGCACCGGTTGTGACCGCCGCTGGCGATCGCACCGAGAAGCGTGTGCCGATGACCCGCCTGCGTGCCAAGATCGCCGAGCGTCTGGTTGAAGCCCAGTCCAACATGGCGATGCTGACCACCTTCAACGAAGTCGACATGACCGAAGTCATGGCCCTGCGTTCGAAGTACAAGGACCTGTTCGAGAAGACCCATAACGGCGTGCGCCTGGGCTTCATGTCGTTCTTCGTCAAGGCCGCTACCGAAGCGCTGAAGCGTTTCCCTGCTGTCAACGCTTCGATCGACGGCAACGACATCGTCTACCACGGTTTTGCCGACGTCGGCGTTGCCGTCTCCAGCGACCGTGGCCTGGTGGTGCCTGTACTGCGCAACGCCGAATCGATGAGCCTGGCTGAAATCGAGAACGGCATCGCCACCTTCGGCAAGAAGGCCCGTGACGGCAAGCTGTCGATCGAAGAAATGACCGGCGGCACTTTCACCATCACCAACGGTGGTACCTTCGGCTCGATGATGTCGACCCCGATCGTCAACCCGCCGCAGGCCGCCATCCTCGGCATGCACAACATCATCCAGCGTCCGATGGCCATCAACGGCCAAGTGGTAATCCGCCCGATGATGTACCTGGCGCTGTCGTACGATCACCGCCTGATCGACGGCAAGGAAGCGGTAACCTTCCTGGTCACCATCAAGAACCTGCTGGAAGATCCGTCCCGCCTGCTGCTGGACATCTAATCGCGCAGCTGTAAGCTGCAAGCCGCAAGCTTCAAGCCGAAGCCTGCTGGACTTGCGGCTTGCAGCTTGCCGCTTGAAGCTAAAAAGGAATCTTTTATGACCCAGAAATTCGACGTAGTGGTGATTGGTGCAGGTCCTGGCGGTTATGTGGCTGCCATCAAGGCTGCCCAACTTGGTCTGAAGACTGCCTGTATCGAGAAGTACACCGACGCCGAGGGCAAGCTGGCCCTGGGTGGCACCTGCCTGAACGTAGGTTGCATTCCGTCCAAGGCGCTGCTGGACAGCTCCTGGAAGTACAAGGAAGCCAAAGAGAGCTTCAACGTCCACGGCATCTCCACTGGCGAAGTGAAGATGGACGTGGCCGCGATGGTTGGTCGCAAGGCTGGCATCGTCAAGAACCTGACCGGTGGCGTTGCCACCCTGTTCAAGGCCAATGGCGTCACTTCGATCCAGGGCCACGGCAAACTGCTGGCTGGCAAGAAAGTCGAAGTCACCAAGGCTGATGGCACCACTGAAATCATCGAAGCCGAGAACGTGATCCTGGCCTCCGGCTCGCGTCCGATCGACATTCCGCCGGCTCCGGTCGACCAGAACGTCATCGTCGACTCCACCGGCGCCCTGGAATTCCAGTCGGTTCCCAAGCGCCTGGGCGTGATCGGTGCCGGCGTGATCGGCCTGGAGCTGGGCTCGGTGTGGGCTCGCCTGGGTGCTGAAGTCACCGTCCTGGAAGCCCTGGACACCTTCCTGATGGCTGCTGACACCGCAGTCTCGAAAGAAGCCCAGAAGACCCTGACCAAGCAAGGCCTGGACATCAAGCTGGGCGCTCGCGTCACCGGCTCGAAAGTCAACGGCAACGAAGTCGAAGTGACCTACACCAACGCCGAAGGCGAGCAGAAGATCACCTTCGACAAGCTGATCGTCGCGGTCGGCCGTCGCCCGGTGACCACCGACCTGTTGGCCTCCGACAGCGGCGTGAACATCGACGAGCGTGGCTACATCTTCGTTGACGACCACTGCGCTACCAGCGTACCGGGCGTCTATGCCATCGGCGACGTTGTCCGCGGCATGATGCTGGCGCACAAGGCCTCGGAAGAGGGCATCATGGTCGTCGAGCGCATCAAGGGCCACAAGGCCCAGATGAACTACGACCTGATCCCTTCGGTTATCTACACCCACCCGGAAATCGCGTGGGTCGGCAAGACCGAACAAGCCTTGAAGGCCGAGGGTGTTGAGGTTAACGTAGGCACCTTCCCGTTCGCGGCCAGCGGCCGTGCGATGGCGGCCAACGACACCGGTGGTTTCGTCAAGGTCATCGCCGATGCCAAGACCGACCGCGTACTGGGTGTACACGTGATTGGCCCGTCGGCTGCCGAACTGGTTCAGCAGGGCGCGATCGCAATGGAATTCGGCACCAGTGCCGAGGATCTGGGCATGATGGTCTTCAGCCATCCAACCCTGTCCGAAGCGTTGCATGAAGCAGCGCTGGCAGTGAATGGCGGCGCCATTCACGTGGCCAACCGTAAGAAGCGTTAATTATAAGAAACCACGGCGGGCTGCCCGTCGTGAGTCTTGCGTGCATGACTCACCGCGGAACGTCCGCCGGACCGGATCACACGGGAAAACCCGGGATCAACGGTCACAGGTGGTGCGGCGCCAGTAATGGCGCAGCGCCGAAGCGCAGTACCTAACGAAGACGGTAAAAAGCATGAATCTTCACGAGTATCAGGGTAAGCAGCTGTTCGCTGAGTACGGCCTGCCAGTTTCCAAGGGTTTCGCTGTCGATACCCCTGAGCAAGCTGCAGAAGCCTGCGACAAGATCGGCGGTTCCGAGTGGGTTGTCAAAGCCCAGGTCCACGCTGGTGGTCGCGGTAAAGCGGGCGGCGTCAAGCTGGTTCGCAGCAAGGAAGACGCCAAGGCGTTCGCTGCACAGTGGTTGGGCAAGAATCTGGTTACCTACCAGACTGATGCCAACGGTCAACCCGTCTCCAAGATTCTGGTCGAATCCTGCACTGACATCGCCAAAGAGCTGTACCTGGGCGCTGTAGTGGATCGTTCGAGCCGCCGTATCGTGTTCATGGCGTCCACCGAAGGTGGCGTGGACATCGAGAAAGTCGCTCACGAAACGCCTGAGAAGATCCTCAAGGCTACCATCGACCCGCTGGTCGGCGCTCAGCCGTTCCAGGGTCGTGAACTGGCATTCCAGCTGGGCCTGGAAGGCAAGCAGGTTCAACAGTTCGCCAAGATCTTCGTTGGCCTGGCCAAGCTGTTCAAGGATCACGATCTGGCCCTGCTGGAAGTGAACCCGCTGGTGATCAAGGCCGACGGCGACCTGCACTGCCTCGATGCCAAGATCAACATCGACGCCAACGCCATGTACCGTCAGCCCAAGCTGAAGACCTTCCACGACCCGTCGCAGGACGACGCTCGTGAAGCCCACGCTGCCAAGTTCGAACTGAACTACGTTGCCCTGGAAGGCAACATCGGCTGCATGGTCAACGGTGCCGGCCTGGCCATGGGTACCATGGACATCGTCAACCTGCACGGCGGCAAGCCAGCCAACTTCCTCGACGTAGGCGGCGGTGCTACCAAAGAGCGCGTTACCGAAGCGTTCAAGATCATTCTGTCCGACAGCAATGTCGCGGCCGTACTGGTCAACATCTTCGGCGGCATCGTTCGCTGCGACATGATTGCCGAAGGCATCATCGGTGCAGTGAAAGAAGTCGGCGTCAAGGTTCCGGTCGTCGTTCGCCTTGAAGGCAACAACGCCGAACTGGGCGCAAAAGTACTGGCAGAAAGCGGTTTGAACATCATTGCGGCAACCAGCCTGACCGACGCTGCTCAACAAGTTGTCAAAGCTGCGGAGGGCAAGTAATGAGCGTCCTGATCAATAAAGACACCAAAGTCATCTGCCAGGGCTTCACCGGCTCGCAGGGTACTTTCCACTCCGAACAGGCCATTGCCTACGGCACCAAGATGGTCGGCGGCGTTACCCCGGGCAAGGGTGGCACCACCCACCTGGGCCTGCCGGTGTTCAACACCGTCAAGGAAGCCGTGGAAGCTACCGGCGCTGACGCTTCGGTGATCTACGTTCCGGCTCCGTTCTGCAAAGACTCGATCCTGGAAGCAGCCTTCGGTGGCATCAAGCTGATCGTCTGCATCACCGAAGGCATTCCTACCCTGGACATGCTGGATGCCAAGGTCAAGTGCGACGAGCTGGGCGTTACCCTGATCGGCCCTAACTGCCCAGGTGTCATCACTCCGGGCGAGTGCAAGATCGGCATCATGCCAGGCCACATCCACCTGCCAGGCAAGGTCGGTATCGTTTCGCGTTCCGGCACCCTGACCTACGAAGCGGTCAAGCAGACCACCGACGCCGGCTTCGGCCAGTCGACCTGCGTGGGCATCGGCGGCGACCCGATCCCAGGCTCGAACTTCATCGACATCCTGAAGCTGTTCCAGGAAGACCCGAAGACCGAAGCGATCGTCATGATCGGTGAGATCGGCGGTTCGGCTGAAGAAGAGGCTGCGGCCTACATCAAGGCCCATGTCACCAAGCCTGTCGTTTCCTACATCGCTGGTGTTACTGCACCTGCGGGCAAGCGCATGGGCCACGCTGGCGCCATCATTTCCGGCGGCAAGGGCACTGCGGACGAGAAGTTCGCCGCCCTGCAGGACGCTGGTGTGAAGACCGTGCGTTCCCTGGCTGACATCGGCAAGGCCCTGGCCGAGCTGACTGGCTGGGAAGCCAAGAAGTAAGTAACACGAAGTAATATGTAGTACCCCCACGCGCACAAAGGCCACCTTCGGGTGGCCTTTGTCGTTGTGCGGCTGTGAATACTGCGCCCACACCTTCGGAAAGTTCGATCACCCTGATCAGGATTTTCAACCAGACATTTGCTCGAATCAGCAATAAATTGTCGTCGAACACGGTCAACCAGACGACAAACATGTACGCACATCGGACAAGCAGCACTGTGCCAGTGCGTTTGCCGGGTAAAACGGTTAATCTACGCGTTCACTCTGTGCCCGTACCCCAAAAGGGAACGACACGCTAAACGGGTCTGGCCTATCAAGCCGGGCAGCATTTCCCTCACTCAAGGGGAAATCCCTTCTCGAATCCCGATTTCAGCAGTGTGGTACTACCCTAAATGAAAGTTTTAAAAGGCCAGGATATCCTGGCGCTTGGCTTTATGACGTTTGCGCTTTTTGTGGGCGCTGGCAATATCATCTTCCCGCCCATCGTCGGTCTGCAGTCCGGGCCGCATGTCTGGATGGCCGCTCTGGGCTTCCTGGTTACGGCTGTGGGCCTGCCGGTTATCACCGTGGTCGCACTGGCCAAGGTTGGTGGTGGCATGGATGCGCTCAGCAGCCCGATCGGCAAGTTCTTCGGTGGCCTGTTGGCGGCTGTGTGCTACCTGTCGGTCGGCCCGCTGTTCGCTACCCCGCGCACCGCAACCGTGTCGTTCGAAGTGGGTGTGGCACCGCTCACCGGCGAAAGCCCGTTGGCGTTGTTCCTCTACAGCCTGGTGTACTTCATCGTGGTACTGGCCGTGTCCATGTACCCGGGCAAGTTGCTCGATACCGTGGGCCGTTTCCTCGCGCCGCTGAAGATTATCGCCCTGGCGGTACTTGGCATCGCTGCGTTCGCGCTGCCTGCCGGCACCATTGGTGAAGCACAGCCTGCCTATGCAGCTGCGGCCTTCTCCAAGGGCTTCTCCGATGGCTACCTGACCATGGATACCCTGGGTGCGCTGGTCTTCGGTATCGTCATCGTCAATGCCATCCGTTCGCGGGGTGTCGAGTCGCCGAAGCTGATCACCCGCTATGCCATCATTGCCGGCCTGATTGCCGGTGTGGGCCTGGCGCTGGTGTACATCAGCCTGTTCCGGCTGGGGGCCAGCAGCCATGAGATCGCGGCTGGCGCCACCAACGGTGCAGCGGTATTGCACGCCTACGTACAGCACACCTTCGGTTCGCTTGGCAGCGGTTTCCTAGCGGTACTGATCGCGCTGGCCTGCCTGGTGACTGCCGTAGGCCTGACTTGCGCATGCGCCGAGTACTTCAGCCAGATCCTGCCGCTGTCGTACCGTGCACTGGTGGTGATCCTGGCAGGCTTCTCGCTGCTGATTTCCAACCTGGGCCTGACCAAGCTGATCATGTTCTCGATCCCGGTGCTGACTGCCATCTACCCACCGTGCATCGTGGTGGTAGGCCTGAGCTTCGTCAATGACCTGTGGAATTCGCCAACACGTATCATGGCGCCGGTCATGCTAGTGTCGCTGTTGTTCGGCATGGTTGATGCGATCAAGGGCAGCAGCATTGCCCACGTTTTGCCGGACTTCATGGCACACCTGCCGCTGAGCGATCAGGGCCTGGCCTGGCTGGTGCCGTCGGTGGTGACACTGATGGCGGCTGTGGCGTGCGACCGTATGCTTGGCAAGCCGCGTGAAGCGCTGGCCTGATAGGTTGACGCCTGCCGTTGGCACCGGCCACAAGCCGTAGGGTGTCCGCGAAGGCCGATACACCAAACCCCGCATCCACAAGGATGCGGGGTTTTTTATTGCGCCGATGTGCCTTTGCGTGCTCGCAGGCGTCGAAATGCGGTCCCTATCCTTGTCTGCCCTGGCCTTCGGGAAAACTGCATGAATTTCATCCAAAGCAACCTTCACAACGTGTTGGCCCTCTGCTGGTTCGCCCTTTGCTGGGGCGGCTATACCCGCTATGCCATCTGGAAGGGCCGCGACACTGCCTGCCTGGCCAGTGTGCTGCATCTGTATCGGGAAGACTGGATGCGCCGCATGCTGCTGCGCGACAACCGCATCGCCGATGCCAGTGTAATTGGCAATCTGGAGCGCAACGCGTCGTTCTTTGCCTCCAGTACCCTTATCATTCTGGCCGGCATCCTGACTGTTCTGGGGGCTTCGGACCGCGCCCTGTCGCTGCTGGCCGACCTGCCTCTGGTGCAGCAGGCCTCGCAAGGCATGTCGGAAATCAAGCTGCTTTGCCTGGCGATGGTGTTCGTCTATGCGTTCTTTACGTTCAGCTGGTGCATGCGCCAGTACAACTTCGCAGCAGTGCTGGTGGGGTCTGCGCCCATGATAGGCGAGCGCCTGGTCAGTGAGCTTGAGCGCAAGGCTTTCGCTTCGCGGGCGGCGAGGGTGTTGTCGCTGGCGGCCAATCAGTTCAACTTTGGCTTGCGTTCTTATTATTTCGGGATGGCCATGCTCACCTGGTTCATCAGCCCCTGGCTGTTCATGGTGGTGAGTGTTGGAGTGGTATTGATCCTGTATCGCCGGGAGTTCCACTCCGATGTGCTGGAAGTGATGGTGTTCACGCCAACCGAAAGTGCGCCTACCGAGACCAGCAAGGAAGGCATCAGTACAAACACGTGAAACGTTTAACCCATGGATGACAGGCATAAAAAAACCCGACAATGTCGGGTTTTTTGTGCGTCGCTATTACTGCTTGGCAGGCTCGGCCGGTGCAGTAGCCGGAGTTGCCGGAGCGGCTTCTTCAGCAGCCTTCTGCTCGGCTTCAGCCTGATCTTTGGCAGCTTCGGCGTTTTCCTCAGCGGCGTCGTTCATTTTATCCTGAGCTTCGCCCATTTTTTCCTGGGCTTGCTCGGCATGTTCCTGTGCGTCTTGGGCTTTGTCTTCGCTCGCTTTATCGCAAGCAGCCAGGCCCATGGCAGCAGCCAGCATCAGAGCAAAAGCAAATGGTTTACGCATTGGGTGTTTCTCCTTGGTGGAATAAGTGATTTGTTCCTTCGAGTTCGGTCATGCAGCAATAGTTCCGTATCAGTTACAGATATATAACACCGCATTCCGGATAGACTTTTATCACACTTATGCAGGTGTCGCAGGCGCCAGTGGCCGTGAAGAGGAGTGTACCGATGACCGACTCAAGCTTGATGGCCATGGCCGAGCGTTTCTTATCGGCATTGAAACATTGTCAAGTGTTGCAGATGCGCGTCGAGCATGCGGACGCCGATGGCATGACGCTGCTCTTGCCCTGGTCGCCAGCCATCGTCGGCAACCCGCAGACTGGCGCAGTGCATGGCGGTGCCCTGACCACGCTGATGGACACCACCTGCGGGATGGCCACGCTTTGCGTGCTGCCAAGCTTTGAGGTATGTCCAACGCTGGACCTTCGTATCGACTACATGCATCCGGCAGAGGCGGGAAAGCCCATCTATGGTCATGCCCAGTGCTATCGGGTCACCCGCGACGTGATCTTCACCCGTGGCATGGCCTATCAGGACGACCCCGCCCAGCCGATCTGCCAGGTTGTCGGTACCTTCATGCGCCTGGGGCAGGAGGTAAAGGGCGGCATCCGGTTCGGCAAGGGACTGAAGGAGGGAAGGGCATGATTCCACAAGACGTACGTCTACAGCTCAATGCGGCGCATGCCGTGGGCGATTACCAGCCATTGCTGGCGCTGATACCCTACGCAGGCCTGATCGGCATCACCTGCGAGCGCCAGGGCGATGACCTGCTGTTCCGCTTGCCGGCCAACCCGGACAACATCGGCAACCCGTTGCTGCCGGCCATCCATGGCGGCGTTATCGCCGGCTTCATGGAGCTTTCTGCCGCCTTGTATCTGCTGATCTACAGCGAGAGCGCCAGCATCCCCAAGATCATCGATTTCTCCATCGACTACCTGCGCGCCGGGCTTTTTCGCGACACCTATGCGCAATGCCAGCTTTGGCGCCAAGGCCGGCGGGTAACCAATGTGGCGATCACAGCTTGGCAGGGCGATCGGCAATCTCCGATCGCCACTGCCCGTGCGCATTTCAAGATTGAGCCGGAAAAGCCCTTGAAATCGTCGGGGCTGCCCCCATCTGCATGACATCCGCCGTTAATGCATGCCGATTCGGCTGCCGGCGCCCACTGCCATCAGATCGGAGTTTTGAAGACCATGAGTGTGGAAACACAAAAGGAAACCCTGGGCTTCCAGACCGAGGTAAAGCAGCTGCTGCACCTCATGATTCACTCGCTGTACTCGAACAAGGAAATCTTCCTGCGTGAGCTGATTTCCAACGCTTCCGACGCCGCCGACAAGCTGCGTTTCGAAGCCCTGGCCAAGCCAGAGCTGTTCGAAAACGACGCCGACCTGAAAATCCGCCTGAGCTTCGACAAGGACGCCGGTACCGTGACCCTCGAGGACAACGGCATCGGCATGAGCCGCGAAGACGTGATCACTCACCTGGGCACCATCGCCAAGTCCGGCACGGCCGACTTCATGAAGAACCTCACCGGTGACCAGAAGAAGGACTCGCACCTGATCGGCCAGTTCGGTGTGGGCTTCTACTCTGCCTTCATCGTGGCCGACAAAGTCGACGTGTTCAGCCGTCGCGCCGGCCAGCCGGCTGCCGAGGGTGTGCACTGGTCTTCCAAGGGCGAGGGCGACTTCGAAGTTTCCACCGTCGAAAAACCACAGCGCGGCACCCGTATCGTCCTGCACCTGAAGAAGGACGAGCAGGAGTTCGCCGATGGCTGGCGCCTGCGTAATGTGGTCAAGAAGTACTCCGATCACATTGCCCTGCCGATCCAGCTGCCCAAGGAGCAGGCGGCCGCCGAAGGTGAAGAGCAGCCGGCCGAAGAATGGGAAACCGTCAACCGCGCCAGTGCCCTGTGGACCCGCCCGCGCACCGAAATCAAGGACGAGGAATACCAGGAGTTCTACAAGCACATCGGTCACGACTTCGAAAACCCGCTGGCCTGGAGCCACAACAAGGTCGAAGGCAAGCTCGAATACAACTCGCTGCTGTACGTGCCGGCCCGCGCGCCGTTCGATCTGTACCAGCGTGAAGCGCCGCGCGGCCTGAAGCTGTATGTGCAGCGCGTGTTCATCATGGACCAGGCCGAGTCGTTCCTGCCGTTGTACCTGCGCTTCATCAAGGGTGTGGTCGACTCCAATGACCTGTCCCTGAACGTCTCCCGCGAGATCCTGCAAAAGGATCCGATCATCGACTCGATGAAAACGGCGCTGACCAAGCGTGTGCTGGACATGCTGGAGAAGCTGGCGAAGAACGAACCCGAGCAGTACAAGGGCTTCTGGAAGAACTTTGGTCAGGTGTTGAAGGAAGGCCCGGCCGAAGATTTCGCCAACAAGGAGAAGATCGCCGGTTTGCTGCGCTTTGCCTCCACCCATGACGAGAGCGGCGAGCAGAGCGTCTCCCTTGCCGATTACCTGGCGCGCGCCAAGGAAGGTCAGGACAAGATCTATTACCTCACCGGCGAGTCGTACGCGCACGTCAAGAACAGCCCGCACCTGGAAGTCTTCCGCAAGAAGGGCATCGAAGTACTGCTGCTGACCGATCGCATCGACGAGTGGCTGATGAGCTACCTCAACGAGTTCGACGGCAAGGCTTTCGTCGATGTTGCGCGTGGTGACCTGGACCTGGGCAAGCTGGACTCCGAAGAGGACAAGAAGGCCCAGGAAGAAGTCGCCAAGGAAAAAGAAGGCCTGGTTGAGCGCTTGAAATCTGCGCTGGGTGAGAGTGTCGCCGAAGTGCGTGTGTCGCACCGCCTGACCGATTCGCCGGCTATCCTGGCCATCGGTGAGCAGGACCTGGGCCTGCAGATGCGCCAGATCCTCGAAGCCAGCGGGCAGAAGGTGCCGGACTCCAAGCCGATCTTCGAATTCAACCCGACCCATCCGCTGATCGAAAAGCTGGACAACGAGCAGAGCGAAGACCGCTTTGCCGAACTGTCGCACATCCTCTTCGATCAGGCGGCCCTGGCGGCCGGTGACAGCTTGAAGGATCCGGCGGCGTACGTTCGTCGTCTGAACAAGCTGTTGGTCGAGCTGTCTGCTTGAGTTGATGCATCGATAAGCCCGCTTCGGCGGGCTTTTTTAATGGTGAATGCCCAAGGAGTGCTTGATGAGCAAGGTAATCGTCGAATCGCTGGTTTATCACCTGTCCGGCAAGGCCTATGAAAGCCGTCTGGTGTATGAGCCAGGTGCGCTGGGGCGACCGGGCCTGGTGATGGCGCCGAACTGGATGGGCATTGGCGAAGGTGCCGAGCGCATCGCCAAGGAAGTGGCCGAAAAAGGCTATGTGGTGCTGATTGCCGACCTGTACGGGCAATCGGTGCGTCCGTCCAATGCTGACGAAGCCGGGGCGGCGATGATGCCGTTGAAGAATGACCGTGGCGAATTGCGCAAGCGCATGAAGGAGGCGTTGGCGCAGCTGCTGGCGCAATCCAAGGCACTTCTGGCTCCCGGCAAGGTGGCCACGTTTGGCTTCTGCTTCGGCGGCTGCTGCGCCCTGGAGCTGGCCCGTACCGGTGCAGACCTGAAGGCTGCGGTGTCGTTCCATGGCACGCTGGATACCCCGAACCCTGAAGATGCCAAGCACATCAAGGGCTCGGTGCTGGTGCTGCACGGCGCATCCGACCCGCTGGTGCCGAGGGAGCAACTGCCGGCGTTCGAGGAAGAGATGAATGCGGCCAAGGTGGATTGGCAGCTGCTGAGCTATGGCGGCGCGGTGCATTCGTTCACCGACCCGAATGCCAATGTGCCGGGCAAGATGCAGTATGACCGCAGGACCTCGGAGCGGGCGTTCCGCTCGATGCACAATTTGCTCACCGAAGTGTTCCAGCGCTGACGGTGCAGTGGGGCTGCTACGCAGCCCATCGCTGGCAAGCCAGCTCCCACTTGAGGTGTTGCCCCCGAGAGCGGCGCGGTCCCGGTGGGAGCCGGCTTGCCGGCGAAGGGCCGCAAAGCGGCCCCACTTTAACGCGGTAGCTCGATCCGCGAAGTCTCCCCCGGCACCACCGGCCAATCGCCGGCAGCCCATTTCGCCCGGGCGTGTTCGATCAGTTGCGGGTCACTGGCCACAAAATTCCAGTTCATCCGCCGCGGCCCATCCAGCCGCTCGCCGCCGATCAATACCAATTCGCATTCACCCTCGGCATACAAGGCAATCTCTTCGCCCTCAGGCAGCACCACCAAGCTGCACGCCTCGACTTCCTCATCATTCAGCATCAGCTCGCCGTCGAGCAGATAGAGCGCCCGTTGCGCATGCTCATCAGGTACCACCAGCGTGGTCGCCGATTGCATCTGCACATGCGCGTAAAGGGTAGAGGAGAGGACTGGTACCGGCGATTCCAGGCAGAAACCGCTACCGGCAATCATGCAGATGCGTACCCCCAGGTTATCGCTCACTGGTAGGCTGGCCGCGGCGTGATGGCTATAGCTCGGTGCGCCTTGCTCGAGCGCGCGGGGCGACGCCAGCCACACCTGCAGCCCATGCAGGCGCGAACCGTGCGCCAACGCATCGGCCGGGGTGCGTTCGACATGCGCCACGCCGCTGCCGGCCGTCATCCAGCTCACATCGCCAGGCAACACGCGCTGATTCGAGCCCAGGCTGTCCTTGTGCAGGATTGCGCCTTCGAACAGGTAGGTCAGGGTCGACAGGCCGATATGCGGGTGCTGGCGAATATCCATGCCATGGCCCGGCGCATAGTCGGTTTCGAGCATGTGGTCGAAGAACACGAACGGGCCGACGCTGCGGCACTGCGCCGACGGCAGTGGGCGCAGGATCGGTTGGCCCTCGACCGACTCGGCACGCGGGCGGATCACCAATGGGCTGCTCATGCTGTGCTCCAGGCGGGGGAAAATAGCATCAGCATAGCGGTTTGCAGTGCACGGCTGAACCGCTGGCTTGGCCGCCAGGTCTACTCTGTTCATACACAGAGAAGGATGCTGCCCATGATCGCCAGAGCGCTGGCCTGCCTGCTGTTGTGCACAACGTTGTGCCAGGCGGCACAGGCGCGTGATTATCGCTACAGTGACGCCCACCTGCACTATGTGGACTTCTTTCAAGAGACCGAGGGTATGACTGCCCTAGTCAAGGCCATGGATGAAGCGGGTGTCGATCACTCGATGATTTCTGGCATTCCGGTGGCCAAGAAATGGCACGAGGATGAGCCCAAGCGGCCGCGCTATTACGCCGGCGACGATGCCGACGCCTACTGGTACAGCGCCACTGATACATACGTGGCGGCGGCGCTGCAGAAGCTGCCGGCAGAGCAGCGCAAGCGTTTTCATCCTTTCCTGACCGGTTTCAATCCGGTAGACAAGAATGCAGTCAGCCATATCGAACGCATGCTCGATCTCTATCCTGGTCTCTGGCAGGGCATAGGTGAGGTCTTTACCCGGCACGATGACCTTACTGCGCTCACCAGCGGTGATACGCCGCGCGCCAACAACGAGGCCATGACCCGTATCTATCACCTGGCAGCCGAACGCGACATGCCGGTGCTGCTGCATTCGAACATTACCTCCAAGCGTGAGCGCAACCCGCTTTACCTGGCCGAGATCGAGGAACCGCTGCGCAATCATCCGCATACCCGTTTCATCTGGGCGCATGCGGGCACGAGCATGGAGATTCATCGGCATCAGATGCAAATGGATTTTTTATTGCCGGTGCTGACGCGCTTGCTCAACGACTACCCGAACCTTTATATCGACTTGTCGTGGACTGTGCTCAAGCCCTACCTGCTGGATGACAAAGGTATGCCGCGCAAGGAGTGGCTGGCGCTGGTCGAGCGCTTCCCGCAGCGGTTCATGCTTGGGTCTGATGTGGTGGGCAAGTTTGGCAGCGTAGGGGAGCAGATGCACGGCTTCAAGCCGTTTCTGGATGCTTTGCCGGAGGGGGTGGCCAAGCAGGTGGCGCGGGACAACTTCCTGGCGGTCTTGCCCAAGGCTCGCTGACGGTCTGCCCGGAACTTTACGCGGCACAGGCAAACACAAAAGAAAACGCCCCGAACCAGTCGGGGCGTTTTCATTTACCGCATCAAGGCATTACTTGCCAGTCCAGCGCTTGAGCACCAGGGTGGCGTTGGTGCCGCCAAAGCCGAAGCTGTTGCTCATGACCGTATCGATCTTGGCGTTTTCTTCGGTTTTGCGCAGGATCGGCAGGTCAGCGACTTCCGGGTCCAGTTCGTCGATGTTGGCGGAGCCGGCGATGAAGTTGTTCTCCATCATCAGCAGGCAGTAGATCGCCTCGTGGACGCCAGCAGCACCCAGCGAGTGGCCCGACAGGCTCTTGGTCGAGCTGATCTTCGGTGCCTTGTCGCCGAACACGGCGCGAACACCTTTGATTTCGGCAACGTCGCCGACTGGAGTCGAGGTGCCGTGGGTGTTCAGGTAGTCGATCGGGGTGTCGACAGTGGCCAGTGCTTGCTGCATGCAGCGAATGGCACCTTCGCCGCTTGGGGCAACCATGTCGTAGCCATCGGACGTAGCGCCGTAGCCGACGATTTCGGCGTAGATCTTGGCGCCACGGGCGAGGGCGTGTTCCAGTTCCTCGACCACTACCATGCCGCCGCCGCCAGCGATGACGAAGCCATCACGGTCGGCGTCGTAAGCGCGCGAAGCCAGTTCCGGAGTATCGTTGCGCTTGGTCGACAAGGCGCCCATGGCATCGAACAGGAACGACTGGCTCCAGTGCTCTTCTTCACCGCCACCGGCGAAGACGATGTCCTGTTTGCCCCACTGGATCTGCTCCAGTGCGGTGCCGATGCAGTGTGCCGAGGTGGCGCAGGCCGACGAGATCGAGTAGTTCAGGCCCTTGATCTTGAACGGGGTGGCCAGGCAAGCCGAGACGGTGCTGCCCATGGTGCGGGTGACGCGGTACGGGCCGACACGCTTGACGCCTTTTTCACGCAGGGTGTCCAGAGCTTCCATCTGGTTCAGGGTCGAGGCGCCGCCGGAGCCAGCTACCAGGCCGGTACGCGGGTTGGAAACCTGCTCTTCGGTCAGGCCGGCGTCCTTGATCGCGTCCTGCATCGCCAGGTAGGCGTATGCCGCAGCGTGACCAACGAAGCGGTAGACCTTGCGGTCGATCAGTTCTTCGAGGTTGAGGTCGATGGAGCCGGAAACCTGGCTACGCAGCCCCTGTTCCTTGTATTCCGGGTTGTAACGGATACCCGGACGGCTGTTGCGCAGGTTTTCGGTGACGGTAGCTTTGTCATTGCCCAGGCACGATACGATGCCCAGACCAGTGATAACGACGCGGCGCATGCGAATAACCCTTAGAAATTGTCAGTGGAGGTGAACACGCCGACCCGCAGGGCTTCGGCAGTGTAGATCTCGCGGCCGTCAACGCTGACCGAGCCATCGGCGATGGCCATGTTCAGCTTGCCCTTCAGGACGCGCTTGATGTGAATGTTGTAGGTGACTTTCTTGGCGGTGGGCAATACCTGACCAAAGAATTTCACTTCACCCGAGCCCAGGGCGCGGCCACGGCCTGGAAGGCCCTGCCAGCCCAGGAAGAAACCAACCAGCTGCCACATGGCGTCAAGGCCCAGGCAGCCGGGCATTACCGGGTCGCCTTCGAAATGGCAGGCGAAGAACCACAGGTCCGGGGTGATATCCAGCTCGGCGACCAATTCACCTTTGCCGTACTTGCCGCCTTCTTCGCTGATATGGGTGATGCGATCGACCATCAGCATGTTCGGCGCGGGCAGTTGCGCATTACCTGGGCCGAACAGCTCACCGCGACTGCAGCGCAGCAGGTCTTCCCGAGTAAAGGCGTGTTGTTTGGTCATGCGAGCTCCTCAATAACCCCCTGTGGCAGGGGATGAATCTTCCCGGCCAACCCGGCATCAGTCCGGGCGGCAGCCTACAGGTAGACTATTGCGTTGTAGTGAAAGTCACAGCGCACCTGGCGAAAGAAGTACAGGTGTGCACTGAAACGTCTATTTTCAGGGCCGATGACGGTCCTGTCCAGTCCTTAAGACTGCCGCACTTTAGCATTTATCGCCAGTCGCGACTGTCCGGCCGGGCAGCCAGCGTTGTAACACCTGCTGCAGGTCAGTGCGGCGCAACGGTTTGCTCAGGTAATCGTCCATGCCGGCGGCCATGCAGCGTTCCCGATCACCCTGCAGGGCGTTGGCGGTCAAGGCGATGATCGGTAGCTTGCCGCCGTTGGGCAGCAGGCGTATGCGTCGTGTGGCTTCATAACCATCGACCTGTGGCAGGCGGCAGTCCATCAGTATGGCCGCAAAGTGCTGCTGGCTGACCTTTTCAACGGCCTGGATGCCGTCATGGGCCACGCTGACTTCCAGCCCCAGGCTGCGCAACATGGCTTCGATAACGCTCTGATTGACCGGGTTGTCCTCCACCAAAAGGATCCGTTCGCCTTCGGCGAGCGGTGTGTGAGCCGCCAGCGCGCCGGGCAATGTCGCAGACGCAGGGCTGGCCAGGGCGAGCGGCATTTCCAGGGTGAAGGTCGAACCCAGCCCTTCGTGGCTTTCGCCACGCAGCTTGCCGCCCATGCGTTCAGCAAGGGTACGAGCGATGGACAGCCCCAGGCCAGTACCGCCATAGCGCCGTGAAATCGAGCTGTCGGCCTGCTGGAAGGCGACGAACATCATTTCCAGGCGTTCGCTGTCGATGCCGATACCTGTGTCGCGCACGCTGCACGTGAACCACAAGGTCTGACGATCGAGCGCCTGCCACCGAGCCTCGACCTGCACCTGGCCGCGTTCAGTGAACTTCAGGGCATTGCCGACCAGGTTGAGGAGGATTTGGCGGATGCGTGTCGGGTCGCCCACCACCTGCAGCCGCTCGCTCTGGGTCGGTAATTGCAGCTGCAGATCCAGGCCTCGTTGCTGTGCGCTGTGCTGGAAGGACTGCACGCTGCTGGCGATGAGCTCGCCGAGATTGAAGTCGATATGCTCCAGTTGCAGTGTGGTGCGTTCGATCCGCGAGAAATCGAGAATGTCGTTGATCACCTTGAGCAAGTGCCCGGTGGATTCGCTGGCCACAGCCGTGTATTCGGCTTGCTCGCTGGTCAACTGGGTGGTTTCGAGCAGTTGCAGCATGCCCAGCACGCCGTTCATGGGAGTACGCAACTCGTGGCTCATCATCGCCAGGAATTCCGATTTGGCGCCGTTGGCCTGCTCGGCTTCCTCGCGGGCCTGGATCAACTGGGCAATGGCCTGTTTCTGTTCGGCGCTGGCCTGTTCCAGTGCGCTGGCCAGGTTGTTGATGTGGCGTGCCAGGTGGCCCAGCTCGCTGTCGTCGACCACCGGCAGCGGGGTGTTGTAGTCACCTTGCTGGATGGCCTTGACTGCATGGCCCATGTCGCTGATCGGCTTTGCGAGGCTCATGGCCAGGCGGCGTGCGAGCAGGAAGGTGAACAACAGGGCGAACAGCGCCAGGATGCCAGCCTTGATAACGATCTCCTGTTGGCGCTGGCTGAAGGCGTCGTCCGACATGCCGACGATCACCCGCCCCAGATAATCGTCCCCGATTGCCGGCGACGGCGCTTTGCCCTGCTGCAGGAAGTCGTTGTCCAGGCGGATTTGCTGAAGCCGGATCGGCGCCTGGAACACCTCTACGCGTTGTGCCCGGTTAGCGCTCTCGTCTGACTGCTCGACGTACACCAGGATGTGGTTGCGGCTGTCCTGCACTTCCAGAAAGCGCACGTGGGGGATGCTCAGGGTGGCGCGCATCAGGCCTTCGAGCACTTCGTTGTTGCCCGAGATCACACCGTACTCGGACGCTGGAGCCAACTGATTGGCGATCAACTGACCGGTATGGTTGAGCTCCTGGCGCAAGTCCTGGATGCGCACGAAGGTGAAGAAGCTGATCAGCAGCAATGTCAGCAGCAGCGCAGGGCCTAGGCTTATGATCTGCGTACGGGTGTGGATATCCCAGCTCAGGCGTCTAGTCATGGGGTGGGTTCTCCTTCAGCCAAAACCTTGGCAGTGGCGTTCGGATCAATCGGTTCAAGGCCCAGGGCGCGAGCCACCTGCTGGTTGCCGCTGACCCCGAAACGTGCGGGGTACAGGCTGCGCGGCCATTGCGCTGGCGGGCGGTCGAGCAGTTGGTCGAGCACCGCCAGCCAGTCCTCTTGGTCGCTGTAGGTACTGGCCAGAGCACCGGCGCGGACGAAACCGGCGTTCGGGCCGATCAACGCCATCTGCCGGCCGTAGCTGCTTAGCAGCAGGTTCTTGGCGGTCTTGGAGTTGTAAAGGTCGGGGTCTTCCAGGCCCAGTAGCACGTCGCTATTGCCCAACAGATCCAGCAGCGGCCGGCTGTCGCGCTGGTCCGGCCATTGCTGGGCGACAATTTCCAGCCCCAGTGGCCGGGCCGCCTGGCGTAGTTCGTCAAGCAGAAAATGGCTGTGTTCTGCGTACAGCACGCCGATGCGTTGGGCCTGCGGCAACAGGTAGCGGGCCAGGCGCAACTGGCGAGCCAGGGGCGGGTCACTCCACAGCAGGGTCAAGTACGCCGGTCGCGACTTTCCCAGGCGCTGCTCGGCCTGCACGCGGCTGATGCGCATGGCCAGGGCCGCCGGCCCTTTGCTTTCGGCCAGGCGCCACTCCAGTGCGGCGCTGTCAAGCAGCACCAGGCGCAGGTCGGCCTTGAGCTTGCCTGGGCGCGGCAGTTCGGCAACGGTCTGAAACCGTACCTGGTCTTGGTTGCGGCGGCTTTCGAGGGCCGCGACAAAGCTACGGATGCCGGGCTGTTCCTCGCCACCGACCAACAGGATTTCGCTGGCGGACAGCGAACCCAATGGCCATAGGCAGAACACCAGCAGGCGCAGCAGGCGGGCCATCAGAACTCCAGCTCCGCGCTGACGCTCAGGCGGTGACGGCTGTCATAGCGGTTCTGGAGGGTGGTGGTCGGCTCGTCGTCCAGGCGCTGCTGCCACAACGCAGCCAGCTCAAGGGTGCTGCCCTCGATACGAAAGCGTTTGGCCAGGCGCAGGTCGAGGCGCTCGTAGCGGTACTGGTTGAGCGCATCGTCGCCGTAGTAGAACAGTGCACTGGACCAGCCATCACCCCATTCGCGCATCCAGCCCGCCGAGCCACTGTTGCGGGCGGTGTTGGCGCTGTCGGCGGGGTTGCTGGCCCAGGCATCGACATAGGCATAAGTGAAACGCAGACGGTCGCGCCGGGTGGGGCGCCAGTCCAGCTGTGCCTCGCTGCCGCTGAATCGGGCCTTGTTGGCGTTACTGGCGATGTACTGGTTGTTCCTGAGTGGCTCGCTGATCATTCCTGTGATCTCGTCATAGAACAGCTTCACATCCATGTTCAGGTTGATATCAGTGAACTGGCCGTTGTAGCCCAACTCGCGAGAACGCATGCGTTCCTGGTCGAGGTCGCCCGGGCCGCGGGTCTTGACGAAATACTCGCCGTTCTGCTGGCCGAACGCAGTTGGGGTAAGGTTCTTGACCGTGTAGCTCCAGTTGACGTTGTTTTCGAACATGTCCGGGGAGCGCACTGCCTCGGAATACACCGCACGCAAGCCGTGGCGCGGGGTGATCAGGTAGTTGACTGCCATGCGCGGGGACAGCGAGCTGCCGGACAGTTGCGAGTCTTCGAACATCGCGCCGCCCTGCAGGATCCAATGATCGTCCGCACGCCACTCCAACTGGCCGAAGAGGCGCCAGGTCTGATCGTCGAGGCCGCCGTCGAAATACGTCTGCGAGTCGGCGCGGTCATAACGATAGTTCATGCCGCTGAGCAGGCGCAGGTTGTCGGTCAGGCTCAGGGTATCCTGGATTTCCAGGTCGTAGCGGGTCTCACGGGTGCTCTGGTCGACATCGCCGCACACCACGTTGCTGCCGCCCTGGTTGTTCCACTGGTCCTTGATGGCATCGACCAGTGCCTGCTCTTCGGGGTTGCTGCTGTTGGGCGGATTGTTGGCCCCTCGGGCGACCTGCTCGGCAAAATTCGGGTTGAGCTGCCACAGCCGGGTCAGTTCCGGGCTGAACGACAACGCTGCGTCGCAGGCGCGCCAGACCTGCTGGCGGTCGAAGTGCTGGGCCGAGCCCTGCACATACAGGCTGTGGTCAGGGTTGAAGTCGATGTTCCAGCGCACGGAGCCTGCGTAGTCCTTGGCGTTGACGTCGGCGTTGTTGCCGCTTTCGGTAACGAAGGGGAATACGGGCTGGTAGGTGTAGGGCCGCTGGTTGCTGCCCTCTTTGGCTGCCAGTTGCCATTCCAGGGTCTGGTTTGTCGCGAGGTTATGGCTGACGCTGAGGTTGAAGCGGTTCAGGCGGCGGCTGTCGCGGTAATCCTGGCCGAACTGGTTTTCATCGAAGCCGTCATCTTTCTGGCCCGACACCGACAAGCGCAGATCACCGCCGTCCCAACCAAAACCGTGGCTGAGGTAGTAGTCATCGATGCCGTCCTGGCCGCGGGTCAGCTTCATGCGCGTGCCATGGCTGTCGGCCGGATTGCGGGTGAGAATGTTGACCACCGCCATCAGTGCATTGGCGCCGTAGCTGACGGTGTTGGGGCCGCGGAACACCTCGATGCGTTCGATGTCCTCCAGCGCCACCGGGATGTCGCTCCAGTCCACCGTGGCCAGGCCCGCACGGTACACCGAGCGGCCGTCGATCAGCACCTGCATGCGCCGGGCTTCGTTGACGTTGGTGCCGTGGTAATTGACGGTTGGCTGGTTGCCGGCGCCGTAGCCGATCATCATCCCCGGCACCAGGCGCAGCAGTTCGGGGATGTCGCGGGCGCCGCTGGCACGGATCAGTTCGCTGTCGAGCACGGTCATGCTGCCCGGCACGGCGGCCGGGGATTGTTTCAGCCGCGTGGCGGTCAGAACCTGTGGCAGGTCGGCGTTGTCGATGAACAGGTCGTCGGCCACGGCCGGGCTGCCCAGCAGGGCAGTCAGCAGCAACAGGCGAGGGTAGGGAGGCGTGCCATGGAACACGATACGGCCTTGTATCAGAGTTGAAACAGGCATGTTAACTGACCATGGGGGTTTTGCCAGCCACAGGCGGCAAGCTGCAAGCTACAAGAAAACCTTGTGGCCAATGAGGCCGCTGTCTCTTGCAGCTTGCAGCTTGCAGCTTGCCGTATAATGGCCCCGTCGCCACTTAACTTATGGCTTTAACGGATTGAATATGACTGAACAGCAACCTGTTGCAGTTCTGGGGGGCGGAAGCTTCGGCACCGCCGTGGCGAACCTGCTGGCGCAGAACGGCGTGCCGGTACGCCAATGGATGCGTGACGCTGAGCAGGCCGAGGCCATGCGCGTCAATCGCGAGAACCCGCGCTACCTCAAAGGCATCCGTCTGCATGACGGCGTCGAGCCGGTCAACGACCTGCTGGCCACGTTGCACTACAGCGACCTGATCTTCGTCGCGCTGCCCTCCAGCGCCTTGCGCAGCGTTTTGGCCCCGCATGCCGGGCTGCTGCGCGGCAAATGCTTGGTCAGCCTGACCAAAGGCATCGAAGCGCAGAGCTTCAAGCTGATGAGTCAGATCCTTGAAGAGATCGCGCCCGATGCGCGAATCGGTGTGTTGTCCGGGCCAAACCTGGCCCGCGAGATCGCTGAGCATGCGCTGACCGCTACCGTGGTCGCCAGCGAAGATGAAGACCTCTGCCAGCGCGTGCAGGCGGTGCTGCACGGGCATACCTTCCGGGTTTACGCCAGCAGCGACCGCTTCGGTGTCGAGCTGGGTGGGGCTCTGAAGAACGTCTATGCGATCATTGCTGGCATGGCCGTGGCCCTGGGCATGGGCGAAAACACCAAGAGCATGCTGATCACCCGTGCGCTGGCCGAAATGACCCGTTTCGCCGTGAGCCAGGGTGCCAATCCCATGACCTTCCTCGGCCTTGCCGGGGTCGGCGACCTGATCGTCACCTGTTCTTCGCCCAAGAGCCGCAACTACCAGGTCGGGCACGCCCTGGGCCAAGGCCTGACGCTGGAGCAGGCGGTCAATCGCCTGGGCGAGGTGGCAGAAGGGGTCAATACCCTCAAGGTGCTCAAGGCCAAGGCTGAAGAGGTCCAGGTCTACATGCCGCTGGTGGCCGGGCTGCACGCCATCCTCTTCGAAGGCCGCACGCTGAACCAGGTGATCGAGCGCCTGATGCGCGCCGAGCCCAAGACCGACGTCGACTTCATTTCCATCAGCGGTTTCAACTGAGCCTTTAGCGGCTTTGAACAGAACAAGGAGCGACACATGAACGATACCCCTGAGCGCGCCCAGCGCGAGTCGATCATCCTGCGCGTGCTGTGGATGGTGGTATTTCTGGTGGTGTGGCAACTGGCCGAGCTGCTACTCGGCGGCCTGGTGCTGGTGCAGCTCGTCTACCGTCTGATCTATGGCGCGCCGAGCGCCAGCCTGATGAACTTTGGCGACAGCCTGAGCCAGTACCTGGCGCAGATCGGTCGCTTTGGCACTTTCCACACCGACAGCAAGCCGTGGCCTTTCGCAGACTGGCCCACACCGCGTGCGCCGGAAGGCGAAGCTCCGCATGCCGTTGCCCCTGCACCCCACCCGGTGCGCGACGAGGAGCCCAAACTGTGAAGCTGTGGGTATTGCGCCACGGTGAGGCAGAGCCCAGGGCCCACACCGACGCCGAGCGGCGCCTGACTGCCCATGGTCGCGAGCAGGTGCTGCACAGTGCTGCGTATCTGCTCGGCCAGCCGCTGCAGGCCATCATTGCCAGCCCCTACGTGCGTGCCCAACAAACGGCGGCCCTTGTGCATGACACCCTGGGTTTCGCCGAGCCGGTGCGCACCGTGCCATGGCTGACGCCCGACAGCAACGTGCAGGAGGTGATCGCTGAACTCGAACGCCTGGGGCTTGAGCACGTATTGCTGGTCAGCCACCAGCCGTTGGTGGGTGCGCTGGTCGGTATGCTGGAGCATGGTCACGCGCAACAGCCTGCGCCGTTGAGCACCGCCAGCCTGGCGCAGCTTGAAGGCGACTGGCCGCTGGCGGGGCTGATGACCCTGCAGGCCCTGCAGCACGCCCCTTGAGTGGTCGGCAACGGGCGTTTGCGCCTGTTGCCGTGCCCTCAGCCGATTGCTCGCAGCCCAGCTTCGTCAGCCCCGGTGACCTGATCGCCCTCGCCGATGACCTTTACGGATGTTGCCGAGCGCCAGCGGGATGCCGACAATGGGCCATCATCCCCGTACCGGACCAGGTGCCATGTCGCAGCAGATCTTCTTCGCCCATGCCAACGGATTCCCGTCGGCCACCTACGGCAAGCTGTTCGCGGCCCTGGCGCCGGATTACCAGGTGCAGCATCTGCCCCAGCATGCCCATGACCCCCGCTTTCCGGTGAACGAGAACTGGCAGAGCCTGGTGGACGAACTTTTGCACCACCTGGCCCGGCAGGATCAGCCGGTGTGGGGTGTCGGCCACTCGCTGGGTGGCGTGCTGCATCTGCATGCAGCACTGAGGTGCCCGGCTTACTACCGGGGTGTGGTCATGCTTGATTCACCGGTGCTGACCCGCGCCGATCAGTGGTTGCTGCGCACCGCCAAGCGCTTTGGCTTCATCGACCGCATTACCCCTGCAGGCCGCACGCTGGGCCGGCGCGAGGCGTTCAGCGACCGCGCCAGCGCACGGGATTATTTCGCGAGCAAAAAGCTGTTCCGGCATTTTGACCCCGACTGCCTGGAAGCCTACCTTGAACATGGCCTGGAAGACATGGAGCAGGGGGTACGCCTGCGCTTCGATCCGGCTACCGAAATCAGCATCTACCGCAGTATCCCTCACGCAAGCCCTGCCCCTGCGCGGCAGCTTCAGGTGCCCCTGGCAATGGTGCGGGGTGAGCGCAGCAATGTGATTCGTCGCCACCACACGCTGGCGGTGCGCGGCATGCCCAAGGGCGAGTACCACTGCGTACCCGGTGGGCACATGTTCCCGCTGGAGCGGCCGGCGGACACTGCCAGCCTGATCAAAGGCTTGTTCGACCGCTGGGGCCAGGCATGAGTGCCCACGTGGAGGAAGTCCGTCTCAGCCTGGGTCATATCGAGCTGGCTGCTCACCTGTTCGGCCCCGAAGATGGCCTGCCGGTGATCGCCCTGCATGGCTGGCTGGACAATGCCAACAGTTTTGCCCGCCTCGCACCGCGATTGAAAGGCCTGCGTATCCTCGCCCTGGACCTTGCCGGGCATGGCTACTCGCAACACCGCCCGCCAGGCGCCGGCTATGCGCTGGCCGACTACGCCCATGATGTACTGCGGGTTGCCGAACAACTGGGTTGGCAACGGTTTGCCCTGTTGGGGCATTCGCTGGGGGCAATCATTTCTGTGCAACTGGCCGCCGCCCTGCCCGAGCGGGTCAGCCATCTGGCGTTGATCGACGGCGTCATCCCCCCGACCGGCGCCGAGGCGGATGCCGGCGAACGCCTGGGGTTGGCGCTGCAGGCCCGGTTGCGCCTGGATGGCAAACGCAAGTCGGTCTACAAGACCCTGGAGGAGGGCGTGCAGGCGCGCATGAAGGGCATGGTCGCGGTCAGCCGGGACGCTGCCGAGTTGCTCGCCCAGCGCGGCCTGATGCCGGTGCCTGGCGGTTACAGCTGGCGCAGTGACAGCCGCCTGACGTTGCCATCGCCGGTGCGCTTGAGCCATGCCCAGGCCATGGCCTATGTGCGCGGGGTGAACTGCCCGGCCTGCCTGGTGGTGGCGGCCGATGGCATGCTGGCGCGCCACGGCGAGTTGCTGCAGCAGCTACCCTTTGAACAGAAGGTGCTGCCCGGTGGCCATCATCTGCACCTGAACGATGAACACGGCGCGACCCTTGTCGCAGACTGTATCAATCGCTTCTTTGGCTTTGCTTGACTTGAGCCGGACAAGTGTCGAGGCTTGGCGGGTTGAACAGGGAGACAACCATGCAACTGCCAGACATTCTGGAGCTTCATTACGGCGCTTGCCGTCGCGCGGGTCGCCGATGAGCGTGCCCGTCATGATCCGTACTGCCGGCGCCTGCCTGGCGCTCGTCAGCCCGCTGCTGTGGGCCGGCGCCCTGCCGGTGCCCGTGGATGCCAAGGTGGTCGAGCAACGCCCGGCAGTCGAGCAGGAACGGGTTTACCCTATGGGCCCGCTGCGCAAGATCAGCGGTCGTCTGCGCGTGGACGACAAGGTCGAGAGCCGCGGCCAGGTCAGCTCCATCACCTATGAGCTGCCGGTCGAGCGCACGGCGCGCGAGGCTTTTACCAGCGCCCGCGAAGCATTGCAGCGCGATGGCGGCTACCCGTTGTTCTGGTGCCAGGGCCGCGATTGCGGCGAAGCCAGCCTGTGGGGCAACGATGTGTTCGGCAGTGCGCGGCTCAATGGCGGTGACGAGCAGCAGGCATTCATCCTGCTGCGCCGTTCCGCCGATGAGGCAGACACCCTGGTGGCGCTTTACAGCGTTACCCGCGGCAATCGCCGCGCCTACCTGCACGTGGAAGAGTTCGTCGCCAGCAGCCCGCTGGGTGAGCTGCTGCCCACGCCCGCCACGGTGCTGCGCGAAATGCGCGACACTGGCAAGCTTGACTACCCTGACCTGAGTGCGCCGCAACCTGCCTGGGTAGCGTTGCTGGGTCGCAGCCTGAACCTGGACAGCACGTTGCGTGCAACCCTCAGTGGTCCCCAGGCTGAGGCCTGGCGCGAGCAACTGGTCAAGGCCGGCGTACGCAGCAACCGGCTCGAAGTCGGCAATACCCCCACCGATGGCCTGCACCTGGAACTGATCCGTTGAATGAGCGCCACCATGGCCAACAATGATCGCCTGCTGATCCAGATTATCCTGCTGACCTTGCTCGGCGCTGCGTTGTGGGTGATGGCACCGTTCATCTCCGCGTTGTTGTGGGGGGCTATCCTGGCGTTTGCCAGCTGGCCGCTGATGCGCCTGCTGACACGCGCACTGGGTGGGCGTGAAACACTGGCTGCAGGCCTGCTGACCTCGGCCTGGATCCTGATCGTGGCCTTGCCGCTGGTGTGGCTGGGCTTCAACCTCGCCGACCATGTTCGGGACGCCACCGCCTTCGTGCGCGACGTGCAGGTGGATGGCTTGCCTGATGCCCCGGCGTGGCTGGGTGGCATTCCCCTAGTGGGTGAGCGCCTGGTCAGCGGGTGGCAGTCGCTCGACCAGCAGGGCGCCGCGCTGATCGCGTCGGTCAAGCCCCACCTGGGCCAGGTCGGCAACTGGTTGCTGGCGCGCAGTGCGCAGATCGGCAGTGGTGTGCTGGAGCTGACGCTGAGCCTGGTCTTCGTGTTCTTCTTCTACCGCGATGGTCCGCGCCTGGCGGCGTTCGTCCTGCGTTTGCTGAACCGTCTTGTAGGTGAGCGCGCCGAGTATTACCTGGAGCTGGTTGCGGGCACCGTGCAACGGGTGGTCAACGGGGTGATCGGTACGGCGGCGGCACAGGCACTGCTGGCCTTGATCGGCTTCCTGATCGCCGGTGTGCCGGGGGCCATCGTGCTGGGCCTGGTCACCTTCATGCTCAGCCTGATCCCCATGGGGCCGCCACTTGCGTGGATACCCGCGACTGCCTGGCTGGTATGGCAGGGTGAGTACGGCATGGCGGTGTTCCTGGGTATCTGGGGCACCTTCGTCATCAGTGGCGTGGACAACGTGCTCAAGCCTTACCTGATCAGCAGGGGCGGCAACCTGCCGCTGGTGATCGTGCTGCTCGGAGTGTTTGGCGGTTTGATTGCCTTTGGCTTCATTGGCCTGTTCATCGGGCCAACCCTGCTGGCGGTGGGGTATAGCCTGCTGCTGGACTGGAGCCGCAACGCCGGGCAGCCAACGCCACAACGTTAGCCTTGCGTCGGCCCGGGCGGGCTCGCCCTGCGCATGGGCCGATGCAGGCAACACCACAATCCTGATCTTTACGCATTCTTTATCTCCAGCCGCACGCCTCGATCTCGTACCTTTACGCCCCTCCCTCGGACAATTCCCCCAAAGCGGCCCAAGCCGTAACAAGGGGAGATCCACACATGAACATGCTCGACGGGCTGTCACTGCTACTGGCAGTGGCGTTGGCGGTTTACCTGCTGATGGCGCTGCTGCGCGCCGATCGCAGCTAGGGAGCGGCCATGCACAGTTATGACTTCGCGTTGCTGCTGGCGTTTTTCGCCATCGTGCTGCTGCCGGCACCCTGGCTCGGGCGGTTCTACTTCAACGTCATGGAAGGCCAGCGGACTTGGCTGACGCCGCTGCTTGGGCCGGTGGAGCGGGGCTGCTATCGGCTGGCCGGCGTGCGCGCCGATCAGGAACAGAACTGGAAGCAGTACGCCCTGGCGCTGCTGGCCTTCAACCTGGCCGGCTTTCTGCTGCTCTTCAGCGTACTTTTGCTGCAAGGTTACCTGCCGCTCAACCCGCAACACTTGCCTGGCCAGGAATGGTCGCTGGCTTTCAACACCGCGGTGAGCTTTGTCACCAACACCAACTGGCAGGCTTACAGCGGTGAAGCCTCGGTCAGTTACCTGAGCCAGATGCTCGGCCTGACCGTACAGAACTTCGTAAGCGCCGCTACCGGGCTGGCCGTGCTGGTCGCCTTGTGTCGCGGCATCGCCCGGCGCTCGACCACCAGTATTGGCAACTTCTGGGTCGACATGACCCGTGCCACCCTTTACGGCCTGTTGCCGTTGTGCCTGGTGCTCGCGCTGCTGCTGGTCTGGCAGGGTGTGCCGCAGACCTTCGCTGACTACGCCCACGCTGTGACCCTGCAAGGTGCTGACCAGACGATTCCGCTCGGCCCTGCCGCCAGCCAGATCGCGATCAAGCAATTGGGGACCAACGGCGGCGGCTTCTTCGGAGTCAACTCGTCACACCCGTTCGAGAACCCCACTGCCTGGAGCAACCTGTTCGAGGTGGCTTCGATCATCCTGATCCCGGCCGCCCTGGTCTTCACCTTCGGCCATTACGTCAAGGACCTGCGCCAAAGCCGCGCGATTCTGGCCTGCATGCTCGGCCTTTTCCTGATTGGCGGCGCGACCGCACTGTGGTCGGAGCACCAGCCCAACCCGGCGCTGGAAAGCGCGCAGGTTCAGCAAAGCGCACCCCTGGAGGGCAAGGAAAGCCGCTTCGGCACGACCGGCTCGGTGCTGTGGACGGTAACCACCACCGCAGCGTCCAATGGCTCGGTCAACGCCATGCACGACAGCCTCAACCCGCTCACCGGCATGGTCGCTATGGTCAACATGATGGTCGGCGAGGTGATTTTCGGCGGCGTTGGCGCGGGGCTCTACGGCATGTTGCTGTTCGTGCTGATCGCGGTATTCCTGGCAGGCTTGATGATCGGCCGCACGCCGGAATACCTCGGTAAGAAACTACAGGCCCGGGAAGTGCAACTGCTGGTGGCAACCCTGCTGGTGATGCCGGTCGGTGTGCTGGTGCTTGGCGCCATCGCCGCCAGCCTGCCGGGCCCTGCCAGCGCGGTCAGCAACCCAGGTGCACATGGCTTCAGCCAATTGCTCTACGCCTACACCTCGGGTGCCGCCAACAACGGCTCGGCGTTCGCCGGGTTCGGTGCCAACACCGTATTCCACAACGTGATGATCGGCCTGGCCATGCTCATCGGCCGCTTTGGCTACATCCTGCCGATCCTGGCCTTGGCTGGCAGCCTGGCCGCTAAGAAAAGCGCGCCGCAAGGGCTGAACAGCTTCCCAACCCATGGCCCTCTGTTCACCGGCCTGCTGCTGGTGACCATCCTGCTGGTGGGCGGCCTGACCTTCCTGCCGGCCCTGGCCCTTGGGCCAATCGCTGAACACCTGAGCCTGGGTTTCTGAGGAACCGACCATGAACATGCCCATTCCTGAAGTGAACGCCCGGCACAGCGCCAAGGACCAGACCCGCTTCGCCGCGCTGTGGCGCCCGGCGCTGGTGCAAGCATTCGTCAAGCTTGACCCGCGGCAGCTCAAGCGCTCGCCGGTCATGCTGGTGGTCGCGCTGACCGCCGTCCTGACCACCGTGCTGTGCTTTGCACCCGGCAGTGACGTGAGCACCGGCGTTGCCGTGCAGATCGCGTTGTGGCTGTGGTTTACCGTGCTGTTCGCCAACTTTGCCGAAGCGCTGGCAGAGGGCCGCGGCAAGGCCCGCGCCGATAGCCTCAAGGCCGGCAGTCAGGGGCTGACCGCAGAGCGCCGTATGCGCGACGGCACGTTCGAGACCGTTGCCGCTGCGCAGCTGCGCAAGGACGACGTAGTCCGTGTCGTTGCCGGCGAGATGATCCCGGGTGACGGCGAGGTGCTCGAGGGCATCGCGGCGGTCAACGAAGCGGCCATCACCGGTGAGTCTGCGCCGGTGATTCGTGAATCCGGCGGTGACCGCTCGGCCGTCACTGGCAATACCCGGTTGGTTTCCGACTGGCTGCTTATTCGCATCACCAGCAACCCGGGCGAGTCTACCCTGGACCGCATGATCGCCTTGGTCGAAGGCGCCAAGCGACAGAAGACGCCCAACGAAATCGCGCTGGATATTCTGCTGATCGGCCTGACGTTGATCTTCCTGATCGTAGTGGTCACGCTGCAGCCATTCGCCCACTTCGCCGGCGGCAGTCTGCCACTGATTTTCCTTGCTGCACTGCTGGTGACGCTGATCCCGACCACCATTGGTGGCCTGCTCTCGGCCATCGGCATCGCCGGCATGGATCGCCTTGTGCGCCTGAACGTGATCGCCCGCTCGGGCCGTGCCGTGGAGGCGGCCGGTGACGTGCACACGCTGATGCTCGACAAGACCGGCACCATCACCTTTGGCAATCGCCGTTGCAGCGCCCTGCATGCAGCCACCGGGGTGACCGCCAAGGAGCTGGGCGAGGGCGCCTTGCTCGCGTCGCTGGCCGATGACACGGCCGAAGGCAAGTCGATCGTCGAGTACCTGCGCCAGTTGCATGACTTCGTCGAGCCGGGCGTGGGGCAGTTCGACGCCATTGCCTTCAGTGCCGAGACACGCCTGTCGGGCATCGATTTCCAGCAGCATCGCTACCGCAAGGGCGCCGTTGATGCCGTCCTCGCCTTCGTCGGCATGCAGCGCCTGGAAATGCCGCTGGCGCTGGCCCGCGAAGTTGAACGCATCGCTCAGAGTGGTGGTACGCCGCTGCTGGTGTGCGTGGACAAGCGGCTGCTCGGCGTGATCCATCTCAAGGACGTGGTCAAGCCTGGCATCCGCGAACGCTTCGCCGAGCTGCGCAAGCTGGGTATTCGCACGGTGATGGTCACCGGCGACAACCCGCTGACGGCCGCGGCCATCGCCGCCGAGGCAGGTGTTGATGACGTGCTGGCCGAAGCCACACCGGAGAAGAAGCTGGCGCGCATCCGCCAGGAGCAGAACGACGGCCGCCTGGTGGCCATGTGCGGCGACGGTGCCAACGATGCCCCTGCTCTGGCCCAGGCTGACGTAGGCATGGCCATGAACGACGGCACCCAGGCCGCGCGCGAAGCCGCCAACATGGTTGATCTGGACAGCGACCCGACCAAGTTGCTGGACGTGGTCCAGGTCGGCAAGGAGCTGCTGGTGACACGTGGCGCGCTGACCACGTTTTCCATCGCCAACGACGTGGCCAAGTACTTTGCCATTTTGCCGGCGTTGTTCGCTGCCATCTACCCGCAACTGGGCGTGCTCAACCTGATGCAGCTGGCCAGCCCGCAGAGTGCGATCCTCTCGGCCATCGTGTTCAACGCACTGATCATCATCGTACTGATCCCCTTGGCGCTACGCGGCGTGCGCGTACAGGCGGCCAGTGCTGCCCATCTGCTACGGCGCAACCTGCTGATCTACGGCCTGGGCGGCATCATCGTGCCATTTGCCGGGATCAAGCTGATCGACCTGCTGCTCAACGCTTTGCACCTGGTCTGAGGAGGCCACCATGAACACATATGTACGCCCGGCGCTGAGCCTGATTCTGTTGTTGGCGGTGGTCACCGGCGCGCTGTATCCGCTGGCGGTGACCGGTGTTGCCCAAGTGGTTTTTCCGGAACAGGCCAATGGCAGCCTGGTACGCGATGAGCAAGGCCAGGTGCGCGGCTCGGCACTGATCGCCCAGGATTTTCAGGGGGATGGCTGGTTTCATTCGCGGCCTTCGGCGGGGGCTTATGCCACCGTGGCCAGCAGTGCCAGCAACCTGTCGCCAAGCAACCCGGCGCTGGCTGAACGGGTCGCGGGCGATGCTGCGAAGCTGTACCAGACCGGGCAGGGGCCGGTGCCACAAGCATTGCTGACCACCTCCGGCAGTGGCCTGGACCCGCATTTGCCACCGCAGGCGGTGGCCTACCAGATTCCGCGGGTGGCGGCGGCGCGCCAGATACCGGTAGAGCGCTTGCAAGCCCTGCTGGAAGGGGCCACCCTCCATCCATTGATCGGGCCGCCTGTGGTCAACGTTCTGGCTCTTAACCAGGCCTTGAGCAAATTTGGGCTATGAACGTGGGGCCGCGTTGCGGCCCAATCGCCGGCAAGCCGTCTCCCACAGCAAGTGCACAGCTTTCGAAAGCTGTGAACCACTTGTGGGGGGCGGCTTGTCGGCGAAGCAGGCACAGACAATGCCGATCGTGGCACTACTGAAGGATGAAGCATGAGTGACGCAGCCCGCGCAGACGCGCTGTTGGCCAACCTGCCGCGCGAAGGACGTGGCAGGCTCAAGGTATTTCTCGGTGCAGCCCCCGGCGTAGGCAAGACCTACGCCATGTTACAGGCCGCCCACGCCCAACAGCGCCAGGGCGTGCAGGTACTGGCAGGCGTAGTCGAAACCCACGGCCGCGCCGAAACCGAATCACTCCTCTCTGGCCTGGTCCAGCAACCTTTGCTACGCAGCGAATACCGGGGTGTCACCCTGGAGGAAATGGACCTTGACGGCCTGCTGAAAGCCGCCCCCGGCTTGGCCCTTGTCGATGAACTCGCCCACAGCAACGCCCCGGGCAGCCGCCACGCCAAACGCTGGCAAGACGTTCAGGAACTGTTGGCCGCCGGAATCGACGTGTACACCACGGTCAACGTCCAGCACCTGGAAAGCCTCAACGACAAGGTGCGCGACATCACTGGCGTGCACGTGCGTGAAACGCTGCCGGACTGGGTGCTGCAGGAGTCTTTCGAGCTGGTGCTGATCGACCTGCCGCCACGCGAGCTGCTCGAACGTCTGCGTGAGGGCAAAGTCTACGTGCCCGAGCAGGCTCGGGCTGCGATCGATGCCTATTTTTCCCAGACCAACCTCACCGCGTTGCGTGAGCTGGCCATGCAGGCCGCCGCCGCGCAGGTCGATGCCGACCTGGCCCACGGTTATCGTCAGCGTGGCCAAGAGGCGCCGGCCCTGCGCGGGCGTCTGCTGGTGGGTGTCGATGGTGACGATCAGGCCGAACGCCTGGTGCGCCATGCCAGCCGGGTTGCGCAGCGTCGGCATTTGCCCTGGAGCCTGGTGCATGTGGACAACGGGCGGCTGCGCGACGAAACCGCACGGCAGCGTTTGCAGGCGGCCCAACAACTGGCTGAGCGCCTGGGCGGGGAAGTGGTCCTGCTGCGCGCAGGCGAGGTGGCACGCACGCTGATCCAGCATGCCGGCGAGCGCCGAGCCAGCCTGGTGCTGGTAGGTCAGTCCCGGGACCGCCTGCGTCGTCGACTGTTCGGCGCAGGCGTGGCTGCCCGGTTGCTGCGTGAAAGCCACGGGCTTGAGATCAACGTGCTCGACCGCGATGCCCAACCGGCCCCCGCAAGTTCGGCCGTGCGACGGGTGTGGATATGGCGCCACTATCTGTTGGCACTGGCCGCGACCGCGCTGGCGACGGGGTTGTCCTGGGCGGTGTCGAGCGTGTTGGCGCTGCCCAATATTTCGCTGGTGTTCCTTGCCGCCGTACTTCTGGTCGCGGTGCGCAGCAGCCTGGGCCCGGCCTTGGCCTGTGCTGCCTTGTCATTCCTGACCTACGACTTCTTGTTCATCCCGCCGAATTTCTCCTTCAGCATTCAGCGCGAAGAAGACGTGCTGACACTGGTGTTTTTCCTGTTGATGGCTGCGCTTACCGGCAACCTCGCTGCGCGTCAGCGCCGCCAGTTGCAGGCCCTTCGCGAAACCCAGGCGCAAACCAACCAGTTGCTCGACCTGTCGCGACGGCTTACGGTCGCCACCGACCGGCAAGCCGTATTCAACGCCGCCGGCCAGCACCTCAACGGCTGGCAGGACGTGCACGTCTGCCTGCTCGAACGCAACCCCGAAGGGCAGTTACAAGTGGCCAGCGGCCAAGCCCAGGCCTTCAGCGACAACGAGCGCGCCGCCGCCGAATGGGCCTGGCAACATGGGCAGGCCGCCGGCCATGGCAGCGACACCCTGCCTGATGGCAGATGGTGGTGGTGGCCGTTGACCGTCGACGATCATCCCCTGGCCATGCTCGGCGTACGCCCCCAGTCCGGCGACCCTCTCAGTGCCCAGCGGCGCCGGCTGCTCATGGCGCTTGGTCAACCGCTGGCCCAGGCCCTCGCTCGGGCTCGCCTGGCCGAGCAACTGGAAGCCGCCCGCCTGCACGGCGAGACCGAGCAGTTGCGCAGCGCGTTGCTGGCCTCTGTCTCCCACGACTTGCGTACTCCGCTGACCGCCATGCGTGGCAGTATCGACAGCCTGCTGGCGCTGGGCGAAGCCATCCCCACCGAAGACCGCCGCGAGCTGTTGGAGGGTACCCGCAACGAAGCCGAACGCCTTGACCGCTATATCCAGAACCTGCTCGACATGACCCGTCTGGGCCATGGCGGTCTCAAGCTGGCCCGCGACTGGGTCGCCCCTGCCGATATCGTCGGCAGTGCCCTGAACCGCCTACGCGTAGTGCTCGCGCCCCTGCGCGTGCACACCGACGTGCCCGCTGAGTTGCCGTTGCTGTTCGTGCACGCCGCGCTGATCGAGCAGGCGCTGATCAACGTGCTGGAGAACGCAGCGCGCTTTTCACCCGCCCAAGGCCGCCTCGAACTGCAGGTGTCGGTGCACGACGAGCAATTGCGGTTCGCGGTCAGCGACCAAGGGCCTGGCATCCCAGTGCCTGAGCGCGAGAAAATCTTCGACATGTTTTACACCGCGGCCCGCGGCGACCGCGGCGGGCAGGGCACCGGCCTGGGCCTGGCGATCTGCCAGGGCATGATCGGCGCCCATGGTGGGCAGATACTGGTCAGCGAAGGCATCGATGGCCATGGCACCTGCATCACTTTATGCTTGCCGCTGCCCCCACAACCCGAAGCCGAAAGCGAAGCCCCATGAGCCAGTCCGCCACCCTCCTGGTCATTGACGACGAACCGCAGATCCGCAAGTTCCTGCGCATCAGCCTGGCCTCACAAGGCTACAAGGTAATCGAGGCGGCCACCGGTAGCGAAGGGCTGGCCCAGGCTGCCTTGGCCAAGCCTGACCTGGTGGTGCTTGACCTCGGCTTGCCTGACATGGACGGCCAACAAGTGCTGCGCGAGTTGCGTGAGTGGAGTGCGGTGCCGGTGATGGTGCTGTCGGTGCGTGCCAACGAACTGCAAAAGGTCGATGCGCTGGATAGCGGGGCCAATGACTATGTGACCAAGCCGTTCGGCATCCAGGAGTTTCTGGCCAGGATACGTGCGTTGTTGCGCCAGGTGCCGCAAGCGGGCGGGAGCGAGGTGACGGCGAGCTTCGGGCCTTTGACTGTGGACTTCGCATTTCGCAAGGTGACGCTTGAGGGCGCTGAGGTGGCGCTGACCCGCAAGGAATATGCGTTGCTGGCGCAACTTGCCGGGCACCCGGGGCGGGTGATTACCCAACAGCAGTTGCTCAAGGATATCTGGGGCCCGACGCACGTGGAGAACACCCATTATCTGCGGATTGTAGTGGGGCATTTGCGGCAGAAACTGGGGGATGATCCAACAGCACCGCGGTTCATCATTACCGAGGCCGGGGTGGGGTACAGGCTGGTTGCGCCTTCCTGCTAAGGCCTTGTCGGTCAAGCTGCACCTTCGTTGTTGCGCACCATGAAACGCCCTCCCTTGCTCCCTCTCCTCTGAATGGTCGCAGCCATCAGCCAACTGAGCGTTTTCGCTCAGCAAAATCGCCCCCATTTACGCTTCCGTGTCAGGCGTTGCCTTAGGGCAACGCCGTTCTTTTCTTTGTACGCCAATTTTATTTTGTACAGGTATGCAGCCGGGAATTTGCCGTATTCACGGCGAATAAGTCTTTGCTAAGAATAAAAAATTGTACAGCGCTCTGGATTTGTACAAGTTTTGTCGGTACTGTTGATTTCCTCGCAGGAGCGCGGAACGTTCAAAGGAGTGATGAAGTCTCAGTAATGGCCCATAGCCATAACCTTGTTGCCATTCCGATAGGGGCAGGTGAAATGAACATGAATGTCGCCCCTATGCCGTCCAATGAAGAGCAGCGCTTGGCTGCGGTCGCCGAATGGTGTGTTGCGCACCAGGACTGCAGCACCGAGCTGCGCACACTGGTCGAATGGGCCGGCCGTTACTTCAATGCCCCGATGTGCCTGATCTCGATCGTCAGCGAGTGCCAGCAGTGGTTCATGGCCAAGACCGCATTGGAGGCCGACAGCACGCCGCGGGATGTGGCGTTCTGTGCCCATACCATTCTTCAGGCGCAGCCGCTGGAAGTACTGGATGCGACGCAGGACCCGCGCTTTGCCGAAA
This sequence comes from Lelliottia jeotgali, assembly GCF_977070485.1. NCBI lineage: Bacteria > Pseudomonadati > Pseudomonadota > Gammaproteobacteria > Enterobacterales > Enterobacteriaceae > Lelliottia > Lelliottia jeotgali. The sequence goes on from NZ_CDRVFO010000005.1 coordinate 306,327, forward strand.
ACCCGCTGGTCACCGGTGCGCCCGGCATTCGCTACTATTGCGGCGCTCCGCTGCTGGTGGACAAACAGGTCGCGATTGGCAGTTTCTGCATCATCGATACGGTCCCGCGTGAGGCCATGGATGATGCTCAGCGCGGTATGTTGCAGGCGTTCGCAGACATGGCAGTGCAGATCATTGCCGGTATACGCCATCGAAATTTCTACGACCAGCCGACTGGGCTGTTCAATCGGGTAAAACTTGAATGCGACGTGCAGACGCGTCTTGAACGCCATGATGCCCTGACCGTGGTGGTGTTCGACATCATGCCGGCGCAGGTGCTTACGCACATGATCAAGGTGTTGGGCTACAACTTCGCCCACGACCTGACCCTTCAGGTGAAAGACCTGATCGTCAGCCAGCTTGACCCGGATCTTGCGTTGTACAAGATCAGCCCCACCCGGTTTGCCGTCATCGTGCATCAGCACCCTTTGGCAATGTGCGCGCGGGTAATCGGTGCGCTGAGCGACCCTGTGCAGTGTCATCAGATTCCCGTGCTCCTGGATGCTGCGGTCGGTATTTCGCCGGTCACCCGCTGCGACGACGATGGCAGCCTTGACTGGTTGCGCCGTGCGGTGGGCGCCGCTGACGCAGCCCGTGGCAACCCTAGCCGCTGCGCGCACTATCAGCCGGAGGTGGACGCCGCGCAGCGCAGGGCCTTCTCCTTGCTGTCCTCACTGGGGGCAGCGCTGCAGAGCGATGACGAGCTCAGCCTGCACCTGCAGCCGCGAGTCGAACTGCAAGGCCATACCTGCAACAGCGCTGAAGCGCTGTTGCGCTGGCGTCATCCGCAATTGGGGGATATTTCCCCTGCCGAGTTCATCGCCCTGGCCGAGAAAACTGCGCTGATAGCCTCGATCAGTCTGTGGGTGATGCGCGCGGTGTTGAACATCCTGCAACACGCTCAGGCGCCGGACTTGCGCATCAGTATGAATGTCACCGCGCGCGACCTGGAGAACGCAGTATTCATGGACACCTTGCTTGCCGAGCTCCAGCACAGGGCCATCGCGCCATGGCGCCTGCAACTGGAGTTCACTGAAAGCGTGCTGATCGAGCAACCCGAAGAAGTGCGCCGGCAGTTGCTGCGTGCACGTCAGGCCGGGATCGACATCGCCATCGATGACTTTGGTACCGGCTATAGCAACTGGGCCTACCTCAGCCGCATTCCTGCCACCCTAGTGAAACTGGACCGCTCGTTGATCCAGAAAGCCACGCACAGTGCCAAGGACCTCCTATTGGTGCAGTCGCTGGTGGGGTTGGCTAACCAGCTCGGTTACCAGGTTGTGGCCGAAGGCATCGAAACCGCTGAACAGCTCACCTGTGCCAAGGCCTGGGGCTGTACCCAGGCGCAGGGCTATTACCTGGCAAGGCCCATGCCACTGGCCGCCTTCCAGACGTGGTACTGCAACAACCGGCTCCGCAGGTCGCAGATTTGACTTATTCGTCGCTATTCTCAGCAGGTGCCAGCATGTTCAACCGGCAATTGAAAACCACGCTCGCCGAGCGTGAACGCGAACTGGAAAGCCTTCGGCAATGCCTGGAGCAGATAGAGCAGGCGGGTTTTTTTCTGCGGCTCGACGCCGATTGGCGGATCGTCGACTGCAACATTTCCAGTGCTGCTGCGTTCGGCGTCACTGTGGATGCCTTGACCGGCACTTACCTGAGGCAGTGGCTTCCCGCAGAGGCCTTGCGCGGGTTGGCCAGCGCGCTTGCCAATGGTGTGCCGCTGCACGATGACATGAGCCTGAATGCGGCCAATGGCAAGTCGGCGTGGTGGCGCCTGGGCTGGTATCCGCGGTTGGATGCACAAGGGCGGATATGCGAGGTCCGCGCATACGGGCGCGACGTGTCCAAAGAGGTCGGGCTGGCTCGGGAGAACCAGGCGCTGCTCGACGCGTTGTTGCGCTCCAGCGCGGTCATCCAGTTCGATCTGGCAGGCAATGTGCTGGCCGCCAATGACACCTTCCTGGCGGGCATGGGATACCGTCTGGATGAAGTGGTGGGTAAGCATCACCGTATGTTTTGCTGCGCAGAAGATACCGCCAGCCCGGCATATGCAGAATTCTGGCGAACGCTCAATACCGGCCGCTACGTCACCGGCCGTTTCCGCCGCCTGGACCGGCACGGGAACGAAGTGTGGCTGGAAGCGAGTTACAACCCGGTGAATGATGCGCAGGGAAAATTGGTGCGGGTGGTCAAGTTCGCCTCGGTGGTTACCGCACAGGTCCAGCGCGAAGAGGCCATCAAACAGGCCGCGCAGATGGCGCTTGAGGTGTCCCGCAATACCGTTGGCGGAGCGTCTGAGGGCGCGGCGGTGGTGCAGCAAGTGGAGCAGACCATGCAGGGCATGACCCGGCAACTGCAATCGGCCGGCACGACGATCACTGCACTGGGCGAGCAATCGGTGTTGATCAGTTCGATCGTCCAGACCATCGGCGGCATCGCTGCGCAGACCAATCTGCTCGCGCTCAACGCAGCCATCGAAGCAGCCCGCGCCGGCGAGCAGGGCAGGGGGTTTGCCGTAGTTGCCGACGAAGTGCGAAAACTGGCGGCGCGCACCAGCACGGCTACCGATGAGATCGTCTCGGTGGTGGCGCACAACCAGACGCTCGCTAGCCAGGCCGTTGGCGAGATAGAAACCAGCCGGGATCACGCCACGCAGAGCCTGCAGCTCGCCTCGCAGGCAGGTGAGGCGATTGGCGTGATCTTGCAGGGCGCGACGGGTGTGGTGAACGCTGTAGAGCGAGTGAGTCAGGATTTGCGTTGAACCGGGCCAGCGTACTGCTCACCGGGCATCGCTCGATATCAGCGCGGTCAATGGTGGCAGACGATGCGCAGTTCCCCCTCTAGATTCGTGTGGCGTGCTGGAAGCCCCGAACAACAATAACGAGGGACCTGACTATGCCAACCGCCATCCAAGCGAACAACGCCTGGCGCATCCTGTTCCTGCTGTTCCTGGCCAACCTGTTCAATTTCTTTGATCGCACGATACCCGCCATTATCATCGAACCGATTCGCTTGGAGTGGCATCTGAGCGACTTCCAGATCGGCCTGATCGGCACAGCCTTCACGCTGGTCTATGCCATCGCTGGCCTGCCATTGGCACGGCTGGCCGACACCGGCTCGCGCAGCCGGCTGATGGGCTGGGGCCTGATGGCGTGGAGCGGGCTGACGGCAGTCAACGGCATGGTTGGGAGCTTCTGGAGCTTTCTGCTGGTGCGCATGGGGGTGGGCATCGGTGAAGCCAGCTATGCGCCCGCCGCCAATTCGCTTATCGGAGACCTGTTCCCTGCCGAGCGGCGGGCAAGGGCGATGGGTATCTTCATGCTCGGCCTGCCGCTGGGCCTGTTGCTTGCCTTCTTCACCATCGGCGCCATGGTGCAGGCCTTCGGCAGCTGGCGCGCACCTTTCTTCATTGCCGCAGTACCGGGTGTGGTGCTGGCGCTGTTCCTGTTCCTGATTCGCGAACCGGCACGCGGCGCGGCAGAAACCGTAGCCGTCTCCCAGGCTCCACTGGACCGGCCCCTGCGCCGCGTACTTAGCGTGCCCACCTTCGCCTGGCTGGTGCTCGCCGGCCTTACGTTCAATTTTGCTTCGTACGCCTGCAACTCGTTCATGGTGCCCATGCTGCAGCGGTACTTCGAGCTGCAACTGCAACAAGCCGCAGTCGCCACCGGGGTCATAGTCGGTGTGACTGGCTTGGTAGGCCTTACCCTTGGTGGCTGGGTGGCCGACAAGGTGCATCAGCGCTTTGCCAATGGCCGGCTGATGTTCGCCGTGCTGAGCATGCTGGTCGCCACGCTGGCCACCGCCTGGGCGCTGCACGCCGGGCGGATCGAGCTGGGCCTGTTCGTGGCACTGTTCGGCGTGGGCTGGCTGTTCTCGTACAACTTCTACACCTGCGTGTACACCGCCATCCAGGACGTGGTGCAGCCCCGCCTGCGTGCCACGGCCATGGCGCTGTATTTTGCCGGGCTGTATCTGCTTGGCGGTGGATTGGGGCCGGTGGTGGTCGGCGGGCTGTCGGACCATTTTGCCGTTGCAGCCATGAACGCAGCAGGGGAGGCGATGATGAGCGAGGCGTTCAAAGCCCAGGGGTTGCACGACGCGATGTACCTGATACCGGTGGCGCTTATGTTGACCATGGTGTTTCTGCTGGCCGCGTCGCGGTGTTTCAGCCGCGATGCGCAGCGGATGCGGGAGGGGATGGTGGCTGACAGCGAAGCAGTGGAGGGCCGCGCTGTCCAAGCCTGAGTAACATCGGCCGTTCCGAAAGGCTGTCATGACAGCGTCAGCATCAGAAACTGGCTTTGACCGATACCATGAAGTTGCGTGGCTCACCGTAATAGTTGCCGAAGGTTTCGGTGCCGATGCTGGTGTAGTAGCGCTTGTCGAACAGGTTGTTACCGTTGAGCGCTACCGACCAGGTGTCATCGATGCGATAACCGATACGGCCATTCCAGATCGCATAGCCTGCCTGGTCGATTTTTTCGCCACTGGCGGGCGAGACGCGGAAGTTGTCGCTTTGCGCGTTGACCCCGGCACCGATAGACAACCGTTCAAACGCGCCGCTCAGGGTGTACTCGCCCCACAGGCGCAACACATGCCGAGGCACGTAGCTGTTGAACGCCGCACCGTTCAGGCTGCTATCGATGTCGTCCAGGGTCTTGGTCTGGGTGTAGGTGTATCCCGCAAGCAGTTGCAGGCGCTCGATGATTTCCCCGCCTAGCTCCGCCTCGAAACCTTGCGCACGTACCTTGCCGGCGTTGACGTAGCAGTAACCATCGGATGACGGGCATGACGAGTTATAATCGGTCTGCGCCTGGTCTTTCTGAATAGTACGGAACAGGTTGAAGGCGCCGTTCAGTCGCCCCTCCAGCCAGGCCCCCTTGATCCCCAATTCATAGCTCTGGCCCACAAGCGGCTTGAGCGCGGATCCGTCTTCAGACCGGTAATTGCCTTGTGGAGTGAAGATGTCCGAGTAACTGGCGTAAGCGGTGAGGTTTTCGTTCAAGTCCAGCAGTACGCCGGCGAAGGGCGTGACCTGCCCGGTCTCGCGGGTGCTGGAATGCTCCGACGTACCGGTATTGATAAAGTCGGAGTCGGTCGTGGAGGTGTACCAGCTCACCCGGCCGCCAACCACCAGGGTCAGTGGGTCGGCCAGTTTCAAACGCAGGGTCGAGTAGAGGCCTTTTTGTGTAGTCTTGGACTTCACCGGCCCGCCGCGAGATGAGTTGTCGATGAAGTAGCTGTCGTCGGGCTCAGGGATGAACTTGTCGGGGTTGAATACATTCTGGCGCTGCGGCAGAAAGGCCACTGAGTAGAAGTCGTCCTTGTTCGAACGGCTCGCATTCATGCCCAGCACCAGTTCGTGTTGTTGGCCAAACGCATCGAATGTGCCATCGACGTAGGCGTCCAGGCCGTAATCGACCTGGTCGTAGTCATACATGCTGCCCAGCATGCCAGTGGTATTGGTACCGGGCGTCACTGCACCTGAGGCAAACGCGTACTTGATGTCTTGGGTATTCTTCGTATAGACGCTGGCAACCTTGAGTTTCCAGTCTTCGTCAAGCTGATGGGACACGTCACTGAACACGGTGGTGCGCTGGCTGCGCCAGGTGTTCCATGAGGGGTCCAGGCAGGTTGAGCGGCTCAGCTTCAAGTCGCTGCGATCCCGGTAGCGCGGCAGGCCACCCCAGCATGGGTTGGCATCCACGTCTTCATAGGCAACGCCCAGCCCCAGGGTGGTATCGGCATTCAGATCGAAGTCGAGCGCACCGTAATACACCTGATCTTTGCGGTTGGCGTCGTCCACGAAGTAGTGGCGGCTCTGTTCGGCGATCACCGCCCGGCCGCGCAGAGTGCCGGATGCGTTCAGCGGGCCGCCGGTGTCCAGCTGGCCGCGGTAGTTTTCCCAACTGCCGCCGGACAGGGTGATGTCGGTATGCGCAGCTGCCAGGCCGCGCTTGCGCACGAAATTCACCCCGCCCGCAGTGCCTCCGGAGCCTTTCATCATGCCCGCTGCGCCGCGCAGTACTTCGACCCGGTCGTAGTACGCCATGTCGCTGCTGAAACTGTCGGCCTGGACATAGAGGTTGCCCATGTCCAGCGGCACACCGTCGTACTGATACTGGCCCGACATGCGGAACCCGCGTGAATAGAAGTATTTGCCACCCATGGTCGAGTCGTACACAGTAATACCGGGCGTCTTCTCCATGACCTGGTCGATGGTGTACAGGTTCTGGTCGTCCATCATCTTGCGGGTCATTACCGTGACCGACTGTGGCGTCTCTTTGAGCGAGTGCTCACCTTTGCCGATGGTGACCGCGCCCGTGGTGTACGAGCCGCTGTTCTCTGTCGTGGCGCCCAGCACCTGGCCAGTGATGTTGGTGGCTCCAAGTTCCATTGCCGAACCAGCGGAAGGCACTTCCCGCAGCACATACGTGCCGTTGGCTTGTGGCTCGGCTTGCAGGCCGCTGCCGGCCAGAATCCGGCTAAAGCCTTCAATGACGCCGAAGGCACCTTTGAGCCCAGAGGAGCTAAAGCCGTCTGTTTGCCTGGCATCAAACGAAATCGCCGCCCCCGCCGCGCTGGCGAAGTGACCAAGGACTTCGGTCAGGCTGCCACCAGGGATGTCGAACGTCCGCACTGCGCTGTGCTGGGTCGCCACGGCTGCCTCGACCGTTGCTGTGGACCAGGCTCCGACAGTGGTTACGGCCAGCAGCGCGACTTTTACCGCGGTCGCCAGACGACCACGCTTGAATACCTCAGACATCCTAATCCCCCTGAAAATGATCGATTAAACCCAATGGGGGATGAGCCGAACGATGCGTAAGAAAAGTGCAAAAAAGAATTTTTAAATTACTGAGGCGGGACGGCAGGAGGCGACACAGTGACCCAGAAACGGCTGTAACGCGTGACGCGTAATGAAAGCCCGCTTTCCAGCGCCGCCAACGCCAGGTCGGTGTCATCGATTGGAAACGAGCCGGAGACCCTCAGGTGCGCAATTCGCGGATCACAGCGCAGTACGCCGGTGCGGTAGCGCGACAGGTCGGAAAGCAGTTCGACCAGGGGGCGATCAAGGGCAATGATGCTGCCGTGTTGCCAGGCACCCACCGTAGCGTCATTACGGCGTAGCTGCCCCATCGTGAGGTCGGTGAAGGCGATGGATTGCCCGGCCTCAACGCGCACTGTCAATGGGCTGCTGGACGCTCTGACTTCTACCGCTTTCTCCAGGACTGCCACCTCACCGCCCAGCGCTTGTGTGCGAACGATAAAGCGCGTGCCCAGCGCCCGGACCTCGCCATGAGTGGTGCTTACCTTGAATGGTCGCTGTGCTGGGTCGGTAGCCGTCGACACCAGAATTTCACCGCGGAGCAGTTCCAGCACCCGTTGCTGGCCGTCGTACTTGAGGTTTACAGAAGTGTCGGTGTTGAGCAGCAGTGAACTGCCATCGGCCAAACGAAAGGCACGGCGCTCACCCACTGCGGTGCGGTAATCGGCAAACAGCTGTTGCGAGCTGTTGCTATTGCACCCCAGCCAGCCCAGGGAGGTGGCTGGCACCAATACCACTACGCTGCGTAACAGTTGCCGGCGGGAACGGGCGGCTCCGCGCAGGGCCGGTGCGGCCAGCGCGGCCGGCACGCTTGCCATCTGCTCACCCACAGCGGTCATCCGCTGCCAGGCTTGGCGATGGACAGGGTCGGCAGCCAGCCAGTCGTTCCAGGCGCTGCGATCGGCGTCGGTGGCGATGCCAGACTGCAGGCTCGCGTACCAGCGGGCGGCTGCACTGATGGCCTGCAACTCGGCGGGCGAAAGGCTCATGCCAATTGCATCTGCATCAAACAGCAATGCTCCATTGCTTTTGCCATGTAGTTGTTGACGCTGCGCACGCTGATGTTCAGTTGCTCGGCAATTTGCGGGTAGGTCAGCCCGTCGAATTGCGACAGCATGAACACCTGCCTGACCTTCGGCCCCAGCCCTTGCAACAGGCGATCGATTTCTACCAGTGCCTGCAACATGATCGCCTGCTCTTCCAGCGACGGGTGCTGTGCTTGCGGCAAAGCAGCCAAGGCTTCCAGGTAAGCCTGTTCCAGTGAGCGCCGACGAAACAGGTCGATCAGCAAGCCCTTGGCGATCCTCGACAAGTAGGGGCGCGGCTCGCGAATGTCCAGTGCGCTGCGAGCCTTGATCACCCGCACGAACGTATCCTGCGTCAGGTCCGCGGCATCGAAGGCGTTGCCCAGCCTCTTGCGTAGCCAGCCATTGAGCCAGCTGTGATGCTCGCAATACAGGTGATTGACGGCGCTACGCAGAGAGAGGTCGTTGGCGGGCATTTTGATGGAATGGTTCGCGATTGGTAATGAATCTTATTGTCGTGCGTGGTGGGGGTGTTTGCAATAGTAAAGGTTTGCCCGAAGGCTCCGCCTTTCGCGCCTTAGGCCCCCGGCCGTTGTCGTAAACCGTGACAAGCACGTAGGGCCACCTTCCTGATTGCTTTGCCAGAGCCTTTTAGCTGGCAAAAGAGCTCATCCAGGGATTCGAACTCAGGCATCAAGGCTATTATCAGAGCCGAGACGGACGATCTAGGCTGCAGCGAAACAGCCTGCTGCTCCGTGCTCTGGGCGCCCAACCTCTGCCTTGATACTGGTAGAAATATCAGGCCCTGGAAGGCAGTCACCGTTCATTGTCATGACGCAAAAACGCCGCCTCCAACAGTTGCTGCGTATAAGTGTGCTGGGGTGAATGGAAGATCTGCTGAGCCTCGCCTTGCTCCACAACATGCCCCTGCTTGATCACCATCAGTTGGTGACTCAACGCTTTGACCACGGCAAGGTCATGGCTGATGAACAGGTAGGTGAGGTTGTACTTCTGCTGCAAGTTGCGCAGCAATTCCACCACCTGCCGCTGCACCGTACGATCCAGTGCAGACGTCGGTTCGTCCAGCAGAATCAACGCCGGCTTGAGCACCAGCGCCCGGGCGATGGCGATACGTTGACGTTGCCCACCCGAAAACTCATGCGGGTAGCGGTGGCGCGTGCGAGGGTCCAGGCCTACCTCTTCCAGCGCCGCGATAATTGCCGCTTCCTGTTCTGCGGCTGTACCAATCTTGTGAATCCGTAGCCCCTCGCCAACGATATCCGCCACACACATGCGTGGGCTGAGGCTACCAAAGGGGTCCTGAAACACCACTTGCATCTCGCGTCGCAGTGGCCGCACCTGCTTCTGGTTCAAGCCTTCCAGCGCCTGGCCATGGAAGCGAATGCCACCCTGGCTCGAAATCAGGCGCAAGATCGCCAGCCCTAGCGTCGACTTGCCCGATCCGGACTCACCCACGATCCCCAGTGTCTGCCCTTGCGGCAAACTGAAGTTGATCCCGTCCACCGCCTTCACATGGTCGACCGTCTTGCGCAGCAAGCCTTTCTTGATCGGGAACCATACCTTCAGGTCGTTCACTTCCAGCAGCGGTGCGCCAACTGGATTATGTGCCGGCAAACCGCTGGGCTCGGCATTGATCAGCATCTGCGTGTAGTGGTGCTGCGGCGCAGTGAACAGCGTCGCGCAATCGGCCTGTTCGACAATTTGCCCACGCTGCATCACGCAAACACGGTGGGCGATGCGCCTTACCAGGTTCAGGTCATGGCTGATCAGCAGTAATGCCATGCCCAACCGCGCCTGCAGTTCCTTGAGCAGCTCCAGAATCTTCAGCTGCACGGTCACGTCGAGTGCGGTGGTAGGTTCATCGGCAATCAGCAACTCCGGCTCATTGGCCAGCGCCATGGCAATCATCACCCGCTGCCGCTGGCCACCGGACAGCTCGTGGGGCAGGGCCTTGAGGCGCTTGCGTGGCTCGGGAATGCCTACCAGCTCAAGCAGCTCCAGCGTGCGCGCAGTGGCTTGCTTGCCGGTGAGGCCCTTGTGCAGCAGCAGGATTTCGTTGATCTGCTTCTCGATGCAGTGCAGCGGGTTCAGCGAGGTCATCGGCTCCTGGAAGATCATCGCGATGCGGTTGCCGCGAATCTTCTGCATGGCCTTCTCACCTTGCTGCAGCAAGTCCTTGCCTTCATAGCCGATGCTGCCGCTGGGGTGACGTGCAAGTGGGTAGGGCAGCAGGCGCAGAATCGAGTGGGCGGTAACGGATTTGCCCGAACCGCTCTCGCCGACCAGCGCCAGGGTCTCACCCTTGCGGATGTCGAAGCTGATGCCATCGACCACACGGTTGACCTGTTCGCCGGTAACGAACTCCACCGCCAGGTCGCGTACTTCGATCAGGTTCTGTTCACTCATCTCACTTCCTCGGGTCGAAGGCATCGCGGGCGGATTCGCCGATGAATACCAGCAGGCTCAGCATGATCGCCAGCACGGCAAAGGCGCTGATGCCCAGCCATGGCGCCTGCAGGTTGGACTTGCCTTGGGCCACCAGTTCGCCCAGCGACGGCGCGCCCGGTGGCAGGCCGAAACCGAGGAAGTCCAGGGCGGTCAGGGTGCCGATGGCGCCGGTGAGGATGAAGGGCATGAAGGTCATGGTCGAAATCATGGCGTTGGGCAGGATGTGCCGGTACATGATCGCGCCGTTGCGCATCCCTAGGGCACGGGCGGCGCGCACGTACTCGAGGTTGCGCCCGCGCAGGAACTCGGCGCGCACCACGTCAACCAGGCTCATCCACGAAAACAGCAGCATGATGCCCAGCAACCACCAGAAGTTGGGTTGCACGAAGCTTGCGAGGATGATCAGCAGGTACAGCACCGGCAAGCCGGACCAGATCTCCAGAAAGCGCTGGCCGGCAAGGTCCACCCAGCCACCGTAAAAGCCCTGCAGGGCACCGGCGATGACGCCGATGATGGAACTGAGGATGGTCAGGGTGAGGGCGAACAGCACCGAAATGCGGAAGCCGTAGATCACCCGCGCCAGCACATCGCGGCCCTGATCGTCGGTGCCCAGCAGGTTGTCCGGCGAGGGTGGCGCTGGGGCTGGTACGCGCAGGTCGTAATTGATGCTCTGGTAGCTGTACGGGATCGGGGCCCACAGCACGAAGCTGTCTTTTTTGGCCAGTAGCTCCCGGATATACGGGCTCTTGTAGTTGGCCTCCAGCGGGAACTCGCCGCCGAAGGTGGTTTCCGGGTAGCGCTTGAAGGCCGGGAAAAACCATTCGCCGTCGTAGCGCACGGCAATCGGTTTGTCGTTGGCGATCAGCTCGGCGCCCAGGCTCAGGCCGAACAGGATGAGGAACAGCCACAGCGACCACCAGCCGCGTCGGTTGGCCTTGAAGCGCTCGAAGCGCCGACGGTTGAGAGGGGACAAGGCCATGTCAGTGCTCCCGGCTGGCGAAGTCGATGCGTGGATCGACCAAGGTGTAGGTGAGGTCGCCGATCAGTTTCACCACCAGCCCGAGCAGGGTGAAGATGAACAGGGTGCCGAACACCACCGGGTAGTCGCGGTTGATGGCCGCCTCGAAGCTCATAAGGCCCAGGCCGTCGAGGGAGAAAATCACCTCGATCAGCAGGGAACCGGTGAAGAAGATGCCGATGAACGCCGAAGGGAAGCCCGCGATCACCAACAGCATGGCGTTACGGAACACGTGGCCGTACAACACCCGTGAGCGGCTCAGGCCTTTGGCTTTGGCGGTGACCACGTACTGCTTGTTGATCTCGTCGAGAAAACTGTTCTTGGTCAGCAGGGTCATGGTGGCGAAGTTGCCGATCACCAGGGCGGTGATCGGCAGCACCAGGTGCCAGAAGTAGTCGAGCACCTTGCCGGCCGTGGACAGCTCGTCGAAGTTGTTCGAGGTCAGGCCGCGCAGCGGGAACCAGTCGAAGTAGCTGCCTCCAGCGAACAGCACGATCAGCAGGATGGCGAACAGGAACGCCGGGATGGCATAGCCGACGATGATCGCCGAGCTGGTCCAGACGTCGAAGTGGCTGCCGTGGCGCACCGCCTTGGCGATGCCCAGGGGGATCGACACCAGGTACATGATCAACGTGCTCCACAGCCCGAGCGAAATCGAAACCGGCATCTTCTCGGCGATCAGGTCGATGACCTTGGCATCACGGAAGAAACTCTCGCCGAAATCCAGCTGGGCGTAGTTCTTTACCATGATCCACAAGCGCTCGGGGGGCGACTTGTCGAAGCCGTACATGCGCTCGATTTCTGCGATCAGCGCCGGGTCGAGGCCCTGGGCGCCGCGGTAGTTGGAGCCGGCCACGGAGACTTCGGCGCCGCCGCCGGCGATCCGGCTGGTGGCGCCCTCGAAGCCTTCGAGCTTGGCGATCATCTGTTCCACGGGGCCGCCGGGGGCGGCCTGGACGATGATGAAGTTGATCACCAGGATGCCGAACAGAGTCGGGATGATCAGCAGCAGGCGACGCAGGATGTAGGCCAGCATGTCAGTTGGCCTCTTGCGCGGGCGTTTCAGACACGGCTGGCGTCACGTCTGGCTTGATCCACCAGGTGTCGATGCCGATGTCGTACTTGGGCGAAACATCGGGGTGGCCGATGTGGTTCCAGTAAGCCACGCGCCAAGTCTTGATGTGCCAGTTGGGGATTACGTAGTAGCCCCACAGCAACACGCGGTCCAGGGCGCGGGAGTGGTTGATCAGGCTTTGCCGGGAATCGGCGTTGATCAGTGCTTCGACCAGTTGATCGATCGCCGGGTCGCGCAGGCCCATGAAGTTGCGGCTGCCGGGGTTGTCGGCAGCGGCACTGGACCAGAACTCGCGCTGCTCGTTGCCTGGGGAGCTGGACTGCGGATAGCCACTGACGATCATGTCGAAGTCACGCGAGCGCAGGCGGGTGATGTACTGGGAAACGTCAACGCGGCGGATGTTCAGGTCGATGCCAAGGTCGGCCAGGTTGCGTTTGAACGGCAGCAGGATGCGCTCGAATTCGGTCTGGGCCAGCAGAAACTCGATGGACACCGGTTTGCCGTTCTTGTCGACCATCTTGTCGTCGACGATCTTCCAGCCAGCGTCCATCAGCAGCTTGTAGGCCTGGCGCTGCTGTTCGCGGATCATGCCGCTGCCGTCGGTGACCGGGTTGTGGAAAGCCTCGCTGAACACCTGTTCGGGGACCTTGCCGCGCAGCGGCTCAAGGATCTTCAGCTCGTCAGGCGAGGGCAGGCCTTGGGCGGCCATTTCGGAGTTTTCGAAATAGCTGCCGGTGCGGGTGTAGGCGCCGTTGAACAACTGCTTGTTGGTCCACTCGAAGTCCAGCAGCAGGCTCAGCGCCTGGCGTACGCGGATGTCCTGAAACACCGGTTTACGCAGGTTGAAAATGAAACCCTGCATGCCTGTGGGGTTGCCGTTGGGCAGCTCTTCCTTGATCAGGCGGCCATCGCGTACGGCGGGAACGTTGTAGGCGGTGGCCCAGTTTTTCGCGCTGGTTTCCAGGCCATAATCGAATTGGCCGGCCTTGAGTGCTTCCAGCGCGACGGTGTTGTCGCGGTAGGAGTCGAAGGTCATTGCGTCGAAGTTGAACTGGCCGCGGTTGAGCGGCAGGTCCTTGGCCCAGTAGTCCTTGACCCGCTCGTAGCGGATCGAGCGGCCGGGCTTGACCTCGGTGATCTTGTACGGGCCGCTGCCGAGCGGGATTTCCAGGTTGCCGCGGTTGAATTCGCGGCCTTCGTACCAGTGCTTGGGTAGCACGGGCAACTGGCCGAGGATCAGCGGCAACTCGCGGTTGTTCTTGTGCTTGAAGGTGAACAGCACACGCAGCGGGTCTTCGGCGACGACTTGGGCAACATCACCATAGTACTGGCGGTAAAGCGGTGCGCCGTCCTTGATCAGGGCGTTGAAGGTGAATACCACGTCTTCGGCCCGCATAGGGTGGCCGTCGTGGAAGCGCGCCTCGGGGCGCAGGTAGAAGCGCACCCAGCTGTTGTCCGGGGCCTTTTCGATCTTGCCGGCAACCAGGCCGTACTCGGTGAACGGCTCGTCTAGGCTCTGGCGCATCAAGGTGTCGTAGATGGCGCTGACGTTTTCGGCGGCGACGCCTTTGTTGATGAACGGGTTGAGGCTGTCGAATCCGCCGAAACTGGACTGGCGGAAGGTGCCGCCCTTGGGCGCGTCGGGGTTGACGTAGTCGAAATGCTTGAAGTCGGCCGGGTACTTCGGCGCTTCATCATATAGGGTCAGTGCGTGTTGCGGCGCGGCCATGGCCGGCAGGCTCAGGCAGGCTAGCAGCAGGCTGCCCGCGAGCTGGCGCAGGCGGTACGTTGGCATCATTGGGCTTTCTCCGAAGTCTTTAGCCACCAGGTATTCAGCCCGAGGGTATAGGGCGGTGTGGTGACGAAACCGAACCGGTTGCGGTAGGCCAGGCGGTGATTGTCGAGATACCAGTTGGGGATCATGTAGTACTGCCAGGAAAGCACGCGGTCCAGGGCGCGGGCGGCGGCGACCTGGTCATCGCGGGTGCGTGCGGCGAGCAAGGTGTCGAGCAGATGGTCGACCACCGGATCCTTGACCCCAGCATAATTTTTGCTGCCCTTGGTCGCAGCCTGGCTGGAATGGAAGTACAGCCACTGCTCAAGGCCGGGGCTCAAGGTCTGGCTCAAGGTCATCAGAATCATGTCGAAGTCGAACTGGTCCAGGCGTTGTTTGTACTGGGCACGGTCCACGGTGCGCAAGCGCGCATCGATGCCGATGCTCGCCAGGTTTTCGACATAAGGTTGCAGGATGCGTTCGAGGTTGGGATTCACCAGCAGCAGTTCCATGCGCAGCTGCTGGCCTTGTGCGTTCACCAGGCGCTGGCCGTCGAGCTTCCAGCCGGCGTGGCCGAGCAGGCTCAGCGCCTGGCGCAGGCTCTGGCGGTCGATGCCGCGGCCATCGGTGTGGCTGACCTGGTAGGGCTGGGTGAACAGCTTTTCCGGCAGTTGGTCACGGAACGGCGCCAGCAGCAGCCATTCCTTGCCCGTAGGCAGGCCGCTGGCGGCAAACTCGCTGTTGGGGTAGTAGCTGGTCGAGCGGCGGTAGGCGCCGCTGAACAGGGCGCGGTTGGTCCACTGGAAGTCGAGCATCAGGCCCAGCGCCTGGCGTACCCTGGCGTCGCTGAAGGTTGCGCGGCGGCTGTTCATGAACAACCCTTGGGTCTGGGTCGGAATGCGATGCGGGATCTGGGCCTTTATCACCTCGCCACGGCGCAGTGCCGGGAAGTTGTAGCCGTTGGCCCAGTTCTTTGCCTGATGCTCGATATAGATGTCGAACTCGCCGGCCTTGAAGGCTTCGAACGCGACTGTGGCGTCCCGATAGAACTCGTATTCGATGCGGTTGAAGTTGTACTTGCCGCGGTTCACCGCCAGGTCCTTGCCCCAATAGTTCTTTACCCGCTCGAACACCAGGCGCCTGCCGGGCTGTACCTGGGTGATACGGTAGGGGCCGCTGCCAAGCGGCGGCTCGAAGGTGGTGGCCTTGAAATCGCGGCCTTGCCAGTAGTGTTTGGGCAGCACCGGCATCTCGCCCAGGCGCAGGATCAGCAGCGGGTTGCCAGCGCGCTTGAACACGAAACGGATGCGCAGCGGGCCGAGGATATCGACGCGCTGCACTTCCTGCAGGTTGGTGCGGTAGATCGGGTGGCCGTCCTTGAGCAGCGTGCGGTAGGAGAAGGCCACGTCGGCAGAGGTGATCGGTTTGCCGTCATGCCAGCGCGCTTGCGGGCGCAGGTTGAACACCACCCAACTGCGGTCCTCGCTGTACTCCACCGAGCGGGCGATGAGGCCGTAACTGGAGGTGGGCTCGTCCCCGGAAGGGTCGTACATGCCGGTACCGACCATCAGCGTTTCGTTGAGCTCGTTGACACCGTACTGCAGGAAGTTCGGCGTTGTGACCGGGCTAGAACCCTTGAAGGTATAGGCGTTGAGCGTGTCGAACGTGCCCAATGCCATGGCGCGCAAGGTGCCGCCCTTGGGCGCTTGCGGGTTGACCCAGTCGAAGTGGGTGAATGTGGCTGGGTACTTGAGCGTGCCGAACTGCGCGTATCCGTGGCTTTCGCTCACCATCGCGGCTGCGGGAAAGCTCAAGGCCAGGCTGAGGGACAGCAGGAGGGGACGTATCAAGTCGGCATCCGATCCAGAGGCGTTGGGCTTTGGTCGGGCTACAGTAACAGCTTGGCGGGGTTGGAAAAAGGGTGTGTCTGGAAGGAGATTACGGGGCTGCAAAGCAGCCCCCGGTTCGCATCAGTGCCCCAGGTAGACGGTCAAGGTCTGGCCTGGCTTGAGGGCATGCCCGCTGCGCGGATTCCAGCGCTTGAGGTGCTTCATCTCTACATTGAAACGTTTTGCCACCAGATACAGCGAGTCACCCTTACGGACCTTGTACTGGGTAGAGCGCTTGGAGGATGCCGCCACCCGGTTGCCTGCCGCACTACCGCCACGCAGTGCCAGCACCTGGCCGGCCTTTACACGGCTACCCGATAGTTTGTTCCAGCGCTGAATATCCTTTACCGAAACCCGGTTGGCCCTGGCAATTGTGCTCAGGCTGTCGCCCCGCTTCACGCGGTAACTGCGCGCGCTGGCAGGCGCCTTGGCTTCGGCCACGGCGCGTGCGAACACGGCCTTGTTCGGCTGCAGGCTGACCAGTTGTTCAGGCTTGAGGTTGGAGAGGCTGTCGGACAGCAGTTGCGCCTTGGCCGTAGGTACAAGCAATTGTTTCGGCCCATCCACGGTCATGCGCTTCTTGAATGCCGGGTTGAGCTGGATCAGTTCGTCTTCGTCGATGTTCGCGAAGGCGGCTACCCGCGACAGGTCCAGACGGTCCTTGATGGCGACAGCTTCGAAGTAGGGCTCGTTGGCGATCGGGTTGAGGTTCACGCCGTAGGCTTCAGGGGTCAGGACCACCTGCGACAGGGCCAGCAGTTTGGGCACGTAATCGCGCGTTTCCTGCGGCAGTGGCAGGTTCCAGTAATCGGTTGGCAGGCCGAGTTTCTCGTTGCGCTCGATCGCCCGGCTGACGGTGCCTTCGCCGGCGTTGTAGGCGGCCAGTGCCAGCAGCCAGTCGCCGTTGAACATGTCGTGCAGGCGGCTCAGGTAGTCCAGCGCGGCGTTGGTCGACGCGGTGATGTCGCGGCGACCATCGTAGAAATTGGTCTGGCGCAGATTGAAGTGGCGCCCGGTGGAGGGAATGAACTGCCACATGCCTGCGGCATGGGCGCGCGAGTAGGCCATGGGGTTGTAGGCGCTTTCGATCGCCGGCAACAGGGCCAGCTCCAGCGGCATGTCGCGTTCTTCCAGGCGCTCGACGATGTAGTGCAGGTACAGGCTGCCGCGCTCACCGGCGTTTTCGAGGAACGATGGGTTGCTGGCAAACCACAGGCGCTGCTGCTCGATGCGCGGGTTGACGTCGATGGTGTCTTGCAGGGCAAAGCCCTGGCGCATGCGCTCCCACACATCCTGCGGCGCCTGCTCGGCGGGTTTGACCGTGAGCGGAACGGGCTTGTGTTTGATCCGCGCCTGATAGCTGTGCGCGCGAACGCTGTCGGATTCGTCGAGCTGACGGGTGCTCTGGCAGCCCACCAGGGTGGCGGCCAGCGCCAGCGCACTGATTTGGGCCAGGCGCGTCAGGGCGACTGAATGAGCGGTTCTGCGGCTACGGGAAGACATCGGCGGGGACGGGTATCCGGGCAAAAATTTCGGCGATTCTAGAAACCGCATCCCGCCGGGTCAACCTTCGAGCGCCTGTTGCGATATATCTTCAGGTTATCAGAAGGTGTCCTTCCAAGACCTCAAGGCAGCAAAAACAGCGACATGCGTGGTGTTTGAATGTCCCTTCCATTCGTCAGCTTTTTGTTTAACTAATGTTTCAGAGGTTCGCAGAAAAGGGTTGGTCAGCCGTTCCAGGCCGATAGTTGATGGCAATGTGATGCGATTGTCGGCGCGCAGTCGGGTAACATCATCGAATCGTTGCAAAACGTGCGGATTTTGCGGCTCGACGGCCTTGGCGAAGCGCAAGTTGCTGAGGGTGTACTCGTGGGCGCAGTACACCTCGGTACGCTCCGGCAGCGAGGCCAACCTGGCGAGGGCCGGCTGCATCTGCTCTGGCGTGCCTTCGAACATCCGCCCGCAGCCGGCGGCGAACAGGGTGTCGCCACTGAACAGCACCGGCGTCGCGGGCTGGTCGCTGAAAAAGGCGATATGGCCCAGCGTGTGCCCCGGCACCGCCAGAACCTGGAAGGTCACGCCCACCGCGGTCACTTCGTCACCTTCGTCCAAGGCAAGGTCACGGCACGGAATACGCTCGTTGGCCGGGCCGCTGACCCGCGCACCGGTCAGTTTTTTCAGCCGCTCGACACCGCCGACGTGGTCATTGTGGTGGTGGGTGACCAGAATATCCTCCAGCACCCAGTCGGGATTGGCGGCCAGCCATGCCTCCACGGGGGCGGCATCACCAGGATCGACCACCGCGCAGCGGCGTTTGGCAGTATCCTGTAACAACCAGATGTAGTTGTCGGAGAAAGCGGGGAGAGCATCGATCTGTATCATGGTGCGGATCCGTATCGCCAAGCGTGGCACATGAGGCCATCTTAGCCGCGATGGCGCGGTGCGAGAACCTTCGAGGGAGAGCGCAAATGACCGACCAACCCTTTGCCCAGGCCGACCCGGCCTGGATCGAGCTGATCAGCCTGGCCCGTGACTGGTTCCACGGCCCGCTCGGCCAGCTGATGCTCAAAGAAGAAGAAAAATTGTTGGAGGAGGAGCTCGGGCGCTTCTTCGGGGGGTACCTGGTGCATTATGGCCCCTGCGCCGAGGCACCGCCCAGCGCCCCTCAGGTACAGCGCAACGTGCGGCTGGGCGCGCCGCTGCCAGGGGTGGAGATCGTCTGCGAGGAGCAGGCCTGGCCCTTGAGCGAGCATGCCGCCGACGTGGTGGTGCTGCAGCACGGCCTGGACTTCTGCCTGTCGCCCCATGGCCTGCTGCGCGAGGCCGCCAGTGCCGTACGCCCCGGCGGGCATCTGCTGATCGTCGGCATCAACCCCTGGAGCAGTTGGGGCATACGCCACTTCTTCAGCCACGGCGCGCTGCGCAAGGCCCGCTGCATCTCGCCGTCACGGGTCGGTGACTGGCTCAACCTGCTGGGCTTCGCGCTGGAGAAACGCCGCTTCGGGTGCTATCGTCCGCCGCTTGCCTCACCGGCCTGGCAACAACGCCTGGCGGGCTGGGAACGGGTGGCAGGCGGTTGGCAGAGCTCCGGTGGCGGGGTTTACCTGCTGGTAGCGCGCAAGATGGTGGTTGGCCTGAGGCCGCTGCGCCAGGAGCGCCGCGAACCGATGGGCAAGCTGCTGCCTTTGCCACTGGCCAAGGTCAACCGCACCGCGGTCAGCCCGGACACCGAAAAGCACTGAACATGAGTGGTACATGAGCGATAGCGTCGAGTTGTATACCGATGGTGCCTGCAAGGGCAATCCAGGCCCTGGTGGCTGGGGTGTCCTGCTGATCTACAAGGGCGTCGAAAAGGAGCTGTGGGGCGGCGAGCGCGAAACCACCAACAACCGCATGGAACTGATGGCCGCGATCCAGGGTTTGATGGCACTCAAGCGCGAATGCGAAGTGGTGTTGACCACCGACTCGCAGTACGTGATGAAGGGCATCAACGAGTGGATGGTCAACTGGAAGAAGCGCGGCTGGAAAACCGCCGCGAAGGAGCCGGTGAAGAACGCCGACCTGTGGCAGCAGCTAGACGAGCAGGTCAACCGCCACAAGGTCACCTGGAAGTGGGTACGCGGGCACATCGGCCACCCCGGTAACGAGCGCGCTGACCAGTTGGCCAACCGTGGCGTCGACGAGGTACGCGCCAAACGTTGAGCTGGGGTACAATCCTCGGCTTTGTAACTGATGCAAGTTGGAGCGCCCCGCGTGGAGCAGCAGCAAGATAAACGCCTGGTCATTCTCGATACCGAAACCACCGGCATGCCGGTCAGCGAAGGCCACCGGATCATCGAGATCGGCTGCGTCGAAGTCATTGGCCGGCGCCTGACCGGTCGGCACTTCCACGTCTATCTGCAGCCGGACCGCGAGAGTGACGAGGGCGCGATCAATGTCCATGGCATCACCGACGCGTTCCTGGTCGGCAAGCCGCGCTTCGGCGATGTGGCCGAGGAATTCTTTGAATTCATTCAGGGCGCCACGCTGGTCATCCATAACGCGGCGTTCGACGTGGGCTTCATCAACAACGAGTTCGCCCTGCTTGGCCAGCGCGACCGCGCCGACATCTCGCAGCACTGCACCATCCTCGACACACTGTTGCTGGCCCGTGCCCGGCACCCGGGGCAGCGCAACAGCCTTGACGCGCTGTGCAAGCGTTACGATATCGACAACTCTGGCCGTGAACTGCACGGCGCGCTGCTCGACTCGGAGCTGTTGGCTGACGTCTACCTGGCAATGACCGGTGGCCAGACCAGCCTTTCGCTGGCTGGCAATGGGGCTGACGGCGACAATGAAGGGCAGGGCAGCGGTGGCAGCGAAATCCGCCGGATTACCGGGCGTGCGCCTGGGCGGGTGATCATGGCCACTGCCGAGGAACTGGAGGCGCATGCAGAGCGCCTGGCGGCTATCGCCAAATCGGCGGGCGGGCCGTCGATGTGGCAGGCATTGACCGAGACGCCTGCCGGTTGATGCTGAGCTTGCCCTGGCCTTGTCGCCGGCAAGCCGGCTCCCATGTTTTTACTGAATTGCAAATTCGTGTAAGAAACGGCGTGCCTGCGACAGGACCGTACTGACAGCACCAGGCTCTACTACCCTGTGAAGGATGCTCTATCCTTCGGAGGTAGCAGCCTGATGTACAAGGACCTCAAGTTCCCCATCCTCATTGTCCACCGCGCCATAAAGGCCGACAGCGTTGCCGGCGAGCGTGTGCGGGGGATTGCCGAGGAACTGCGTCAGGACGGCTTCGCCATTCTCGCCGCCGCAGACAATGCTGAAGCCCGTCTGGTCGCTGCCACTCATCACGGGCTGGCCTGCATGATGATCGCCGCCGAAGGCGTCGGCGAAAACACTCACTTGTTGCAGAACATGGCCGAGCTGATACGCCTGGCCCGCCAGCGTGCCCCGAACCTGCCAATATTCGCCCTGGGCGAACAGGTCAGTCACCCTGGAAAACGCCCCTGCTGAAGCGATGAGCGAGCTCAACCAGCTGCGCGGCATCCTTTACCTGTTCGAGGATACCGTGCCGTTCCTCGCCCGCCAGGTAGCACGTGCCGCACACAACTACCTCGACGGCTTGCTGCCGCCTTTCTTCAAGGCCTTGGTACAACACACCGCGCAGTCCAATTATTCCTGGCACACGCCCGGCCATGGCGGTGGCGTGGCTTACCGCAAAAGCCCGGTGGGCCAAGCCTTCCATCAATTCTTCGGCGAGAATACCTTGCGCTCGGACTTGTCCGTCTCGGTGCCGGAACTGGGCTCGCTGCTCGATCACACTGGCCCTTTGGCAGCGGCCGAAGCCAGGGCGGCGCGCAACTTTGGCGCCGACCATACCTTCTTCGTGATCAATGGCACCTCCACCGCCAACAAGATCGTCTGGCATGCCATGGTCGGCCGTGATGACCTGGTGCTGGTGGACCGTAACTGCCACAAGTCGGTGGTCCATGCCATCATCATGACCGGCGCCATTCCCATCTACCTGTGCCCGGAGCGCAACGAGCTGGGCATCATCGGGCCGATCCCGCTCAGCGAATTCAGCGCCGAATCGATCCAGGCCAAGGTGCGGGCCAACCCCTTGGCCAAAGGGCGCGAACCGCGCATCAAGCTGGCGGTGGTGACCAATTCAACCTATGACGGGCTGTGTTATCACGCCGGGCTGATCAAGCAAGCTCTGGGCAGCAGCGCCGAGGTGCTGCACTTCGATGAAGCCTGGTTCGCTTACGCGGCGTTTCATGAGTTCTTCACGGGGCGCTATGCGATGGGTACGGCCTGCACCGAGGACAGTCCGTTGGTGTTCAGCACGCACTCTACGCACAAGCTGCTGGCTGCCTTCAGCCAGGCGTCGATGATTCATGTGCAGGACGGCGCCCAGCGGCAACTGGACCGTGGTCGCTTCAATGAAGCCTTCATGATGCATATTTCCACCTCGCCGCAGTACAGCATCCTCGCTTCTTTGGATGTGGCTTCGACCATGATGGAGGGCCACGCAGGGCGCTCGCTGCTGCAAGAGATGTTTGACGAGGCACTGAGCTTTCGTCGCGCCCTGGCCAACCTGCGTGCACATATCGCTGCCACTGATTGGTGGTTCAGTATCTGGCAGCCGCCGGGGGCAGAAGGCATCGATCAGCTCGCCGCGCAGGACTGGCTGCTCCAACCTGGGGCGCAGTGGCATGGCTTTGGCGAATTGGCGGGCGATTATGTGCTGCTTGACCCGCTCAAGGTCACCTTGGTGATGCCGGGGTTGCGGGCCGACGGGGTGTTGGACGAGCAGGGCATTCCCGCGGCAGTGGTCAGCAAGTTTCTCTGGGAGCGCGGGTTGGTGGTGGAGAAAACCGGCCTTTATAGCTTCCTGGTGCTGTTCTCGATGGGCATTACCAAGGGCAAGTGGAGTACGCTGCTGACCGAGTTGCTGGAGTTCAAACGCCATTATGATGGCAATACTCCGTTAAGCCAGTGCCTGCCGAGCATCGTTGCGGTCGACACGGCACGCTACCACGGTATTGGATTGCGCGACCTGTGCAACCAGTTGCATCAACGCTATCGCGTCAATGCCACGGCCAAGCAACTCAAAGGGTTGTTCAGTCGCTTGCCGGAAGTGGCGCTCAGCCCGGCCCGGGCCTATGACCATATGGTGCGCGGTGAGGTGGAAGCGGTGCCGATCGAGGCATTGCTCGGCCGCGTCGCGGCAGTCATGCTGGTGCCATACCCGCCCGGCATACCTTTGATCATGCCGGGGGAGCGGTTCACTGAAGCAACCCGCTCGATCCTCGACTACCTGGTGTTTGCCCGCGCCTTCAACAGCGGTTTTCCCGGTTTCGTCGCCGATGTGCACGGCCTGCAGAACGAAAGCGGAAACTATACGGTCGATTGCGTCAAGGAATACGAATGATCTCGACGCCGGTCTGTACCAGTTCAAAACGGTCTTCACCCAAGTGGTTGACCCGGTCGCCGATGGCCAGGCGATAGGTGGTAACCGGTGCGCCCTGTGCGCTGCCGTCAGTCTGCAGGGTGGACTCTTGGAACTCGTGTACGGGGTAGATACGGCCTTCGGCGTCACGGGCGTGGAATTGGCCGACCATTACTGCTGCCATTTAGGTGAAAACCTCTGAATTACGTAGGGAATGTCTGCAGGAATAGACCGTGGATGGTACCTGGAAGTTTTCTGGCGGAGGAAAAAAACCTAAGCGCCGAGCAATGGTCATCTATAACTACAACGTCTCTTAACCCAGCAAAGGTTGAAAATCGCCATGAGCCAGGTGTATTCGGTAGCGGTCGTCGTCGGCAGCTTGCGCAAGGATTCGTACAACCGCAAGGTGGCCCGTGCCCTTTCAGAGCTGGCACCGTCCAGTCTTGCCTTGAAAATCGTCGAAATCGGCGATCTGCCACTGTACAACGAGGATGTCGAGGCTGCGGGCGTGCCCGAGCCGTGGAAGCGCTTTCGCGATGAGATCCGGCGCAGCGACGCGGTGCTGTTCGTCACCCCCGAGTACAACCGTTCTGTACCGGGCTGCCTGAAAAATGCCATCGACGTGGGTTCACGTCCCTACGGGCAAAGTGCCTGGAGTGGCAAACCTACGGCGGTGGTGAGCGTTTCGCCCGGAGCCATTGGCGGGTTTGGTGCCAACCATGCGGTGCGGCAGTCGCTGGTGTTTCTCGACATGCCGTGCATGCAGATGCCCGAAGCTTATATCGGTGGTGCGGCCAGCCTTTTCGAGGACAGTGGCAAGCTCAATGACAAGACCCGGCCGTTTCTGCAGGGTTTCATCGACAAGTTCTCCTCTTGGGTGAAGCTGAACAGGGCAGTCTGAACCGGCCCTGTCGCCGGCAAGCCTGCTCCCACAGTTACATCACTGTTCGTGAAAACAGCGGGTCGATTGTGGGGGCCGGCTCGCCGGCGAAAGCTGTAACACAGATCGGTCAGAACGCCTGCGGCATCTCCCCCTTGGCCAACCGCCGGTTGATATCGGCGACCACCTCGGGCAGTTCGTTGATGGTGTCGATCAGGTAGTGCGGGCGTGACCCTGCGAACAGCGCATGAATGCGCTTGCGTTCACTCTCCAGCTGCTCTGCGCTCAATGCCTGGTAACCTTCCCAGGTAAGCCCAAGTGCGTTGCCCGAGCACACCAGTGCCACGGTCCACATACCGGCACGACGGCCTTCGAGGATGCCCGGTACGGTGTCGTCGACCTTGACGCAGGCCGCTACGTCGTCGATGCCCAGGGCGATCACGTTGGCCAGTGCCTGTGCCGGCCACGGGCGGCCGTTCGGGGTTTCGTCGGTGGCCACCACATGGTCGGCGACATAGCCGTTCTGTGCTGCCAGTTCGACAACCTTGTCCATCACCACTTTCGGGTAGCCAGAGCATGAGCCTATTTTCAGGCCGTCCTGGCGAAGGCCGGTGAGGGTGTCCAGAGCGCCGGGGATCAGTGCTGAATGCACGGCGATCTTCTCAATCTGCAGCGGCATGAAGCGGTTATAGATGGCGGTGACGTCCTCGTCGGTCGGCGTGCGGCCGAACACCTTGCGATAGCGTTCGGCAATTTCCGGCACGTCACACAGGGTGCGGATATGGTCCCACTTACCCATGCCCATTGGGCCGCGCGCTTCCTCGATGGAAACCTGGACGTCGAACTCGGCAAAGGCTTCGACGAAGATCTGGGTCGGTGCGAAAGAGCCGAAGTCGACCACGGTGCCGGCCCAGTCGAGGATGGCGGCTTGCAGCTGGGTGGGGTTGCTGTAGTTCATGTGCGCTATTTCCTGAAGGCGGATGGGCAGAGGGTCAGATGTCCAGTACTTCCATTTCCCGCAGCACGTCGGCCACGGCATTCACAGCAGCTTGCATGCCGTCCGGGCCGACCACGCCGATGCAGCCGACGCGGAAGGTCTCGACCTGGGTCAACTTGCCGGGGTAGAGGATGAAGCCTTTGGCCTTGACCCGTTCGTAGAAGTCCTTGAACTGGTAGCGGGCGTCATTCGGGGCGTGGAAGGTTACGATTATCGGCGCCTGGATGTCGGCTGGCAGGAAGCTGCGCAGGCCGATGGCCGCCATGCCATCGAGCAGGGTCTTGCAGTTGTCGGCGTAGCGCTGGTGGCGCGCCGGCAGGCCACCTTCCTCGGCGTACTGCTGCAGCGCCTCGTGCAGGGCGGCAACCACATGGGTAGGTGGGGTGAAGCGCCATTGGCCGGTCTTGGCCATGTAGGCGTGCTGGTCGTGCAGGTCCATGGCCAGCGAGTGGGCATTGCCCTCGGCGGCTGCCAGTGCGGTTTTCTCGGCGAAAACGAAGCCCATCCCGGGGACGCCTTCCAGGCATTTGCCGGACGCTGCGATCAGTGCCTCGAAGGGGATTTCGCGGGCGTCGATCGGCAGGGCGCCGAACGAGCTCATGGCATCGATGATCAGGCGCTTGCCGTGGCGCTTGATCACCTGAGCGATCTCGTGCAGCGGGTTGAGGATGCCGGTGCTGGTTTCGCAGTGGATCAGCGCCACGTGGGTCACGCTGGGGTCTGCCGCCAGCAGGCGATCGACGTCGGTAGCGGTGGTCGGTTGGTCTTCGGCGGTTTCGAAAGTGCTGAAGTTGCGCCCCAGCACTTTGCAGATTTTCGCCAGGCGCTGGCCGTAAGCGCCGTTGATCAGCACCAGTACCTTGCCGTCGCGCGGCACCAGGGTGCCGATGGCGGCCTCCACGGCGAAGGTGCCGCTGCCTTGCAGGGGGACGCAATGGTGGCTGGCGGAGCCGTCGATGATTGCCAGCAGTTGCTCGCAGACACTGGCAGTCAGCTGGTTGAAATCACGGTCCCAGGAGCCCCAGTCCACCAGCATGGCTTGTCGGGTGCGCAGGGATGTGGTCAGTGGGCCGGGGGTCAGCAGGATCGGGGCGTTGCTCATTGCGTGGTTCCTCACAAGCTGCGGGTGGTCAGCCGAAAAAAGCTGGCGCTGAAACTACGAGGGCTAGGTTGCAATTGGCCAAGCTATCAATCAAATTGTTTGTTGTTATGCCAGCCATAAGTCAGGCCGATAAATATGAACCTGTTCCAGCTTCGCGCTTTCGACGCCGTCGCCCGTGAGGGCAGTTTCACCCGTGCTGCTGCGCGCTTGTTCATTAGCCAGCCGGCGGTGACCGGGCACGTCAAGGCGTTGGAAGAGCACTACCAGATCACCCTGTTACGGCGCACGGCACGGCGGGTGGAGCTGACCGAGGAGGGTACCCGCCTTGCGGCTATCACCCGGGCGATGTTCGGCCTGGCCGAAGAGGCACAGGCGATGCTCGAGGCCAATCGCCAATTGCTCACCGGCCGCTTGGAGGTGGCCGCAGATGGGCCGCACCGGGTCATGCCGATGCTGGCGCTATTGCGTGAACGCTACCCGGGCATCACCGTCAACCTGCGCCTGGGCAATGCCCAGGAGACCTTGGCCGCATTGTTGTCAGAGCATGCCGACGTGGCCGTATTGACCGAGATCGAACCGCGCAAGGGCCTTTACTTGCAAAACCTCTGCGAGTCGCGTTTGTGCGCACTGCTGCCGGCAGGCCATGCCTGGGCTAGCGGGCAGGGTGACCTGCCACTGGCTGCTCTGCATGAACAGATCATGGTACTGCGCGAACCCAGTTCGACCACCCGGCGAACCTTCGACAAGGCGTGTGACCAAGCGTCGGTAAGGCCCAGGGTGTTGCTGGAGCTGGACAGCCGTGAGGCAGTCACCGAGGCAGTGGCGTCGGAGCTTGGGATTGGTGTGGTCTCCTCGACCGAGGTGGCCAATGACCCGCGAGTGGTGGCGCGGCCGCTGGTCGGCCACGGTTTGCGTAACCAGCATCTGGTGGGATGCCTGGAGCGGCGCCGCGAGCTGCGGCTGATCCAGGCGTTCCTGGCCCTGGCTGCCAGTCTGTAATCCAACGCTGGTGTTTTTTCCATGCCGGCCTAACATGGGCGGCACGCAACAGCCAGGAGGGCCGATGAGCGAGAAAGACACCATCTCCATGCAACTGGTGCGCGAAGCCCTGTTGCAGACCTGCCCGGCGGGTGAGCCGGATGCCGCTCTGCTGGCGCAGGCTGGCATCGACATCGGCCAGCTCGACCAGGCTGATGCACGCGTCAGCGCCGAGGCTTACTCCCGGCTTTGGCGCTTGCTGGCGCAACGCTGCAACGATGAATTCTTCGCCATGGACCCCCGTGGGCTGCGTACTGGAAGCCTGGCATTCCTGTGTCGGGCGAGCATGGCCCAGCCCACCCTGCAGGCTGGCCTGGAAACGGCGTTGGCATTTCTTTCGCTGATGCTGCAGGACCTGCAACCGGTACTGGTGCGCCAGAAAAGCCTGGCCGAAATCGTCATCGTTGAACCCAATGATCAGCCTCGGCGTGCGTTCACCTATTTTACCTTCTGGATGATCGTGCACGGCGTCGCCTGTTGGTTGGGAGGGCGGCGTATTCCGATCCTGGCGATTGACTTGCGGTGCGCCGAGCCACCTTTCTGTGATGACTACCGGGTGATGTTCTCGGAAAACCTGCAGTTCGAACGCCCCTTGACCCGGATGATCATCGCCGGGGACTGCCTTGACCTGCCGATGCGCCGCAGTGAGGACGAGCTTCAGCGCTTTCTGGCAGAGGCACCTGGCAACATCCTGGTGAAGTATCGCGACCCGAACAGCCTGGCCCGTCGTATCCGCCAGACGCTTAGCCAGCAGGCGCCCAGCCAATGGCCTGCCGCCGAGCAACTGGCGGCAACATTGTGCATGTCGGCGTCAACCTTGCGGCGCCGTTTGGGCGAAGAGGGCCAGAGCTACCAGGCGCTTAAAGACAGTATTCGCCGCGAGTTGGCAATTGCCTGGCTGGCGCAGCCGCAGCTTGGGCTTGGCGACATCGCCGAGCGGTTGGGCTTTGCCGACAGCAGTTCGTTCTACAAGGCGTTTCGCAAGTGGTTCGGGTGCAATCCGGGGCATTACCGCAGTGTCTTCCTGCAGGCGTAAACCGGCCCTGCAATAGCCATGCTCCGACGGGCAGTTGGCGCATTGCGAAGGCTGAGAAGACACGCGGCCAAAACGCTCATTCAGATTGACAGCTTTGGCCATTGCCCAGGTAGGCAGGCGGCGCGAACATCGTCAGACCGATGGTGCACTCCAACAATAAGAACCCAGGAGTCTGACGATGCGCGAGTATGGCGACGCCGTCCTTTCATTCAATCATGCCGAGGCCGCAATGGGGCTGCACGGCAGCCTCGCAGCCCTCAATGCCTGCGTCGAATGCTGTGACCGCCATGTGGCCCAAGGTGGTATCGCCCTGGTCTACGAGGACCGAGAGGGCAATGGCAGGCTCTACACATTCGGGCAGATGCAAGCCATGGCGGCCCGCTTTGCCAGTGTCCTGAGGGCCCAAGGCGTGCAGGCCGGTGACCGTGTAGCAGGGCTGATGCCACGCACCCCCGAGTTGCTGGTGACCATCCTCGCCACCTGGCGCCTGGGCGCTGTTTACCAGCCGTTGTTCACTGCCTTTGGCCCCAAAGCCATCGAGCACCGCCTGGAGCAGTCGCATGCCAAGGTAGTGGTCACCGACCGTGGCAACCGCGCCAAGCTGGACGATCTGGCCGTGTGCCCCGTGCCGATCATCGTCGGCGCTGACGAGGGTGAACTGGACTTCCAGCGCCTGCTCGATGCCGCCTCTGCCGATTGCGAGCCAGTGATGCGCTCGGGCAACGATCCCTTCCTGCTGATGTTCACCTCGGGCACCACTGGCCCTGCCAAACCCTTGGAAGTGCCGCTACGCGCGATCGTCGCGTTCCAGGGCTATATGCGCGATGCCATTGGCCTGCAGCCACAAGACAACTTTTGGAACCTGGCCGACCCAGGGTGGGCCTATGGCCTTTACTACGCGGTCACCGGGCCGTTGTCGCTGGGTCACGCCACCACCTTCTACGATGGCCCGTTCAGTGTCGAAAGCTGCGCGCGGGTGATCGACAAGCTGGGCATCACCAACCTGGCAGGTTCGCCCACCGCATATCGCTTGCTGATCGCCGCTGGCAAGGCGTTCTCAACGCCGGTCCAGGGCCGCCTGCGGGTCGTCAGCAGTGCCGGTGAACCGCTCAACCCCGAGGTGATCCGCTGGTTCGCCGATGAGTTGGGCGTGACCATCCATGACCACTACGGGCAGACCGAGCTGGGCATGGTGTTGTGCAACCACCACGGCCTTGAGCATCCCGTGCGGGCGGGTTCGGCCGGTTTTGCCATCCCTGGCCACCGCATCGTGGTGCTGGACGAGCAGGGCGCCGAATTGCCCGCAGGGCAGCCTGGCATTCTGGCAGTGGATCGGGAGCAGTCGCCGCTTTGCTGGTTCGGTGGCTATCACGGCCTGCCCACCAAGGCCTTCGTCGGCAAGTATTACCTGAGCGGCGATACCGTCGAGTTGAACACCGACGGCAGCATCAGCTTCGTCGGCCGCAGCGACGACGTGATCACCACCTCTGGCTACCGCGTTGGTCCGTTCGATGTGGAAAGCGCACTGATCGAGCACCCGGCTGTGATCGAAGCCGCAGTGATTGGCAAGCCGGACCCTGAGCGCACCGAACTGATCAAGGCCTTTGTGGTGCTGGCTAGCGGTGTTCACGGTAGTGCCGAGCTGGAAGAGACCCTGCGCCAGCACGTTCGCCAGCGGTTGTATGCCCACGCCTATCCCAGGGAAATCGAATTCGTCAGCGAGCTGCCCAAGACCCCGAGCGGCAAGCTGCAACGCTTCATCCTGCGCAATCAGGAAGTTGCCAAACAACAAGCGCAACAGGCCACTCCTGCCCGCGCCTGAAAGGAACCCGATCATGCACATCGCCAACAAACACTTTATCGTCAGCGGCGCAGCTTCAGGGCTGGGTGCTGCCACTGCGCAGATGCTGGTCGAGGCCGGCGCCAAGGTCATGCTGGTTGACCTCAATGCCCAGGCTGTCGAGGCCAAGGCCCGCGAGCTGGGTGACAACGCCCGCTTTGCGATCGCCGACATCAGCGACGAGCAAGCGGCCCAGGCCGCCGTCGATGCCGCTGTAACGGCTTTTGGCAGCCTGCACGGGCTGGTCAATTGTGCGGGCATCGTCGGTGCCGAAAAAGTGCTGGGCAAACAAGGGCCACACGGCCTGGCCAGTTTCGCCAAGGTCATCAACGTCAACCTGGTCGGTAGCTTCAACCTGCTGCGCCTGGCTGCTGCTGCGATGGCTGAAGGCGTTGCCGACGAAAGCGGCGAGCGCGGGGTGATCGTCAATACCGCCTCGATCGCCGCCTATGACGGTCAGATAGGCCAGGCTGCCTACGCCGCCTCCAAGGGCGCCATCGCCAGCCTGACATTGCCGGTTGCCCGCGAGCTGGCGCGTTACGGCATTCGTGTGATGACCATCGCCCCGGGTATTTTCGAAACCCCGATGATGGCCGGCATGACCGAAGAGGTACGTACTTCGCTGGCTGCCGGTGTGCCGTTCCCGCCGCGCCTGGGCCGCCCGCAGGAATACGCGGCGCTGGCCCGTCACATCATCGAGAACAGCATGCTCAACGGCGAGGTGATCCGCCTCGACGGCGCACTGCGCATGGCTGCCAAATAAGGAAAGCGAACATGACCCTCGCCAATGATCCTATCGTTATCGTCAGCGCCGTGCGCACGCCCATGGGCGGCCTGCAGGGCGATCTGAAAAGCCTGACCGCGCCACAGCTGGGCAGCGCGGCCATTCGTGGTGCCGTGGAACGTGCCGGCATCGATCCCGCCAGTGTCGAGCAAGTGCTGTTCGGCTGCGTACTGCCGGCCGGGCTGGGCCAGGCGCCGGCACGACAGGCTGCACTGGGTGCCGGGCTGGACAAGCACACCACCTGCACCACCCTTAACAAAATGTGCGGCTCGGGCATGCAGGCCGCGATCATGGCCCATGACCTGCTGCTGGCGGGCACCGCAGACGTGGCGGTGGCGGGCGGCATGGAAAGCATGACCAACGCCCCGTATCTGCTGGACAAAGCCCGTGGCGGCTACCGCATGGGCCACGGCAGGATCATCGACCACATGTTCATGGACGGCCTGGAAGACGCCTATGACAAAGGCCGCCTGATGGGCACCTTCGCCGAAGACTGCGCCCAGGCCAACGGCTTCACCCGCGAAGCCCAGGACCAGTTCGCCATCGCCTCGCTTACCCGTGCCCAGGACGCGATCAGCAGCGGCCGCTTTACCGCCGAGATCGTGCCGGTGGAAGTCACCGAGGGCAAGGAAAAGCGCGTCATCACGGACGACGAGCAGCCGCCCAAGGCGCGCCTGGACAAGATCCCGCAGCTCAAGCCTGCCTTCCGTGAAGGTGGTACGGTGACCGCAGCCAACGCCAGTTCGATTTCCGACGGTGCTGCGGCGCTGGTCCTGATGCGCCGCTCCGAAGCCGACAAGCGCGGCCTCAAGGCCCTGGCAGTCATCCATGGCCACGCGGCCTTCGCAGATACCCCGGCGCTTTTCCCGACCGCGCCGATCGGGGCCATCGACAGGTTGATGAAACGCACCGGCTGGAACCTGGCCGACGTCGACCTGTTCGAGATCAACGAGGCCTTCGCCGTGGTCACGCTGGCGGCCATGAAACACCTTGACCTGCCGCACGATAAGGTCAACATCCACGGCGGCGCCTGCGCCCTTGGTCACCCGATCGGCGCTTCCGGCGCACGCATCCTGGTGACCTTGCTGTCGGCCCTTCGCCAGAACAACCTACGCCGCGGCGTTGCGGCCATCTGCATCGGCGGTGGCGAGGCCACGGCCATGGCTGTCGAATGTCTGTATTGAGGTGAACCATGCTGGTAACTGACGAGCAACAACAGATCGTCGATGCGGTCCGGGCTTTTGCCCAGGAACGCCTCAAGCCTTTTGCCGAACAATGGGACAAGGAACACCGCTTCCCCCGGGAAGCCATCCAGGAGATGGCCGAACTCGGCCTGTTCGGCATGCTGGTGCCCGAGCAGTATGGTGGCAGTGACACCGGCTATGTGGCCTATGCCATGGCCCTGGAAGAAATCGCTGCTGGCGATGGCGCCTGCTCGACCATCATGAGTGTGCACAATTCGGTAGGGTGCGTGCCCATCCTCAAGTTTGGCAGCGAACTGCAAAAGCAGCAGTACCTTGCACCGCTGGCCAGCGGGTCGATGATCGGTGCATTCGCTCTCACCGAACCCCAGGCCGGTTCCGATGCCAGCAGCCTGAAAACCCGTGCACGGCTGGATGGCGACTACTATGTGCTCAACGGCAGCAAACAGTTCATTACCTCCGGGCAGAACGCCGGTGTGGTGATTGTTTTCGCTGTCACCGATCCGGAGGCAGGCAAGCGTGGTATCAGCGCCTTCATCGTGCCCACCGACTTGCCGGGTTACCAAGTGGCGCGAGTCGAAGACAAGCTCGGCCAGCACGCATCCGACACCTGCCAGATCGTTTTCGACAATGTGCGCGTTCCAGTGGCCAACCGCCTGGGCGATGAGGGGCAGGGTTACAAGATCGCCCTGGCCAATCTTGAGGGTGGGCGCATTGGCATTGCTTCGCAGTCGGTGGGCATGGCCCGTGCTGCGTTTGAAGTTGCCCGTGATTACGCCAAGGAGCGTTGCAGCTTCGGTAAACCCTTGATCGAGCACCAGGCGGTAGCGTTCCGCTTGGCGGACATGGCCACCAAAATCGCCGTGGCTCGGCAGATGGTGCTGCACGCCGCAGCACTGCGCGATGCCGGGCGCCCTGCGCTGGTGGAAGCGTCGATGGCCAAGCTGTTTGCCTCGGAAATGGCCGAAAAGGTCTGTTCGGATGCCTTGCAGACATTAGGCGGTTATGGCTATCTGAGTGACTTTCCGCTGGAGCGGATTTACCGCGACGTGCGGGTTTGCCAGATCTACGAAGGCACCAGCGACATTCAGCGCATGGTCATTGCGCGCAATCTTTGAAGGAGCAGTCTGCATGGCATTCGAAACCATCCTGTTGGATATTCACGACAAGGTCGGCCTGATTACCCTGAACCGGCCCCAGGCGCTCAATGCGCTCAACGCACAGATCGTCAGTGAGATCAATCAGGCCCTGGACCAGCTCGAGCGTGACCCGAATATCGGCTGCGTAGTGCTGACCGGTTCGGCCAAAGCCTTTGCCGCCGGTGCCGATATCAAGGAAATGGCTGAGCTCAAATACCCGCAGATCTACGTCGATGACCTGTTCAGTGATGCCGACCGCATTGCCAATCGCCGCAAGCCGATCATCGCTGCGGTATCGGGTTTTGCCTTGGGCGGTGGTTGTGAGCTGGCGATGATGTGCGACTTCATTCTGGCGGCCGACAATGCAAAGTTCGGACAGCCGGAAATCAACCTGGGCGTACTGCCAGGCATGGGCGGTACCCAGCGCCTGACCCGGGCCGTGGGCAAGGCCAAAGCCATGGAGCTGTGCCTGACGGGGCGTCTGATGGGGGCTGAGGAGGCGGAGCGTGCAGGCCTCGTTGCGCGCGTGGTGCCACAGGCCGAACTGGTCGAGGAGGCATTGAAGGTGGCTGCGACCATTGCTGGTAAGTCGATCCCGGTGAGCATGATGGTCAAGGAGAGCGTCAACCGGGCCTTTGAAGTCACGCTGAGCGAAGGTGTGCGTTTCGAGCGTCGTGTGTTTCATGCGGCATTTGCCACTGAAGACCAGAAGGAGGGGATGGCCGCCTTCATTGCCAAGCGCGAGGCTCAATTCAAGGACTGCTGACCTGCGGCAGGGGCAGCGACCTGCCCCTGCCGGTGATCAGGCCTGGTGGTCGAAGAAGTACCGCTTCGCCGCTGCCAGGTCGATCGGGCTGCGATGCACTTCGGTCTCATGCCCGCCAGCATCTTTGACGACACGGCCACGTGCATGGCGCTGCTCAGCCGTTTTCAGGTGGCCGGCGGTATAGGTGGTCTGTTCGGCATCCCCGTCCGAATAGTGGAAATGTGCATACCAGAGATCTTCGCCATCACGGCTGATGGCGTATTCCTCGAGGTAGTCATCGGCCCGGCCCGCTAGCTTGGCCAGTTGCCGCCGTGGGCCGGTCATACGAACCTGCACCTGCTTATGCTCCAGCAGAAAGCCCAGTTCGCTCATTCGAGGCTTTTGCAGCAATGCTACCCGCGTTCTCTGCTCGACCGCCTGCTTGGTCAGCGTTGCCGACAGGTCTTCGATCGCCTTGATGCTCAGTGCCGCATCGGCATCGTGGATGCTCTCGTCAGTCTGGTTGTCACGGGTCAAGCGCAGTTCGATGGCTGCTCGGTGGTGGTCAAGGCCATCGCGGTGCAGCAGCAGTATCTCCTCGATTTCAACTGGCAGATAGGTGTTGGCCTTGGCGCCTTGCATCAGGACCAGGCTGCTTCGTGCGCTGGACAGGCGCCTTTCGCTTTCGCTGAGTAGCGCCTTTAGTTTGGCTGGAGGACGCGCGTGAGTTTTATTCTGTGCAGCGTGTACCGGTACCCACTGCTCATTGTCACACTTGTAGCTGCGTGTAACTGACCCTTGCTCACTGCCAGGAATGTCGACGATGTTGTCATCGTCCGCCCGCGGCTGGCCCAGCAGCAGTCCATCGTCACGGGTTTCGATCAGGCCGGGCAATTGCTGGCTGAGTTGCTTCACGGAGGTGGATTGGGGCCAGTCGGCGTATTCGGCGAGTTGGCTGAGCACATCTGCAGTCATGTCACCGATATCGCTTCGCAGTTGTGTAAACGCCGAGGGTACTGCGACCTCGTCGAACTGGCTTTGCAGAATGCCGGCCCGTCGTTTAGCGGTCTCCAGATGCTGCATGATGTTTTCCAGCAAGCGGTGCTTGGCCTCGTCGCTGGCATTGACCCGTTTGCTCAGCTGAACCCGTTGCCCTATGGCCAGTTCGATGCTGTCCCTCGTACGCTCGAGCCAGAAGGTTCCGGCGTCGCCCAGCGGTTCGAGCGTGATGCGGTTGACACAGTTTTCGAGGCGCATGAAGCGCCAGTGCAAAGGTGACCAACGGCCTCGCTGCTCTTGAAGCCCCTGCACCATCTTCAGGGTGCCGTGCAGCGAAGGGCTTGCCAGCTGGCGCAGGTTCTCAAGCCCCTGGTCGAAGGCAGTGGCGTTGTCGAACAGGCTATCGATCAGTGACGTCAAGTTGGCCAACCTTGCAGCGAGAACCACCTGATCCGCGGGCGTCGATTCGGCTTCTTGCTCGATCATGTCCAGCAAGCGGGCACGTTCGGGTTTGTACAGGCGCATCAACAGCTCACGGATCTGCAATTGGCAATTGAGGTGCTGGTAGAGCGTCCCCGCGCGTTTGACCTTGTAGTCGGTCACCGGCGTCAGTTCATTGAGTTCTTGCAGGCGCTGGATATGCTCGGCAACGAACGTCTCGAACGTCTGCAGCTTTTCGAGGCAGTTACGTAATATGCGCGGGTCGTCTGACCGGCTGGCCAGCTCGCGCAGCTTTTTCATGTACGGCAGCTGCTCAGTGATGCTTTTTGAATCGTTTACCACCCGGTCGATCTTCTCCCGGGTATTGTGCTTGCGTTGCGCTTGCAGACTGGCTATCCGCTTGGAGGGTGGCATGCCACCGCGCAGTCGAAGGCGCAGGTCGAGCTGCCAACGGCCTGCCTCATCACGCCTGAGCAAAGGGCCTGGGGATTTGTCGTTTCCGCTGCCGATAATTCGCATCTGATCCAGAGTTGGGTCCAACTGTGCCTTGAACAGCTTGCCCTCGAGCAGTACCAGTAAGTGATCAGCCTGCAAATACAAACCGCGCATCGGCCCCGTAGGGATGGGTGGGCCGAGCGCTATCGTTGACACATCTGCCTGCAGCTCGGCAAGCGCTTTGGCCTGGCTGCTGTCGAGCCTGAGTGTTGGTTGGGCCCATCTGAATTCGAGCTGGGCCTGAGTTGGGGTGGTCAACACAATCGGTGCCGGTATTGGCTCGTTCAGCTCTCCGGGAGGAAGGACTGCATGCAACGGATGCTCCTGCTCCTGTCGTCTCATGGCATGGTTGAAGATCAGGAATGCGACATTGACCAGCAGTTCGATCCAGGCGCCTGTGCGGTCACCTTTACTGCCCTGGCCCTCGGCATCGACCAAGCGGGCGAATGTGGTTTCCATCTGCACTAACCAGGCGGCTTCCGCCAGAGGGCCTTCTACAAAGGGCAATACGGTATTGAGCAATAACCAGCCCAGCTCTTCCCAGCGCTGCCAGCGGGTTTCGGCGCTGCTTGCCGATTGCGACTTGAAATTGCTCAACGTTTCCAGCACACATGCTTCGTAGATGGCCCGTGCAGGGCTGAGCACGGCGGCTTCGCGCGACAAGGTGATGGGCGCAGGCCTGACCAGTGGCACCGCCCAGTCATCCTCCAGCGGGTAAAACAGGTGCGGCTCCTTGAAGCCACCATGGGCATAGATGCGGCGGTCTTCCGGGGCCAGGCGCTGGAGCACGTCGTTTTGTAAATCGCCAGGCTCTGAGAGCGCCACCAGCAGCGCCATGCGGTCTGCATACTCGACCACCGGTTCGCGGTGCAGGGGGCGGTAAAGCAGGCACTGGGCGTTTTTGAAGGAGTCGTCCTCGATCAGCCAGGTATTGAGCGGATGATCGGCAGTCGCGTCCATTGTCCGCAGCAGGCCTAGAGGGCGCATGACCCAACTGCTGTGCTCATTGGGCAAGGGGGCAAGCACCTGCTCTATGGCCACAATTGCCGCTGGCGCTGGCCGACCATGCTCGAGAAATCCGCCCATCACCTTTGTTGGCAATTGCGTAATCAGCTGCTTGGCGAACAGGTCCTCGCGGTGCGCGCGTGCCTGCGCATCATTGAGCAGCAACGCGCGTAACCGCGCAGGGTATGTCGACCCAATATCGGCTTCGGTGACGAGTGCACGCAGCGCCGGCGTGTCCAGCCAAGCGGGGATCGCTTGACCATCGACGCTTTCCACCACTACGCGGCCGGGTTTGAGCAGCCCCAGATTGGCGATTGCCAGTTGGGCCAAGCTGAAGGTGACCGGTTTTAAGGTCCCCCCATTGATGACTTCGCCCGGCAGTGGTAGCGCTGTTTCGACGGTTTGATAATTGATCACCCGCACGGCCGCCGGGTCCAGCATGGATTCGGGGTGGTCACGCAGGATCAGTTCGGTGAGGCGTTCGCAGGCAAAGTCATGCGCGCTAGGCACACCGTCAAGCCAGGTTTGCCCTTCGCTCTCTGAGATGCTGCGGGCGACGTCCGTAAGCATCGAGCTATAGACGATCAGGGCTTGGGGCTTGCCCGCACGTATCCAGTCTGGCAACTGATCGACCAGTGCTTCCTGGCTGGCCAAGTCGTTCATGTCGCACAGATGCGTCATGGAAGTTAGCCGATCCAGTGCGTCGGCGAGTTGTTGGGCGCTGCTTGTGCCCTTGAATGACAAGGTGGCCAGCTCCAGGCATTCCAGTTGTTGCTGCAGCAAGTTGGCCGCTTGGGCCTGGAATGGCTGCTGCTCGAGAGTGCCCAGGCGCACGTTGGTTGGCGACATGGTAATGACGGATGGCCAGTGCCTGGCAATGCTGTCCTGCAGCTGTTGGCGCGACGCAAATGACAGCAATCGGCCTATTGGCGTGAACAATAAGGTGAAGGGCGGCTGGCCTGGTGATTCGGGCCGTTCGATGAGTAGCGCACTGGCAAGGTAAGGATCGAGTTGCCAGTCAGCGGAATAATTGCAGGCCAGAGTGTGTATGGAAACTCCATGGCTGCTGGTCAGGGCTAGCAGGTCATCCGGTTTGGCCTGGTCGTCAGACAATGCCTTCAGCGTGGCTGCGGCAGCCGCCAGCTTGCCATCGTTGTGTGCTTGCTCGGCGGCGCTGCGTAGCAGCGCCTGCAGGTGGTTGGCAAACCACATCCATGGCGTCTCACCTTGGCTGTCGGCCTCGCACCAGAAGTTGACCATCGCTGTGCGATAGGCGTGCAGCAGCATCGGCCCGCAATCGTTTACCAGCGTTTCAAGTACATGCAGGTCAACCGGAACGGGGTTGTCGGGGTCTATGGCATGATTGCGACAAGGCACATCCTGATCAGCGGTCAGGTTCAGTGTACGCTGCAGGCAATATCGCTCCACCAAGACCAGATAAAGCGGGCGCACATAGGCATCACCCATGATCGGGCCGAAGCTGGCGAGTTGCAGGGACAGGGGGTCGAGATTGGTATCGAGCCCATAATCTGGCCAGTGCTCGACCAAAAGCTGTGCCGCAATTTCGAACAGGGTGGGGCGGCTGGCGAACCTCTTGGCAACGGAACAAGACGCAGTGGTGGCACGCGGGAGTCTGATAGATGATGTCATGGCTGGAGCCTGGCTGGGGAAGAGGCCCCATGAAACCGCTCCAGTGATCTGCCCTGGCTTTAAAGATGTAATGCCAGTGGCAACGCCTGAAGCGTAAGTTGCTGCCGTCAGGCGCAAACCACGTCATTTCGGTCAATTACCCGGTGATTGGTGTTGCCCCTTGCGACGTGGGGCCTTAGACTGCCGCCCCCTGCAAAAGAGTGCCGATTGGCGCTTGAAGAATTCTGTTGCCAATGCCCAGGCGTTGGCGACACCCGAATCGCCCAAATGCACATTTTTTCATAGAGAAATCGATGACCAAGGAACAGTTGCTGGCCATGTCGGCCGATGACTACATGAACGCTGATCAACTGGCCTTCTTCACTGGCCTGTTGCAGGCGATGAAAGTAGAAACCCATGAACGCATCGAGCTGAGCCGTGCCACCATCGAAAGCCTGGATACCCCGTCGGATCCTGCCGACGTGGCCTCGGTCGAAGAAGAGCGTCACTGGTTGGTAAATGCCATCGAGCGCGACCAGCGCCTGCTTCCGCAGCTGGAAATGGCCTTGGGCCGTATCGCTGACGAAAGCTTTGGCTGGTGCGACGACAGCGGTGAACCGATCGGCCTGCAGCGCCTGCTGATCAGCCCGACCACCAAGTACTGCATCGAAGCCCAGGAGCGCCACGAGCAGCTCGATCGCCACCAGCGCCAGATCTGACCGAGCGTTGTGTGCCAGGCCCCACGGAGCGATCCTTGGGGCTTTTTGCGTTTGCTGGCTCCTACGGGCTAATTCGTTACTGCTGGCGCAATACTGCTATACCAATGTTGGCTTTTTTCGGCAGGTTGGCGGGCGTATCATGGCTGCATCGTTAGGTTGCTAAGTAAATTCCGGAGGGAATGATGAATAGCCGAGTCGATGTAGCCGTGATGATTGGTTCAGGTGTGTCCGCTGCCTTGCAGGCGCTGGGGCGTCGAGTATGTTGGGTGGTGCTGATAAACGGCGAACGGCGGGGCCCTGCGTTTGCGACACGTGATGAGGCGCTGCAGTGTCAGGCGGCCTGGCTGAAACAGCTGGAGAAAGGCCGAGCCGCCTGACTGTCGTTCAGTTTTCGAGGCTACGGGCCAGCTCGCAGGCATCATGGTGGCGACGTCGAAACCCCTTTACTCTACCGGTAGCGCTTTCAGTGACGTGGAAGAACTCGATGCCGGCAGGGATAACGACGTAACGAGGTATGGAGCGAGAATAAATGCGCTTTGCCTCTCGACGTGTTTCTGTGTTTTCGTGCATATTTCTTTCCCAGTAATGCGCTGATGGATTGCAGAGCCCGTTCTGCCGAAGGGCCTGGCGTTATCTATCGCATCTTTTCTGACGGAATAGTTGTAAGACATTACGCTTCCCGGTTGGGGATTGTGCCTAAACCCGTCCTTCGGGCGAAGTCTGGCAAGCAGGAGTAAAGTTTCCTCCATGCTGTATAGCCAGAAGGCACAGACGTAATGCACATCGCTTCATTACTCTTTTCGCCTATCGAAATGAAAGGGCCGTGCCTCACCGATGGTGAGTGGGGGCGGATGTTACCGATTTGAGGATTACTTCATTGGCAGTCAGTACTCTGGATACCCACGCTTTGTTCGCCCTTGGCGATTTGCGCGGTAAGTTGGCCAAGCTGTTTCAAGGCCGTTTCGTTTATGTCACCGAGCAGAACCCCGAAGGCCTGTATATGGCCGAAATCGACACCGAGAGCGCGTTGGTGGTCGATGACAAGCAGCGTTTGGAATTGAAGGTAGGGGACCACTTTCGTGCTGCCGTATTGCCCAGTCGTGAAGGCGGCAAGTTGGAAATGCGCTTTCGTGAGATCAAACTGAACGTCTACGGCGTAGGGGACTATGCCTTTGTCTCGGTGCCGGAGGGTGAAGGTATCGTGTTCCGTGAAGGCCAAGGCGTAATGCTAGTGTTCGCGGCTCAACAGCAAGTCCAAGAGGGCCTGGGCAAGCTGCTCAAGGCCGTGACCGGTAAGGTCGCAAAATGGCGTAAGGGCGAGTTGACCACTTTCAAGGCGAGTGAATGAACGAGGGGCAGGTGGCGGATGGCAGCCGTGCCGCGTTCCATCGACAATATCGGGCCATGGCCGTGGCACAAGCAGAACGTTTGCTGGCGCGGCGCGATGAAATGCAGGCGGCCTGGTTGACCTGGGTGGCGGCCCAGCTCTATCAGTTAAGCCCGCCTCCCTACGTCGCCATGGTGCGGCGAGAGTTGCAGCGTATCACCCAAGAATGAGCATGCTGCACATCAATTGCCCCCCTCTTGGCCGCTACTGACTTCTTCGGGTACAGCTTCCCCGGACATGCGTTTGCGAAACAGTGCCGCCCTGGCCAGTAGCAGGGTAGTGACCGGTACGGTGATCGACAGTAGAACAGGGATCAACCAAGCGTGCAGTACCGGGCCTTGCTTGAGCCATGAAAAATAGATGATCGAAGCTAAGGCAACGCACCAGGTCCCGATGGTCGAGGCCAGGGCTGGCGGGTGCATGCGCTGGAAATAATCCTTGAGGCGCAGCAGGCCAATTGCCCCGATCAATGCAAACAGGCTGCCGAGCAGCAGCAGGGCAGCGGTAACAAGCTCCAGCCAGAGTGGTAGTTCAAGAACATCGGTCATTCTATTACCTCACCACGCAGCAAGAACTTGGCCAGGGCAAACGAGCCGACAAAGCCGAACAGTGCAATCAATAGTGCGCCTTCAAAGTAGGTATCGCTGGCATAGCGGATCCCCAATACCAGCATCATGAGCATGGCCAGGATGTACAGGTAGTCCAGTGCCAGTACCCGGTCCTGGGCGGAAGGGCCGCGAAACAACCGAATCAGCGTCAGGCCCATGGCCAGGGCGAAGATGAACAAGCTGGCGAGCACCGCATAGGCTAGCAGGCCTGTCATTGGAAAATCTCCATCAGCGGTCGTTCGTAGGTGTGTTTGAAGTGCTCGATGAAGGCGTTTTCATCCTTGAGGTCGAACACGTGCAGCAACAGGACGCTACGGTCCAGGGCCAGTTCTGACCAAACGGTTCCGGGTACTACGGTGGTGATCATCGACAGTGCTGCCAGGCCGTGGGCGTCGCGCAGGTCCAGGGGGATATGGACAAAGGCCGAGCGAGGCGGGTGTTGCCCGGTGCGCAACACGCTGAGGGCTACTTGCAGGTTGGACTGGATGACGTCGATACCTACCCGGCCCAGCAGTTTTGCAACTGTCAGCGGCCTGCGCACATGGGCGTGCTGGGGGCGCAGTGGTGCCATCAGCAGCGGCGCCAGAATACCAAGCGCGGCTGCGAGGAGCAGATTGCCCGGGCTTACGGAGAGGTTCAGCAGCAACCACAGTACGAAGAGTGCGACAGACAGCAGCGGTGCGGGGAAAAATCGGCTCATGGCTGCACCTGTGCGTCGAGCGTGGTCGGGCCAGGGATCGGCTGCGCGGCCATTACGGCCCTGATGTAGGTGTCAGGGGTCTGCAGGCTGGCAGCAGTGTCCTGGGTGTAACGTAGCAGCGGCTCGGCTCGGAAGCTGAGCATGATGCAAAGGCCCAGCAAAATGACGATCGACAGGCATTCGTAGTGTCGCAGCGCGGGGGAGGGCCGCTCTTCAGGCTTCCAGAAGCGCTGGATGCCCACGCGGCCGAAAGCGATCAGCGAAGCCATGCCAGACAGGACGAGCAGTACTACCAGCGCCCAGGCGGCCGCAGATAGCGGTCGCTCGGCCGGCACACCCAACCCTAGTGGGTTGAACAGCGCACTGATCAAATTGAGTTTACCGACGAAGCCGGAAAGCGGTGGCATGCCGATGATCAGCAATGCACAGGCAATGAAACTCAGGCCCAGAAACGCCATGGTCCAGGGAATGATCTGGCCGATCACTGCCTTCTGCTCATCGTCCAGGTTGATACCTTTGGGTGGATGCAACGACTCGAGTGGCGAAGGCATGCTGCCTTCTTCGTCCTCCAGTGGTGGCTCGTTGGCCGAGCGGGAGCGTTCCACCAGCTCGGCGAGCAGGAACAGTGCACACAGTGCCAGGGTTGAATTGACCAGATAGAACAATGCTGCACCCGTCAGGACGGGCTGGGCAAAGCCGATCGCGCCAAGCAGAGTGCCTGCCGAAACAAGTATGCTCAGCGCTGCTATGCGCTCCAGTCGTTGTGCGGCAAGTATCGACACGGCTGCGATGGCAAGGGTGACCAACCCCCCATAGATCAGCCACTGCCCGCCGAAATGCGCGGATGCACCGGCCTGGCCCGAGAACAACAGGGACCAGAGCCGCAACACTGCGTACAGGCCGACCTTGGTCATGATGGCGAACAATGCGGCTACGGGTGCGCTGGCCGAGGCATAGGCCGGTACCAGCCAGAAATTCAGCGGCCAGATGCCGGCCTTTGCCAAGAAGGCTATGGCCAGAATTGCCGCGCCTGCGTGCAGCAAACCACGGTCGGCTTCGGGCACTAACGGTACTTTGAGCGCGAGGTCGGCCATGTTGAGGGTGCCGGTCACGCCGTAAAGCATCGCGGCGCCAATCAGAAACAGCGAAGAAGCGAATAGGTTGATGGCGATGTAATGCAGGCCGGCCCGCACCCGCGCTCGTCCCGAGCCATGCAGAAGCAGCCCATAAGAGGCCGCTAGCAGGACTTCGAAAAACACGAACAGGTTGAACAGGTCGGCAGTCAGGAAGGCGCCATACAGGCCCATCAACTGGATCTGGAACAGTGCGTGGAAGCTGGCGCCGGCGCTGTCCCAGCGGGCGCGAGCGAACAGCAGGGCGCTGATGCCGATGACCCCGGTCAAAGTCAGCAGCAGCGCCGACAGGTGATCAACCACCAGCACAATGCCGAAAGGTGCGGGCCAGTTGCCCGGCAGGTAAACACCAATCGATTCCGCTTGCCCCTGGACGCGCACCCACAACAACAAGCTGATGGCGATGACCAGCCCGCTGAAGGTCGACAGCAGGTTGAGACGCGCCTTGAGCAGGCGGTGCTTCTCGCCCAGTATCAGCATCACTGCTGCGGTCAGCAACGGCAGCAGGATGGGGGCGATGATCAGTTGACTCATTTCACTCATTCATCACGCTCCCGGCCATCCACGTGGTCGGTGCCGGTCAGGCCGCGAGATGCCAGCAGCACCACCAGAAACAGGGCGGTCATGGCAAAGCTGATGACGATGGCCGTCAGAACCAACGCCTGGGGCAGCGGGTCGGTGTAGTGCAGCAGGTCCTGTGTCACGCCTTCCTTGATGATCGGCTCCTTGCCAATGAACAGGCTGCCCATACTGAAGATGAAGAGGTTGACGCCATAGGACAGCAGGCACAGGCCCATGATTACCTGATAGGTTCGTGGGCGCAGGATAAGCCACACGCCCGATGCGGCCAGTACGCCGATGGCGACTGCAATGACTTCTTCCATCAGGCGGCTCCTGCTTGGCTGGGTTTCGAAGGATTACCCGGGCGGTAGGCTCGCACCGACTGGTGTGCCAGGGCAGTGAGGATCAGCAGGGTCGAGCCGACCACTACGGTGTACACGCCGACGTCGAAGAACAGCGCGCTGGCCACGTGCACATCGCCGAGCAATGGCAGGTGCAGGTGGGCGGTATGCGTGGTCAGGAAAGGGTAGCCCAGCAGCATGGCGCCAACCCCGGTCAGTGTTGCGCACAGTAGCCCGGTGCCCATCCAGCGCAGTGGGCGCAGGCTCATCTGGGCTTCGACCCATTGGGTACCTGCGACCATGTACTGGAGGATGAATGCCACCGACATCACCAGGCCTGCGACAAAGCCGCCGCCAGGCTGGTTGTGGCCCCGCATGAACAGGTACATCGAGATCAGCAGGGCGATCGGCAGCAGCAGCCGTACCAGCACCGCAGGCACCATCATGAAGCCCAGCGCTGTGTCGGTGGCATGGCGCGGGTTGATCAGGTCGGTGACCACGTCGGGTGCAAGCTGGCGCTGCTGAGCTGGCAGCTGCATGCTCTCCTTGGGTGGGCGGAAGCGGCGCAGCAGGGCGAACACGGTCAGGGCGACGGCCGCCAGCACGGTGATCTCGCCCAGGGTGTCGAAGCCACGGAAGTCAACCAGCATTACGTTGACCACGTTGGTACCGCCACCTTGTGGCAAGGCTCGGCTGAGATAGAACGAGGAAATATCGTTCGGCGTTGGTCGTGTCAGCATGGCGTAGGACAGCAGCGCCATGCCACCGCCGACCAGGATTGCCAGCAGCAGGTCGCGCAGGCGCCGCATGCGGGCGCGGTCGAGGCTCCCGGGCAGCGGCGAGACACCTTCGATACGCCGCGGCAGCCAGCGCAGGCCGAGCAGGATCAGTACCGTCGTGACAACCTCGACGACCAGTTGGGTCAGCGCCAGGTCAGGTGCGGAGAACCATACGAAGGTGATGCAGGTCATGAGGCCGCAGACGCCAACCATGATCAAGGCGGCCAAACGGTGATACTTGGCTTGGTAGGCGGCGCCAATGGCGCAGGCGATAGCGATCAACCAAAGGGCGACGAACACACCTG
Organism: Lelliottia jeotgali; assembly: GCF_977070485.1. Classification (NCBI taxonomy): domain Bacteria; kingdom Pseudomonadati; phylum Pseudomonadota; class Gammaproteobacteria; order Enterobacterales; family Enterobacteriaceae; genus Lelliottia; species Lelliottia jeotgali. The sequence continues at coordinate 351,259 of NZ_CDRVFO010000005.1, forward strand.
AGCCCGGGATTTTAGGGCGCTCGCCCCAGCTCAGGCCGCTGTACAGCATTGGTGTGAGCCCCGCGAGGAAGGCGGCAAGCACCAGCATGAACAGTTGCGCCTGCAGACGGCGAGTGGTCAACAGCCCCTCGATGCGCCGTGCCAGTAACATCAGATGCACCTGGCCATGCTCGAACAGGCGCTTGCCATTGAAATGCTCAAGCAGGGGTGGATACGGGAAGCGCCCTCGGCGCAACTGGTTGCGCAGCAGCAGGTAAAGCACGATGCCGCCGCTCATGGCCACTAGGCTCATGATCAGCGGGGCATTCCAGCCGTGCCAGATGGCCAGGCTGTACTCCGGCAGAGTACCACCCACCACTGGAAGGGCTGCAGCGGCCAGCAACGGGCCGACCGACTGGGCAGGGAAAATACCCACCACCAGGCAGGTGAGAACCAGCAGTTCGACTGGCGCGCGCATCCAGCGTGGAGGTTCGTGAGGTGTGTGAGGCAGGTCTTCGGCGGCTGGGCCAAAGAACACGTCAACGGTGAAGCGCAAGGCGTAGGCAACGCTGAACGTGCCGGCCAGGGTAGCTATCACAGGCAGTGCCGCCTCGACCCAGGCGGTGGAGCTGATGAACACGGTTTCGGCGAAGAACATTTCCTTGGACAGGAAGCCGTTCATCAATGGCACGCCGGCCATCGAGGCGCTGGCCACCATCGCCAGGGTCGCGGTGTAGGGCACCAGACGGATAAGCCCGCTGAGGCGGCGGATGTCGCGGGTGCCGCTTTCGTGGTCGATGATGCCGGCGGCCATGAACAGCGAGGCCTTGAAAGTGGCATGGTTGAGTATGTGAAACACGGCCGCCACTGCGGCGAGCGGGCTGTTCAAACCCAATAGAAGCGTGATCAGGCCCAGGTGGCTGATGGTCGAGTAAGCCAGCAGGCCCTTGAGATCATTCTGGAACATCGCTGCGAAGGCGCCCAGCAGCAGGGTTATGGCCCCCGCGCCACCGACGATCCAGAACCACTCCTCGCTGCCCGAAAGCACCGGCCACAACCGTGCGAGTAAAAACACCCCGGCCTTCACCATGGTTGCCGAGTGAAGATAAGCCGAAACCGGAGTTGGTGCTGCCATGGCATGAGGGAGCCAGAACTGGAAGGGGAACTGCGCGCTCTTGCTCAATGCTCCGACCAGGATCAGGGGCAGCAGCACTGGATACAGCGCGTGCTGGCGAATGGTCTCGCCGGCAGCCAGCACTTTATCCAGGTCATAGCTGCCCACCACATGGCCGAGCAATAATGCGCCGACCAACAGGCACAGGCCGCCGGCGCCGGTAACCATCAACGCCATGTAGGCCCCGCGTCGGGCGTCGGCGCGGTGGTGCCAGTAGCCGATCAGCAGGAACGAGAACAGGCTGGTCAGCTCCCAGAAAAACACCAGCTGTATCAGGTTGCCCGAAATCACCAGGCCGAGCATGGCGCCCATGAACGCCAGAAAGAAGGCAAAGAAGCGTGGTACCGGGTCCTGTGGCGACATGTAGTAGCGCGCGTACAGCGACACCAGGGTGCCTATGCCCAGTACCAGCAGCGAGAATAGCCAGGCGAAGCCGTCCATGCGCAGTACCAGGTTCAGGCCCAGGCTGGGCAGCCAGAGGAACTCCTCGCGGATTACACCGCCGTGGGCAACCTGGGGGTACAGCAGTGCTACCTGGACGGTGCCGACCAGGGCCACGAGCCCAGCCAGGATCGACTCGGCGTTACGTGCGTTGTGCGGCAGCACAGCTGCCAGGCAACTGCCCAAGAACGGCAGAAGCAGTAGCACTATCAAGGACATAGCGTTCTATTCTGGAAAGGTTTGCCAAGGATCATACGTGCCGCGCAGGTGATCACCAACACGCAAGCTGTCGCAGAATCATACAAACAGGGTGTGACAAGCCGTTTTTTTATAACAGTTTTTTACGAGCATAGCTGTTGTTCACTGCTTTACAGCCCGCCTTCGCGTTCGCCCTCTACCTTGAGCTCTTCGCTTTCATTGCGTAGTCGTCGAACTTTAAGTTCGCTGACCACCACGGCGATGACGATCAATAGGCCGCCTATAAGCGCCACACCGGGCAGACGCTCGCCGGCGATGCGGCCGACGATGCCCGCCCACACCGGCTCGCCGGCGTAGATGAGCGTGGCGCGGGTTGGCGATACCGATTTCTGCGCCCAGTTCATCGCTACCTGGATCACTGCGCTCATGGCACCCAAACCTAGTGCACTGAGCAACAATAGCCAGGAGAAGTCGGGGAGGTGCTCCTGAGTCGGTACGATCATCAGGAACGACAGCAGCGAGGCGGTGGCCAGTTGCACAACGGTGACGCGGCGCACATCGACCTGTCCGGCATACCGGCTGATCAGAATGATCTCGGCGGCGATGGCCACGGCGCTCACCAAGGTCACGACTTCGCCTTCGCTGAAACGCAGGGTGCCGCCCTCGGGGCCGGCGAGCAGCATCAGGCCGAGGAACGCCAGGCAAATACCCAGGCTTGGCATCAGCCCTGGACGACGGCCAAGCACCAGCCACTGCAACAGCGGTACGAAGGGCACATACAGTGCAGTGATAAAGGCCGACTGGCTGCTGCTGATGGTTTGCAGCCCCATGGTTTGCAGACCATAGCCTAGCATGATAGTCGCACCGATCAGCACGCCGGCCTTCATTTCGGTGAATGTCAGCCCAGGCAGCGCGCGTATCGACACCAGGCCCACGAACAAGGCGGCAGCGGCAAACCTCAGCCCGACGAAGAACATCGGGCCACTCACGGTCATGACGTTGTGCACCAGCAGGAAGGTGCCGCCCCACAGCATGGTGATGAACACCAGTACCACTTCGGCCTTGCTCAGGCGCAAGGATACGTTGGTCTGCTGGCGGTTGATCGGTTGGGTCATGGTCTTGCTTACTCGGAAGTGGCAGCGCACAATCGCCGCAAAGTGGGCAGTATACTGCGCAACATTTAGAAGTGAGCAATATAGTGCACAAAGATTCCGCGCACCGTGCTTCGGTGCTGCAGCATGTGAGCTTCAACGTTCGCGCCCTGCGCAATGCAGTGGGGATGAGCCAGAGTGCTTTGGCCGAGCGTTCTGGTGTCAGCCGGCGCATGCTGGTGGCGATCGAGGCCGGTGAGAAGAACGTCAGCCTGACTACGCTCGACCTGATAGCCGAAGCGTTGGGGGTTGCCTTCAGCCGGCTGATCCAGGCGCCCGACCAGCGTGATACCAGCCGTATCGACGAACTGGCCTGGGCCGGTGAGCATCCCCAGAGCAAGGCGGTGCTGCTGGCCAGCAGCGCCGCTCGGCGAGAGGTGGAGATTTGGGAGTGGACCCTGGCGCCGGGTGAGAGCTACACCAGTGAAGCCGATGCCGAGGGCTGGAGCGAGCAGATCTATGTGGCTGAAGGGCAACTGACGCTGATCATCGAGCAGACCGAGTACTGCCTGCACGTCGGTCAGTTTCATGTGTTTGCCAGTAACTGCCTCTATGCCTACCGCAACGATGGTGCGGTGCCGACGCGTTTCGTACGCAACGTAGTAATTTGAACGGTCAGTTTTTCAGAAGGTCATCGGTCTTCACCACTTTGGCGTACGCAAAAGCGAGTGCAGCCATCACCGAATCGTGCACCTGGGCCGCCGGTATTTGCTTGCCATTGAACTCAAGAGGCAGGGTGGCGCAGGCATCGTGCGCCACCGTGACTTCGTAGCCAAAGTCAGCTGCTGCTCGCGTGGCGGCATCGACGCACATGTGGCTCATGCTGCCGACTATGGTGAGTGTTTTTACACCTTGGTCATCAAGCTTGCGCTTTAGATCGGTATCAAGAAATGCATTCACCTTGTGCTTGAGCACGACGGGCTCGTCATCCAGCGGCTGGACTTTTGGGTGAATCGCAGCGCCTTGGGTGTCGGGAGTGAAGAACGGCGCGTCTTCGCTTTCGAACTCATGCCGCACATGCACCACAAGGTCGCCTCGCTGGCGTGCCGCGGCCAGCAGCTTTGCCGCATTGTCGGCCGCGGGGTTGGCGCCTTCCAAGGGCCACTTGCCTCCGGGGAAATAGTCGTTCTGGATGTCGATGATGATCAGCGCCTGCTTGCTCATGCTGCCTCCTGGGTCAGTAGCATCGGGTGGCATTAGTTATAGGCGGTGCGCGGGATGAATGCGTAGTTCAGGGCAGATGCGGCCCGGGCCCCTCGCTGGCGAGGTGATCCTGGCGATTGCGAAGCGGGCAATCCTTCAGCGACATGCAGCCGCAGCCAATGCAGCCGTTAAGTTGATCGCGCAACAGGATCATTTCGTCGATGCGTCGATCGAGGTCTTCGCGCCAGCCTTCGGACAATCGTCGCCAGTCCTCGGCGGTAGGAATGTGATCACTTGGTAGCGTCGCCAAGGCCCTAGCGATGTTGGCCAGCGGGATGCCCAAGCGCTGAGCCATCTTGATCACCGCCACGCGGCGCAGCATCGCCCGTGGGTAACGGCGCTGGTTGCCGGCGTTGCGGGAACTCTGGATCAGGCCTTTGGTTTCATAGAAGTGCAGAGCGGTTACCGCCACACCGCTGCGCGCGGCCAGTTGGCCGACGCTGAGCAGCTTTTCGTGGGTGGTCGGCGTATGTCTGTGCATGCGAAAAAGCTCTTGACCTTGAGTTAACTGGAGGTTTTACCCTGCCGATCATCGCGCTGCAAGCGTCCGGAGCAAGGAGACTGTCCATGTTGGCCATGCCGCAACCGCTGTGGTTCACCCAGATGATCGAATATGAAGTGCCTGCCACCCGCCAGGAGGCACTTGCCCACGCATTGGTACTTCGCGCTGAGGAGCTGGCCTCGCGTTTTGAGGGGCTGCAAGAAGTCAGCATACAGGCCAGCGATGACGGTAGCCGCGTATTGCAGTGTCTACAGTGGCAATCACGACAGGCTTGGGTAGCGGCAGCTGCGTGTTTTGTCGAAGAGCCCTTCCTCGAAATCGTGCTTCGACATCAGGCGCGCAGCGTCAACTTTGCCGCTTATCAGGCGTTACGAAGCCTGGCGCGGGGTGTCGACGGTGGCCTGCACTGCCAGGTCGGTGCGTCTCAGGCATACCAGGGGGCATAATGGGGATAGCGGTCCAGACGCGCACCTATCACCATCTCGCTGATCCACGACGCGAGGATCGAACTATAGGCTTTCTGGCTTTGCTCGCTCGATAGTGCGTGGTCCGCGCCGTCGACGATGCGGTGGGTAAGCGAGTGGGCGCTGACGAAAGCCGAACGGTAGCTCATCAGCGTGGTGTGAGGCACATAATCGTCCTGTTCCGACTCAACCAGCAGCACGTCGCCAGCGAACTCCGCGCAGGCAGCCAGGGCGCGATTGTCACCTGGGCCAAGCAGGCGCTGGCGGTAGGCTTGCAGGCGCTGACGGTCCAGGGTCTGCTTGGGCTTGTCCCATTCGTCGTCCCAGTACATCGCAGGTACGCGTAGAGCCAGCCACTTCACGGGCCGCTGCAGGGTCAGCAAGCTGGCCAGGTAGCCGCCATAGCTGCTGCCGATGATGGCGATCGCACTGCTGTCCACCGCGGGGTGGCTAACCAGGCGGTCATAAGCAGCCAGCAGATCTTTGAGGTTCTGCTCGCGTGTAACCGTAAGGCGCTGGCTTTCGGTTTTTTCGTGGCCCCGCAGGTCAAAGGTCATGCACACGCAACCGAGCCCTGTGATATGCCGGGCCCGTGCAAGGTCGCGTTGCTGGCTACCGCCCCAGCCATGTACGAAAAGGATCCCGGGCATCTTGCTGCCGGGGCTGACCAGGGTACCGGCGATGCTGTCGTCCTCGACCTGCAATTCGACGGTTTCACTATGAATGGCCATGCTCGCGAATCCGCGCGTATTTGCAGAATTGTCCGAGTTCACTGTCGTTTCCTTGATAGAAGAGGGTGGCGTCAGTGGGAAGGTTGAGCGTACCGAATATTTCATGAGTGGAGGCTCGAACCTGTTGCAGTGCCGGGTCATCGGCAAAGGCCTGCAGGGCCAGCAGCTCTGCGCTGCTGGCGCCGCCCAGACGCCAGGATTGTTCGAGCACGCCACTGCGCAGTTGGCCCCTAGGGTTTTTGCCGCGTGCGATGTCATAGTTGCGTCGGGAGGCAATGAAGCCTGGGAAGTGCTGCTCGGCTGCATGCTCATAGGTCAGGGCCTGGTTGACGGCAAGGCGCAGATGGTCTTCCAGCGGCAGTTGCAGCAAGGCCAGGTAGTCGCCGCGCACCACCAGCAGATCGGAACCTCCGTAAACCTCGGTACCTTGGTGGTCCTGGGTCAATTGCTGGGTGCCGAGGTAGCTGCAGGTCAGGCCGGCGACACGGACTTGGCCGACGCTGAAGGTTTCTACTTCACTGAGGTCCTCCTCCAGCACCAGCCCCCACAACGCCAGGTCCTGATCGTCCATGTTGGCCAGCAATGGCTCCAGCTCATCCAGTTGAACGATCACCTGTTGCCCGCGACCCGCGCAAGCCAGCACTGGCTTGAGCCGTACTGCGCCATCGCGTAGCAGTAGCTGCGCGGCCCGCCGGGCATCGGCTTTGCTGAATACGGTGTAACCGCACAGCAAGGCATCGCTGGCCTGGCGGGCGAAGTCGTCAGTCCAGCCTTGGGGAAAGGTGGCATTGGCAGGCAGCGGGTGGGAGATCGCCTTGGTTGCCATATAAGGGTGGCTGACCAAGCCCCCGAACAGGTCATGTTCAGTACGGATGCCGAGGAGGGCATAGCGTTGCGGGTTGATGAGGGTTTCAGTGGGTAGATAGTAATAGCGGTCGGCCGCTTTGGGTGGCAGATCAGGGGCCACTCGCGCGCATCCTAGAAGCTCGGCCAGGCCATCAGCCAGCTTCAGGTGCACTGCGTGTTCGTGCTCAGGGGTGTGATCGCGTGTATCGAGGAGGACGACCCCCGCTTTTGATTCGCAGGTGCTCGGCATGGGCATCAGCCTGTCTGCAATGAGTGTACTGCTTGTGAAGCCCGTGGTTTCGGGAAGTTCAGGTGGAAGTGATCGATGGTTCGCTCCCAGTGGCAGGAACCGCTTTTGTTTAGCCGGCGCAGCGCTGGCTTGCAGGCCGGGAGTCGGTCGGCGAGATTGCAGGGGGAGCTTGGGTGTTCCATTATCTCGCATCTGGATTAACCAAGATGTTACCGCAGGAGTGCGAATGAACGTTCAGACCACCCGTGAGCAGAGGGTTCCCGAGCGCCTGATGCGCGTGCGCGAGGTAATGGCCAGGGAGGGGATCGATGCCCTCCTGGTGCCCTCAGCCGACCCTCATCTTTCTGAGTACCTACCGGGCTATTGGCAGGGGCGGCGGTGGCTGTCGGGCTTCGATGGCTCGGTGGGTACGTTGGTGGTTACAGCGAATTTTGCAGGGGTATGGGCCGATAGCCGTTACTGGGAGCAAGCGATCAAGGAGTTGGCGGGTAGCGGCATCGAACTCATGAAGCTGCTGCCGGGTAAGCCGGGTGCACTGGAGTGGCTGGGCGACAATGTCCAAGCCAAAGGAACAGTGGCCGTGGATGGGGCGGTCATGGCGCTGGCGTCTGCACGCCAGCTCGAGGAGCGCCTCAGGGGGCGAGACATTCGTCTGGTAACCGGTCGGGATTTGCTTGCCGAGGTTTGGGAAGGGCGCCCTGCGCTGCCAAGTAACCCTGTGTATCAGCACCTGCCGCCTCACGCCACAGTCAGTCGGTCGGAAAAACTTGCCCAGTTGCGCCGCACCATGGAAGAGAAGGGGGCAGACTGGCACTTCATCGCGACGCTGGATGACATCGCCTGGTTGTTCAATTTGCGCGGTAGTGACGTCTCCTACAACCCGGTATTCGTTTCCTTTGCATTGATCAGCCAACAGCAGGCCATTTTGTTCGTCGCGGCTGGAAAGCTTGATGCGCATTTGCGCCATGTGCTGGAAGCCGATGGTATCGAGGTGCGTGATTATTCGGAGATCAGCGAGGCGCTGTCAGAGGTACCTGCCGGTGGCAGGCTTTTGGTCGATCCCGCGCGCGTGACCTGTGGCCTGCTTGAGAACCTAGGCCCGCAGGTGCAGCTGATTGAAGGGCTGAACCCGACCACGTTGAGCAAATCAAGCAAGGGTGAACATGAGCTGGTCCATATCCGCCACGCCATGGAGCAGGATGGCGCAGCCCTGTGTGAGTTCTTCGCCTGGTTTGAGGCGAGCCAGGGTAAGGAGTCCATCACCGAACTGACCATCGATGAGCAATTGAGTGCTGCGCGTGCACGGCGCCCCGATTTTGTCTCGCTGAGTTTCTCTACCATTGCGGCCTTCAACGCCAATGGTGCAATGCCCCATTACCGCGCCACCGAGCAGTCTCACGCGGTCATTGAAGGCAACGGCTTGCTGCTTATCGATTCGGGAGGGCAGTATCTGGGCGGCACCACCGACATCACGCGGATGGTTCCGGTGGGCACTCCGACGTTTGAGCAGAAGCAGGATTGCACTCGGGTGCTCAAGGGTATGATCGCCCTGTCGCGCGCCACGTTCCCGCGCGGTATTCTTTCGCCCTTGCTCGATGCCATCGCGAGGGCGCCGATTTGGGCGGATCAGGTCGACTATGGCCATGGTACCGGGCACGGTGTCGGCTATTTCATGAATGTGCATGAGGGCCCCCAGGTCATTGCCTATCAGGCTGCTACCGCGCCGCAGACCGCTATGCAGGAGGGGATGATCAGCTCGATCGAGCCAGGGACCTATCGCCCTGGTGCTTGGGGGGTGCGCATCGAGAACCTGGTGGTCAACCGTGCATCGGGCAAAAGCGCGTTCGGTGACTTCCTCAATTTCGAGACCCTGACGTTATGCCCTATCGATACACGTTGCCTGCTCACCGAGTGCCTCACCAAGGATGAACTGGTGTGGCTCAATGGCTACCACACGACGGTTCGCGAGCGCCTTGCTCCCCTGCTGTCAGGCGACGCGTTGGCTTGGCTCGAAACTCGTACAGCGGCATTGTGAGCAGCCGAGGTGGGCAGTAGATAAAAGAAGGGCAGCTCACGAGCTGCCCTTTCTGTTTACTTGCAGATGACGATCATGCTGCGGCTGGTATACCCGGCTGGGTTGATGCCGAAGAGGTAATCACCCGGCTCTTCGTCGGTGTCTCCAGAGCGGGCGATGACCTTGTAACCGCGTGTGCTGCAGGCCGTGGCGGCCTTGCTGTAGCACTTGTCCCAGGACGAGGAGAGGCCGGAGCAGTTAATGTGCAGGCCCTTCTTCCCTTTTTTGACCTCAGTCTTGGCCGTTGCGGCACATCCGGCAATGGCCAAGACGGCCAGGATGAGCAAAATACGTTTCATTCCTGTCCTTAAATGCAGGGTTGATCAGTTGTCTGACCCTGTCGTTATCGCTTCGGTTCTTCCTGAATATTCTTTGACATCCATGTGCATGCAAGTAGATAGCGTAAAGATTATGGTTTTGTGACAGCTTAATCAGCAGGGCTGCTCCCTACAATGGCCAATTCCGAGCTAAATGAAAATATTTCTCAAATCAATCGGCCGCCACAGGGGGCTTCGCGTCGCGGCGCATGGACAGGGTGGCGCCCACTGACGCGGCAATGATGGCGAGAATGGCCAACCACTGGGTTACGCTCAGCAACTCGCCCAGGAACAATAAGCCGGAAAGGGCACCAATGGCGGGTTCTATGCTCATCAGAGTGCCGAATGTGCGTGCGGGCATGCGGGTCAGGGCGACCATTTCCAGGCTATAGGGGAGAGCAGTCGAGAGTATTGCGACGCCTAGGGCCAGTGGGATGAGCGCAGGTGTCAACAGTGCGGTGCCTGCATGGACGATACCGATCGGGGCAACAAATATCGCCGCGACCACTACACCCAGCGCTGCGCTCTGAATCCCGTGTTCTGCTCCGGCGCGTTGGCCAAAGAGAATGTACAGGGCCCAGCACACGCCGGCACCCAGTGCATAGGCGGCTCCCGTGAGGTCGAGGGGCTGGCCGCCATGGCCGACCGGGATCAGCAGCAGCAGGCCGCTGACTGCCAGCGCAATCCACAAAAAATCCATGGCGCGCCGCGACGCGAAAAGCGCTACGGCCAATGGGCCTGTGAATTCGAGGGCTACAGCGATGCCCAGTGGTGTTGTCTGCAGTGCCATATAGAAGAGGAAGTTCATCCCGCCCAGGGCCATGCCGTAGATGATCACATTACGTAGCGTCTGGGTGGTCATCCGTACGCGCCAGGGACGCAGAATCAGCAGCATGATGATGCTGGCGAAGATCAGACGCAGGGTTGTCGTGCCTTGTGCACCGATGATCGGGAACATGCTTTTGGCCAGGGACGCACCGGACTGTATCGATGCCATGGCGATAAGCAGCAGGCCTACAGGGAACAGCGTGGTGGCCATGCTGCGGGGCTGGATGTTCATTTGTGCGCGGCAATCCTTTTAATAATGGGAGGCGAGTGTGCAATATAGTGCGCAATTGCAAGGGTGAGGTGCAAGGTGCCCGCGAAAACACCTTCTTGCTTGAACGTCCAGTGATTTGAAATAAAGCCTTGACGCCTTCTCGAATCCCCTTATAATGCGCCCCACTTCCAGCGTAGTCGGAACGAGAAACTCCTTGAAATTCAACGAGTTGCTTAATCCAGGTAGTACTGGAAGTGCTTCGGTCGACTGATCGATAGCGGTTAAAATGGTGGTTGACAGCGCTTCTAAACGCTGTATGATTCGCCTCCCGCTACGAGAGATCGCGGCGAGCCAAGTGTTTGAAGCTAAACGAGTTTCTCGCAAAAAACTTCAAAATAAACGCTTGACAGGCTCTGAGGAAAGCGTAGAATGCGCGCCTCGGTTGAGACGAAAAGCTCTTAACCAAACGCTCTTTAACAAATCGAATCAAGCAATTCGTGTGGGTGCTTGTGAGTATGGTCTGATAGTCAAAAAGATTATCAGCATCACAAGTGACCATGCGAGAAATCACATAGTCATTTGAGATTGCTGAGCCAAGTTTAGGGTTT